>JAZQHM010000089.1:0-13569 GCA_045540575.1 Faecousia sp. | reverse complement strand
GAAATGGACGAAGGCTCGGTTCTTTATCTGGAAAATAAGATCAAGCGTCTGCTGGATGAGAAGAAAATTTAAAAAATAGATGGAATGATTGCCCGGCTTTTTGGCCGGGCTTTTTTGTGCTTATTTTGCTTTTTTTAGTTGACAAATGTATTAGCACAATATAGTATATAGATGTAGAACAATTTTGAGGGAATGTTAAAAAGAGGGCTATTACAAGAAGTCCGGAATAAAATAGAGCGAGGTGTCGTAATGGGAAACAAGGAAAAAAAGGTCCTGGTCATTGGTGTCATCGGCGCGGATGTCCATGCTGTAGGCAACAAGATTCTTTACCATGCATTTACAGAGGCAGGTTTTGAGGTAATCAACCTGGGCGTTATGGTTTCTCAGGAGGAGTATATTGCTGCTGCTATCGAATCCAGCGCCGATGCCATCGTTATTTCCTCCCTCTACGGTCAGGGCGAGCTGGATTGCCGTGGCATGCGGGAAAAGTGCGATGAGGCTGGTCTGAAGGGCATTCCGCTGCTGGTTGGCGGCAACATCGTCATCGGCAAGCAGAAGTTTGAGGATGTGGAGCGCCGCTTTAAGGATATGGGCTTTGACAGAGCCTTCCCTCCCGGCACTGCCCCCGAAACCACCATCGAGGCACTTCGGGAGCTGTTACATATGGACGGTGAGACTGCGTGAAGGCTGTCTTACTGATCGACTTTGGCAGTACATATACCAAGCTGACCGCAGTAGATCTGCAAAATGAGCAGATCCTCGGCACAGCAGCTGCATACACCACGGTGCAGACCGATATCAACGAGGGTCTGCAAAAAGCCATGGCGGCGCTGGAAGAGAAGACCGGCAAAATTCCGTTTTCTGAGTGCTATGCTTGCTCCTCCGCAGCCGGCGGCTTGCGGATGGTCACCAGCGGTCTTGTACCGGAGCTCACCGGCGAGGCTGCCAAGCTGGCAAGTCTTGGTGCAGGCGCCAAGGTGGTTGGAGTGTATGCATTCCAGCTGACCGAGGATGATATGGAGGATATTCGCGCTACCAAGCCGGATATTTTCCTGCTGGTTGGCGGTACGGACGGCGGAAACACAGAATGTATCCTCCACAATGCCAAAATGCTTGCAGCCATGAAGCCGGAATTTCCCATCGTCATTGCCGGAAACCGGACAGCCGTCCGGCAGTGCCAGCGGATATTGGAGGGCTGTGAAACCTATATCTGTCCCAATGTGATGCCGAAATTCGGCGTGCTGAACATTGAGCCCACCCAGAAGCAGATCCGGGAGATTTTCCTGAATCGGATCATTCAGGCGAAAGGGCTTTCCAAGGCGGCGCAGCTTTTGTCGGACATCATGATGCCCACCCCCAGCGCGGTGCTGCAGGCCATGGAGCTGCTTAGCCAGGGCTGCGAGGGCGAACCGGGAATCGGTGATCTGGTGGCAGTTGATGTCGGAGGTGCAACCACCGATGTCTACAGCGTGGCGGACGGCATGCCGGAGCATATGAACACCGTTTATAAAGGACTTCCCGAGCCCTTTGCCAAGCGGACGGTGGAAGGCGATATCGGTATGCGCTATTCCATTCAGGGTATCGTAGATGCGGCAGGGCTGGATAAGGTCAGCCGCTTGTCGGGACTCAGCAAAGACCGGGTCACGGAGCTTGTGGAGCAGCTGAAAGCCGATACCGAAAAAGTGCCGGGCGGCGACGAAGAGCTAGAAAAGCTTGACTATGCCCTTGCATCCTGCGCGGTGGAGGAGGCGGTAACCCGCCATGCCGGCACCATCGAAGAAACCTATACCATGTTGGGTCAGACCTTCGTGCAGGAGGGAAAAAATCTGACTAAGGTAAAGCAGATCGTTGTTACCGGCGGCAGCTTGATCCACACAAAACGCACAGAAGAAATTGCTGCCCACGCGCTTTTCAGCCCCATGCAGCCCATGTCTTTGCGCCCCAAGGTGGCAGACATTTGGGTGGATCGTACATATATACTGGCCGCCATGGGTCTGCTTTCTACCCGCTATCCCCAGACGGCCTTGAGAATCATGAAAAAGGAGCTTGAATACCATGGACATTCAGAATAAGAGAATTCCCGAGGGCGAATTTCAGCGCCTTCGTCAAGAAGTTTTGGCACAGTGGCCCACCGGCAAGGATGTAAATCTTGAAGAGGCAGTTGCCTATCACAAGGCTATGCCCCAAAGCCGCAATTTCAGCAAGAAGCTGCTGGATGCCAAGCGGGATGGACGCACGCTGGTGCAGCCCCGTGCCGGTGTTCCCGTTATTGAAGAGCATATCAAGCTGATGCAGTTTTTGGAAAAAGAGGGCGAGGCAGACCTGCTTCCCTCCACCATCGACAGCTACACCCGTCAGAATCGCTATGAGGAAGCGGAAAACGGCATTGCCGAATCCATTCGCTTGGGTCGCGCCATGCTCAACGGCTTCCCCGCTGTTAACCACGGTGTTATGAACTGCCGTCGGGTCATTGAAAGCGTCAATGTGCCCATGCAGGTGCGCCACGGCACACCCGATGCCCGCCTTTTGACGGAAATCACCTTTGCCGGCGGCTTTACCAGCTACGAAGGCGGCGGTATTTCCTACAATCTGCCTTACTGCAAGAATATCCCCATGGAGCGTACCATCCGGGATTGGCAGTATGTGGACAGACTTACCGGACTTTATGAGGAGATGGGCGTTTCCATCAACCGGGAGCCTTACGGACCTTTGACCGGCACGCTGGTGCCTCCCTGCATTTCTCACTCTGCCGCCATTATCGAAGCGCTGCTGGCTGCGGAGCAGGGCGTTAAGAATATCACCGTCGGCTACGGTCAATGCGGCAATTTGGTGCAGGACATCGCTGCCATCCGTACGCTGCAGGAGCTGACCGACGAGTACTTAAAGAAGTACGGCTACAAGGATGTGCAGGTCACTACTGTGCTGCACCAGTGGATGGGCGGTTTCCCTGCCGACGAAGCCAAGGCATTCGGCGTTATCTCCTCCGGCAGTATGATCGCTGCGCTGAGTAAGGCTACCAAGGTCATTGTTAAGACTCCCCATGAGGCTGTGGGCATTCCCACCATGGAAGCCAATGCTGAGGGCTTGCGCTGCACCAAGCAGGTGGTCAATATGATGGCAGATCAGAACTTCCATGATAACCACCTGGAAGAGGAAATGGAGATCACCCGTCAGGAGCCCCGCTGCTTTGTTGACAAGTGTTTCGAGCTGGGTAATGGCGACATTGCCGCCGGCGTTTGCCGCGGTGTGGAGGCAGGCGTTCTGGATGTTCCCTTTGCACCTTGCCGCGCCAATGCAGGCTTGATGCTGCCCTGCCGTGACAACGAAGGCGCTGTGCGTATTCTCAACCCCGGCAACCTGCCCTTCAGCAAGGATTTGAAGGATTTCCACGAGACGAAAATCTATGAGCGCGCTATGGCGGAAAACCGGAAGGCTTCCTTCCAGATGGTTATTGACGATGTGTATGCCATCGGCAAGGGTCGCCTGGTAGGTCGCCCCAAGTATTGATATAAGGAGAAAAACCATGAAAATTGTTGATGTTGTTTGCTCTGCCGGTCGTACCGGTTTCTACTTCGACGACCAGCGCGCCATTAAGCAGGGCGCCGGTCATGACGGTGTGTTTTATATCGGTCAGCCTGCCACCGAGGGCTTCCGTGCCATTCGCCAGGCTGGCGAAAGCATCAGCGTGATGCTGGTGCTGGAGGACGGTCAGGTCGCTTACGGCGACTGCGCAGCCGTGCAGTATTCCGGTGCAGGCGGACGGGATCCCCTGTTCCTGGCTGAGGACTTCATCCCCGTCATCGACAAGTACATCAAGCCCCACCTGGTGGGCAAGGAAGCGGACGATTTCCGCGGTCTTTGCGCCATGATGGAAGCCATTCAGGTGGACGGCAAGCGGCTGCACACTGCCATTCGCTACGGTCTTTCTCAGGCAATTCTCGATGCTGTCGCCAAGGCTACAAAGCGCATGATGTGCGAGGTCGTGGCGGATGAGTACGGCTGCACCGTGTCCGAGACCCCCATCGCCATCTTTACCCAGTCCGGTGATGACCGCTATGACAATGCCGACAAGATGATTATTAAGGGTGCAGATGTGCTGCCCCATGCTCTTATCAACCATGTGGAAACCAAGCTGGGCAAGAACGGCGAAAAGCTTATGGAGTATGTGGCATGGCTGCGGGACCGTATCCTTGCCAACCGCACCGACGACAAGTATCTTCCCGTGTTCCATATGGATGTTTACGGCACCATCGGCGCTATTTTCGGCAACAATAATTATGTCGCCATGGCGGACTATATCGAAAAGCTGGGCGAGATCGCAAAGCCCTTCCACCTGCGCATCGAAGGTCCTATGGACTGCGATGTGGATGTTCCCACCCAGATGAAGGCACTTGCCGGTCTGACCGCAGAGCTTGACAAGCGTGGCTGCGATGTGGAGCTGGTTGCCGACGAGTGGTGCAATACCCTGGAGGATATCAAGCTCTTTGCCGACAACAAGGCTGGTCACATGGTTCAGATCAAGACCCCCGACCTTGGCGGCATCAACAATACCATCGAAGCGGTGCTTTACTGCAAGGAAAAGGGCATCGGCGCTTACCAGGGTGGCACCTGCAACGAAACCGACCGCTCTGCGCAGGTCTGCGTCCATTGCGCTATGGCTACTCAGCCTGTGCAGATCCTTGCCAAGCCCGGCATGGGTGTTGACGAGGGCTTCATGATCGTCTACAATGAGATGAATCGGATCCTTGCCATGCGCAAGGCAAAGAAGAATCTGGAAAAGTAAGGAGATCCGTTATGGGTTACCAGTACTGGAAATTTGAAAAGCTGAATGAACTTTGCAACGATGCGTTTCAAAAGTTCGGCTTTAATGAAAAAGAGGCTGCCATCATTTCCGATGTCCTGCTGCTTTCCGACCGCTACGGCATCGAATCCCACGGCATGCAGCGGATGTACCGCTACTACAAGTCCATCCAAAAAGGCATGATCAAGGTAGAGTCCAAGGGCAACGTGGTGTTTGAAACCCCCGTTTCCGCAGTCATCGATGCCTGCGACGGCATGGGTCAGGTGGTCGGTCACAAAGCCATGGAAATGGCCATCGAAAAGGCGAAGAAAAGCGGCATCGGTATGGTGGTGGTGCGCAATTCCAACCACTATGGCATCGCCGGCTACTATGCCAAAATGGCTTGCGAGCAGGGCTTTATCGGCTTAAGCTGCACCAATACCAATGCGATCATGGTGCCCACCTACGGCAGAACGGCTATGCTGGGCACGAACCCCATTGCCATTGCCATGCCTGCCGAGCCTTACAATTTCTTCTTTGATGCTTCTACCACCGTGGTCACCCGGGGCAAGCTGGAGGTTTACAACAAGAAGGGTGAGGCGCTGCATGATGGCTGGGCGCTGGATAAAGACGGCAAGCCTTCTAACGATGCAGCGGATGTTTTGGATAATATCGCAGCCCACCGGGGCGGCGGCATTATGCCCCTTGGCGGCAGCACCGAGGATACCGGCAGCCACAAGGGCTACGGTTGGGCGATGGTCTGTGAGCTGTTTAGCTCCATTCTTGCTATGGGTACGACTTCCAATGAAACCGGCAAGGGCGGTAAGGGCGGCATTTGCCACGGCTTTATGGTCATTGATCCTGCCATTTTCGGCGATGCGGAGGGTATCAAGGCGCATTTGTCCGGCTATTTAAAGGCGCTGCGGGAATCTCCCAAGGCGGAAGGTCAAACGCGGATCTACACCCACGGTGAAAAGGAGATCGAAGCGGAAAAGAAGCTGCTGGAAAACGGCATTCCCGTCAACGACAACACCATGGTGGAGGTTTACGAGATGTGCCAGTATCTTAACATGGACTTTTCCAAATATTTCGGCGATTACATCCCCGAACGATCCGGCGATTTCAAATCCCCCGAAACATTCAAATAAGAAAAAGCAGGGCAAAGCCCTGCTTTTTTTATAGAATCAAACAGATCAGCCCTGTGGCACCTTCGTTGACGATGCGACATAAGCTGCCCCGGAATTTGGCTCTGACATCCTCCGGCATTCGGATCACCTTGGCAGTCAGCCCCTCTTGGATCAGTTCGTATACGGATTTGCCGAAAATGTTGCTTTCCCACAGCTTTTCCGGCTCTTCGCCCGCAAGATAGGAAATGAGATCCTGAGATTGCTGCTCGCTGCCCACCATGGGGCTGATCTCGGTGTCAATATCGACGCGTATCATGTGAATGGAGGGTGCGCCGGCTTTCAGCTTGACACCGAATGCACCGTTTTTGCGCAGCATTTCCGGCTGCTCCAGCTTCATTTCGTCGGCTGTGGGCATGACGATGCCATAGCCCGTGGCTTTGACAGAGGAAAGAGCATCGGAAATTTTGTCGTACTCCTGCTTGATTCCGCTCAGCTCGGTTAACAGCTGCAAAAGCTCTGCGTCGGTCTTGATAGGCAGCCCCGCCTTGGTGCTGAGAATTTCGTAAAACAGCTTTTCCGGGAATCCAAGGACGCAATCCACCGTACCCGTGCCAAGATCAATGCTGCGAATGGCAAAATCCTGCACCTGCTCCAAGTCCTTAAGGGAAGAAAGGGCTGCTTCAGCCTGTGCTAAGGCGGTGATCTGCTCCGCTTGACGCAAAAGGGCTTCGTAAAGGGCTGCTTTTACGGGATGGTCGGTTTCCAGCGCATCGATCCAGCGGGGCATAAAGATCCGCAGCTGCCGGATCGGGAAGGCAAGCAAAAGCTCCTTCAAAAGTCCGGCGATATCGTCGCGCTGCAGCGCCTGACAATCGGCGATGGCAGCATCGATGCCGAATTTGGCTTTCAGTTCCTCTTTTACGGCTTTTGCGGCATCCCCATGGGGATTTCGGGAGTTGATGACCACCAAAAAGGGCTTTTTCGTATCCTGCATATCCCGGATCGCCCGAGTTTCGGCTTCTATGTAGTCATGCCGCGGAATATCGGTAACCGTGCCATCTGTGGTGACCACAAGACCGATGGAGCAATGCTCCTCCATCACCTTTTTTGTGCCCAGCTCTGCTGCGTCTGTCAAGGGGATCTCGTAATCATACCAAGGGGTGGTGACCATCCGCGGCGCACCGTCCTCTTCCGCTCCCACAGCCCCGTCTACCATGTAGCCTACGCTGTCGATCATGCGGATGCGCAATTTGGCTGTGCCGTCGGGGGAGATCTCCACCGCTTCCTCCGGAACAAATTTCGGCTCGGAGGTCATGATGGTCTTCCCGGAGCCGCTTTGAGGCAGCTCATCCCGCGCCCGCTCTACCCGGTAGGGATCTTCGATGCAGGGAATCACCAGCTCCTCCATGATCCGCTTGATGAGCGTGGACTTTCCGGTCCGTACCGGACCAACCACACCCACATAAATATTACCGCCGGTTCTGGCGGCCAGTCTTGCATAAATATTTTCCATAGCCAGCCTCCTCATTCGGCAGGAGGAATGGCTCCTGCCATGGTTTCATCATAGAGTATGTCCGGCAGGACAAGAATAGAACAGAAAAAGCCCGTCGGCAATGCCGACGGGCGAAATCTTTTTTAAATGCAGGTATAGCCGCCGTCTACGGGAATGCTCAGACCCGTAAGATAAGCGGAAGCGTCGGATGCCAAAAACAGCACCGGACCTTTGATATCGTCCTGATTTGCAAGTCTTCCCACCTGGGTGTGCTTGGAGTAAACCTGGGCAAACAAGGGATTGGTGCGGTCGGACTGCAAGCCGCCGGGGCAGACCGCATTGATCCGCACGCCGTACTGACCGTAGTAGCTGGCAGCATGGCGCACCCATGCGGAAAGACCGGACTTGTCCATGGAGTAGCAATGTCCGTGGGCGCCTACAGCCATCTGGGGATTGCCGTCATAATTGTGCTTTTCCACGCCAATCAGACCCATCATAGAGCCAAAGACGACGATAGAGCCTTTCTTTTGCTTGATCATTTGCTTGCCAACCAGCTCCAGCATGTAAAGGGATGCGGCAGAATTGACGAAGACATTTGCCTGCAGCGCTTCTTCATCTTCTGTCCAGCCCACACCGCCGTGACCCTTGGGAATGATGCGGCTGCAATGGACGAATACATCCAAACTGCCTGCATCTTCAATCACATATTCTACCATTTTCTCAATGCTGCTGATGTCACCCTGGTCAAAGGCAACCGCCTTTACTTTTACGCCCTTGGTGCGCTGCAGCTCATCCACAAAGGTCTGTGCCGATTCGATGGAGTGGCTGGCAAGATAGATATTTGCGCCGGCATCGGCAAGGGCATAGGTAGCGCCCTGACCGTACATAGCGCGTCCGCCGGTGATCAGAACATTTTTCCCCTTCAGGGAAAAAAGATCAAATGTATCCATAATAGCCCCTCCTTATTTCGCGGTGTAGCCGCCGTCTACGGCTAACGTGATGCCGGTGATGAAGCTGGCGGCATCGCTGCAAAGGAATACCGCAGCGGCTGCTACTTCTTCGGCGGTGATGGTGCGCTTTAAGTGGCTGTGACGGAGAATTGCTTCGCGCAAACCGGCATCCATGTTCCCGGCAAGGGGGGCATAGGCGATGGCATTGCAGCGGCAGCCGTTTTCACCGAGAAAGCCGGAGCTTTGGCGGGCATAGTTCACAGCGCCGCCCTTAATGAAGCCTTTAACAAGGGAAAAATCATTGTCGAAACAATTACTTTCTGCGTAATTTTGCACATCGTAGCCTACCAGCGCGCCGTAATCCGTTACCAGCAGCACGGCGCCGCTTTTCTGCTCGCCCATGATAGTGCCGATGGCCTGCACAGTAAGCATTGTGCCTAAATGGGTTTTTTGCAGCTGGCGGTGAATGGTTTCAAAGTCTTGATCCCAGCCGGTAAGGCAGGTGTTGGCGCTGTTTTCTACCAAAATGTCGATGCTGCCCATCGCCTGCTTTGCAGCAGCTGCCATGGCAATCGTTTGCTCCTTGGTGCAGTGGTCGTAGACGAAGATGTCCTCTGCGCCGCCAAGCTGCTTCATGGCAGCCTCGTCAGGACCGGCAAAGAAAATTTTTGCACCGGCGCTGCGAAGACCGGCAGCGATTTGTGTGCCATAAGGATTTTCCGGGCAGACGATCAATGCGTTTTTGCCCGCAAGGGAAAAGCGGTCAAGAATATGTTCCATATCAAATGCTCCTTAGGGATGTAATAAACAAGGTAGCTGCCAGTAAATCGGCACAGCCGCCGGGGGAAAGATTTCTTTCGATGAAGCTTCGGTCAAGCTCCGCAATTTGCGCTGCCGTGGGGTTAGGCAAAAGGGCGGCTGCAGCGTTTTTTGCAAATTCCGCGCCGGCTTTTCCGCCGCGGTGGTAGAGATTGGTGTCGTCTACCCCGGCAATCAAATGCAATAGGGTAATTGCCGCTGCGTCGTTTTTGCTTTTCGTGTCCAGCAGCTGCCGGTAGACGGGCAGGCTGATGTTTGCAACGGAGGGGAAGCCCGCTGCGGCTTCGCCCCGGATGCCGGCAATGCCAAGCGTTTGATAGAGCCGCTCTCCCGGGGTTTTCGGCACGATAATGGCGGCAAGATCCGCTTTTGCAGAGGGGGCGGCGATGTGCCCGGCTTCCTCCAAAACTTGCTCAGCTGGCGCAAAGGGAGCATCGGCTTTCCAAAGTCTGCCGGCAGCGCCGCAGAGAACACCCAGGGTATAAATCGCACCCTTGTGGGTGTTTACACCGCCCGTGGCGGCGAACATCTGCTTTTCTGCTTCCAAGCCTGCCTGCCGCAGCGCGGAAAAGGTGGTTTCCGGTTGCAGCGCGGTTTGCTGACCGATAAGCACGCACTGCAAAAAGTAGGGGCGCAGGGCATGGGCGCTGGCAGTAAAGAGAGGAATGTCCATGTCTTTATGGCTGCCGCAGTTGTTTTCGTCCACAAGACCGGGCTTGGGGGTGGTGTGGACCTCGTCTAAAAGTGCCTGCACCGCAAGGTCTGCGATGTGCGCCGCATCTGCGGCAGAAAAATGGTCTGTGATAAGCCGACAGGTGACAGATTGCAAGGTGGCTACATCGTGGGCGCGGCTGGCAGCGCAGTATCGTCCGGGTTTGCCGCAGACCATGCAGGAGCGCTCCGCTTCCCGTTCCAGCTTTTTGCCGTCAATGTCCAGCACATCCATGTCGAAGAGTCTGCCCATGGGGCAGGATTCCTCGATGCTGACGCAGATCGCTTTTATGTCGGCTGCGTTGCCGTTTACCGCGAAATACCCCTCGCAGCCGGTGGCGGCATAAGAGATCTCCCGCCAGACAACGCGGAGCCGGTCTTCCAGCATGGAAAGCCCTGCCTCAAATGCACGCCGGATCAAAGGCGAATCCTTGATTGGACCGGGGATATTCATAGTAAAGCACACAAGAGGTGTGTCGTATTTGCTTAAAAGCCGCTGCTGACGCTGTACCCGTGCTTCCCGGGCGGCTAAAATTTCCTGCAAAGAAATGTCCATGCTTAGTTCCAGCCGGGGCGCTGCCGCTGCACATCCAGCTTTTTCAGCAGCTCGTCGGATTTTTCACCAACGCAGCCAACCAGCAAATAGCGCCGCTTGAACCGGTCGTAAACAAAATGATCCATCAAGCGGAAGCCTTCAATCTGCCCGGTGCGGTGGACATGGAAACGTGGACCGTCGCACTGCTGCAGCATATCGCCGATTTGAATGTGGGTATCGTCTACATAGGTAATGGGCACATCCTGCCGGATGATGTCGTTTACTTTCTTTTCGACCTCTCGAATGTCAAAGCTGGGCTTGATATCCGGGAAATAAATGGCAAAGCCGTGACGCACATCGTCATGACCGCAGCGGTCAATGTCAAATTCGTCGATGAACAGCTCGCAAATATCCTCTGCAGAGTGCGCCATCAGACGATAACGCAGAGATTCGTATACCACATCCTTCAGTTCGTCCGGCTCCGGACCGAAAATGGTGGGTCTGGCAATGAGCACCTGCTCACCCACACCAATCAAAATATTGGCATTGGCACCCAAAAGAGGATATACAAGATCGAAATGCTCCACAACCACCCGGCGACCTTTGTCCAGCGCTTCTGCGATGGCATCGGCAAGGACGCTCATCTGGGTAAAGCCGTTTTCAAAACGAATGTCTAAGTGGTAGGTGTGGGGAGAGAAAAAGGCAAAGCCGGTGTCCGACTCCAAAATAGGCAAGGGGCGGACATATACACCATTGTCGTCGTTGGTCAGCTCCAATCCCGGAAACATACCCCGGATCAGGGCGCTTTTGCCGGAGCCGGCTTCGCCGATGATGCCGATCAGCTTGTCGTTGGGAGAAAGATACATTTGGGCGATCTGCTGTCCCAGCGCGTACATACGGTGGGCACCTCTGGGGGCATAGTAGCTGCTCAAAATATGGGTGGGGCGTCTGTCGGTCATAGGTATTCCTCCTTACGAAGATAATCGTAGGTAGTTTGGGGTACAAGTCGTTTAAGGGTTTCCAAATCGCCGGAATCCATGGCAGCGCGGACAGCGCTGGCGCTGATGGGCATGCCATCGAGTTCCGTGCGCGGGATTTCTGTAACACAGATTCCGTGGCGGGGCAGATTCTCTTTCAGCGCCTCGTTATACCGGGCGGTCATGGGAGAGAGGGGCTCGGTGCCCACGAAACGGTGGGCAATGCCGAATTTGGGAGCAAAATGCTTGGCGAAAATTTCAATATCCAGCAGGCATTGCACATCGCCGGCGGCATCCCGATCCTTTAAAAAATAGGTGGGGAAGGTAGCAGAGGAAATAAGGTAAGGACCGGTGGGCAGCACCGTCACATTGGGAAGGTCTGCCGTTCCCAGATGCACCATTTCCAGCCGGTGGGATGCCCGGATGGCACTTTTTTCTTCCGAAAGAACGAAAACATAAAGATGCTCGCATTGCTTTGCCGCGGTTTCAATGAGATAGCGGTGCCCCAGCGTAAAGGGATTGCAGTTCATTGCTGTTGCGCCGTTGCTGCCTTCGTGGGCAGCAGGCAGGGTGCTTAAAAATTCGCCGATGCCGTTTTTCTGATCCTCCATCAAAAGCACATTGTCCGTTTGAGCGACAGGGTAGAAAAAAAGAGAAGAGAACATTTGCTTGTTTCTTGGCTTGGTGTAGAGAAACAAGTGGCGGTGACCGCTTTCAAAGGCATCCTGCCGCAGAGCGGTCAAAACCGTGGCGGTAAGACCTTCACCCTGCCGGGCTTCGTCAACGGCAATGCACTTGAGAATATTCTCCTGCCGGGAGCCGGTGGCGATCAAGGCATCGTTATCCCACACAAGGACGGTGCGCTCCACCCCTTCGTCGGCGGAAAGACCGGCTCTTGCAAGGAAGCTGCGCCAGATATTCAGTTTTGCTCCCTGTAAAGACGAAACCAGTTCAATGTCCATAAAATTACCTCATGGAGTGCGTTTTCTTCATTATACATCATTTGCAGCGATATGCAAAGAAAAAGTGAAAAAGAATTGCATTTTTTCTCATTGTGTTATACAATAAACTTGGATTGTTACAGTATAATTGCCAAATTATGGATATTCGCCAAGGGGGATATAGCTATGCAGATAAAAAACCGCGCATTTGCCGGAACCATGGAGTCCAGCGATGTGTATGTGGAAATAGAGCCGGCAGATAAGCTGGCGATCGAACTGGAGTCCGTGGTAAAGGCTCAGTTTGGAGATGCGATCGAGGCGGTAGTCCGGGATGTGCTGAAGGAGCAGGGCGTGGAAAGCGCAAGCGTCCGGATCGCGGACCGGGGCGCGCTGGAATGTGTGCTGCGCGCCCGTGTGGAAACTGCCATCAAAAGAGGAAAGGGGGAGCAGTGATGCGCCGTAGTATGCTGTTTTTGCCCGGCAACAACCCCAATATGCTGATCAACGGCAATTGTTTGGGTGCGGATGCCGTTATTTTCGATCTTGAGGACGCAGTTTCTCCCGCAGAAAAGGATGCCGCCCGGATTTTGGTGCGCAATACCATGCGCTACATGGATTTCCGGGGCTGCGAGATCATCGTGCGGATCAATTCCATCGATACACCCTACTGGCGCGCGGATATTGATGAAATCCTTCCTTACAAGCCTGCACTGATCCTGCTTCCCAAGACGGGCACAGCCCAGGATGTGCTGACTGCGGATGCCTATATCACAGAGGTAGAGCAAAAACTGGGCATGGAGGAAAACACCGTGGGTCTTATGCCGCTGATCGAAACTGCGCTGGGTGTTGAAAATGCCTTTGCTATCGCATCTGCGACTAAGCGGGTGCAGGCGCTGTTTTTGGGCGCGGAGGACTTAACTGCAGACCTGCAGTGCAAGCGCACCAAGGAGGGACGGGAGATCGAGTATGCCCGTACCCGACTGGTGGTTGCTGCCCGTGCGGCCAATGTGGAAGTGTACGATACTCCCTTCACCGATGTAAATGACGATGCCGGTATCTGGGACGACGCTGCCCTTGCCAAGGCATTGGGCTTTACCGGCAAGGCTTCTATCTCGCCCCGGCACGTGGAAGCTATCAACCAGACCTTCAGTCCCACTATGGCAGAGATCAACTATGCCTACGAAGTTTTGGAGGCCATCGACCTTGCCAAGAAGCAGGGTAAGGGCGCTATCGCTTT
>JAZQHM010000088.1:0-6421 GCA_045540575.1 Faecousia sp. | reverse complement strand
ATTGCCGGGATTGAAGGTGATGCCATTGCCGGCTGTTTCAGATTCAAAGGTATTGTTTACATACTCTTTGACTGCTGTGGGCAGAATGACATCTGTTACGCTTTCTGCAGATGCGACGGTTGCAATAGCAGGAATCATTCCTGCTACCATGCTGATCGCAAGCAACAGACTCAAAAATCTTTTGCCATTTGTTTTCACAGTACCACGCTCCATTCAAGAAATATTTTTAACCGCAGGCTTTGCACCTAAGTAACCGTTACAACAACCAGGTCCGTAGTGCAGCAGCGCGTTCGACCCTACGCACAGCTGCCGTCTCCCAAACATATCAAATGAGGGCTGTTTTCAACGGTTATCCGATTTCTGCTTGTTAAAGCACAACGCAAATTCCTACGGTTCAACACGGAAAGAATGCACAAAACTAATCCAAAATAGATATAATTCCTATGCAATCTATCTAGTCGATATTATAACAATTCATATTTTATTTGTCAACATTAAACGGTTTAGTAAAGTTGCTAAATACCCAAAATACATGTGAGAATAAACAATTCTATTTGCGTAATAGAATTATAAATAATTGGTTTTTCACAAATTATAGTTGATTATTATAAGAATTTACGTTGTTTACTAAAATGAATGTAATTTATTATATTTATGTTGCACAGAATTACTGCATGCAAAATATACACATTTTACAAAAATACACCGCGATGCAAAAAAGCTGCAAATCGCGGTGTATTTTAGTTACTTTTACTTACTATATGGCAGTGCGGATTTACCCGCTCCTCCGTAAGAAACAAGGGGCTTGCCAAATCTGGGCTCTTCCAGCTGCTCCAGGCGGTCCAACTTGCCGCTGAGATAATCATCCAGCATAACCTTAGCCGTCTCACAATGGGCAACTCTGCCACCATAGTAAGCGTCCATCTCGCACCAGACAAACATTTTACTCAAAAGTCTCATCTGCTCTCTGTGGGCAATACGGATCTTCTCCATCTGCTCACGCATCACAGGTAGCAGGTCGTTTGCAATATGTGTAAGGGTTTCTCTGTCATTATTCTTATAGGCATCCAACAAGGTTTCTGCTACCTCGGTCTTATTGCCAAGGTACTCGAAAACCAGTTCCGCAAGACGGTAAAGACCGTCAAACTTGCCGCCTGCATACTGCTTCATCTGCTTGGCGCTCTCACGGTAGAACCCGCTCATAGGTCTGCCAACCAGATAGCCGTCATACGCGCCTTCCAGGATATCCTGGGCAAACAGGTGCTTACCAAGGAAGCGATGATGATAGATGGGATACTCCTCACCCTCACCGAACTTATTGTTGTAGTTGCTCATGCACATAAAGGCATCGTAGCTGGCGCCGGTGCAGAATTCAAAACGAGCCTTTCTGTAGGCTTCGTCGGGGTCGATGTTATAACAGTTTTCCGCGTAGATGGAAAGGCCCAGCAGGTCAGCATAAAGATTCTGGCTGCTCCAGGAAGTGGGCATGATCTCCTTAACGCCCATCTTGCGGCAGGAGCGAATGGACTGGGAGGAAGTGATCTGAGTCAGATTGTTCTCAGGGAACAGGCCGCACCAGTCCCAAATACCGCCGGCAAACATGACTTTCTTAGTCAGAATATAGTGCTTTTCGATCATCCAATCGTCGATAGGCTCGTCGCTGTAGTGCCAGTAAACCAGCTGCATACCCTCGGGGAACGCCTTTTTCGTCTCCTCGGGGAACTCGATGGACTTTTCGTAGTACTGCCAGCCGTCAGATGCGTTGATGCGGAAGTACATATCGCTCCACATCATGGGCTTTAAGCCGTACTTATCGGTGATCTTCACAAGCTCTTCCATATATTCATTGAAGATCTGAGCTCTGGGCACATAGCCGTGCTTATCCAGGAACTTACCGCGACCCATGTCATGGGCTTCGTCCATGCCGACATGGATTCTTCTGGAACGGTAGCAGCTGCTGACATTGCGAATCCAATCGTCCAGGAACTTAAAAGTAGCCTCGTTTCTTGCCAGCAGAACGCTGGAAGTATCTTTGATGTCTGCCGCTTCTGCGTGCTTCAGGTAAGAACTCATATGACCGAAGCACTCAATGCAGGGAATCATTTCAATGCCGTATTCATAGGCGTAATCATCAATCTCACGGATATCATCATGAGAATATCTGCCCCGGAAGAGGCCGAACTGAGGACGGGTATCCAATTCGATGGTATCCTCGGTGTAGAGCATGACCATATTGTAACCCATAATTGCCAGGTAGTCCAAAATCTCCTTATTACCCTTAACAGTGGCAACACCTAGATTGGACATATTCAGCATAATGCCAATGGTCTCAAAGAAGCTGTCCTCTGTGATATCAAAAGAGTCGCTTTTTCTTGCGTTTTCGATAAAAACACCAAGCTCACGGAAGAAATGGTGCTTATTTTTATAGTAGATGGTACCGACACCATCCTTTAAAGAAGCGCCGATCCGTTCTGCGCAAACGGCATAAACGGGGATACCGTCGTCTGCCTGCTCGAAATTTAAGTAAGATGCAAGACGGGAAATGCCAATTTGAAAGGTTGAATCCACATGAAATTTGATCTTCATATCATAACCTCCAGTTATTAGCGAGCACAATCGCTTTTAGCCATTATATAGGAAAATGACTGCGGGGAAAATGTTACCCGCAGTCATAAATTTGTTAAAAACGCGCAAGGTGGTTATACAGGCATTGCAATGCCGAATGCCCCGTCAAAGCCATTAAGGAACTTCGCCAGATGAGGCTCGTCCAGTTCTTCGATATGGTCGGTCTTGCCGGCAATATACTCGTCAAGCAGCAGCTTCGCCGTATCGCAACGATTTGCCATGCCGCCGTAGAGATGGTCCATTCTGTACCAGCCCATGATCTTTGAGACGCTTCTCCAAAGACCAAAGTGCAGCCAGCGGATCTCATGGATCAACTCCTTCATCTTGGGCAGTAGGTCATTACTGATATGAGAAAGGGTTTCCTTATCCCCTGCCTTGTAAGCAGCAACAAGTGTCTGTGCCACCTCGGTCTTCACCGACAGGAACTCGAAGCACTTCTCAGAGTAGCGGTACAGCTCCTCAAACTTGCCATGATACTGCTTCATAGCTTCTGCATTTTCCTTATAGTACTCGTTCATGGGGAGATTCTCAAGATAGTGCTCGTAAACACCCTCCAGAATATCCTGCCAGAACAGGCCCTGACCCATATTCCGGTTCAAATAAGCAACAAACTTATCCTCTTCAGCAAAGCGATGGTTGAAATTGCTCATGCGGAAGAAGGCATCGTAGCTGCCGCCGGTGCAGGCTTCAAAACGCTCCTTGCGGCGCTGCTCGGTGGGATTCTCTGCATAGCAAAGCTCTGCAGCCATGGAAAGGGTCCAGAGATCTGCATAAAGATTCTGGCTGCTCCAGCAGGTCATCATCATTTCCTTAATGCCATACTTTCTGCATGCCTTCAAAGAATAAGCTGTGGCATCCAAAGAGAAGCGGTGATCCGCAAACATAGTACCCCAATCCCATGCACCTGCTGCGAAGAGGACATGACGATTCATGTCTAGATGTTTCTCGATCATCCACTCATCACATCTGGGCTCTTCACCATAATGCCAGTAAACCAGCTGGATCTGCTCGGGGATCGCCTTTTTCGTCTCCTCGGAAATCACAATCTCGGGCTTGTAATACTGGAAGCCGTCGTCGGCATTGATACGGAAATACATATCGCTCCACATCATGGGAGTCAGACCATACTTATCGGTGATCTTGACCATCTCCGCCATGTACTCATGGAAGATCTCAGCACGGGGCACATAACCGTTCTTATCCAGAAATGCTCCCCTACCCATGTCATGGGCCTCATCCATGCCGATATGGATTCGCTTAGTGCGCACGCAACTGCTGACAGTGCGGATCAGCTCATCAATTAGGTCGAAGGTTGCCTGGTTTCTTGCAAGCAATACGGATGCAGTATCCTTAACATCCTTTGCCTCTGCCCACTTTAGATAAGAGCTCATGTGACCGTAGCACTCAAGGCAGGGAATCAGTTCGATGCCATATTCAAATGCGTAGTCATCGATAGCGCGCAGCTCTTCCTGAGTGTATCTGCCGCGGAACAAACCGAAGTAAGGACGGCTCTCCAACTGGATGGTGTCCTCTGTGTAGAGCATCATCATGTTATAGCCCATGATTGCCAGATAATCCAGCAGTTCCTTTGCACCTTCCAATGACGGAGGTGCGGAGCTGGATGCATTGAACATTACACCGATCATTTCAAAGAATGCATCCTCGCTCAAGTCAAAGCTATCACTTTTCTTTGCATTCTCCACAAAAACACCCATTTCACGGAAAAAATGGTGTTTTTCCTTATAGTAGATCGTACCGACACCATCTTTCAAGGATGCACCAATGCGGTCGCCGCAAACCGCATAAATTGCAATACCATCTTCCGCCTGCTCATAGCCAAGATAAGATCCAAGGCGGGCAACACCTGCCTGGAAGACAGAATCTACTTTAAAATTAAGCTTCATATTGAATACCTCTCAGTCCAATTCAATTGTACGTCAGAAACAGTTTCATCCTTGTTCTGATCATCAATGCGCAGTTTAAAAGGGCAAAGGAAGAAAGTGTGAAATTTCTTCCTTTGCCCGTGGAAATACTACATAGGGTCGTCAGAATATGTGGAAATTACTTGCCGTTCTCTGCTCTCCAGGCATCCAGCTGACGCTGTGCCTCGGCAACGATCTCGTCCATGCCGTTTGCCTTCAGCTCGCTGATGAACTCATCAACCAACTCATCAACATTGGCATTCTGACCGGTCTGCAGAACAGCAAAATATTCAGAATAAACATTGTTAACCGCTGCGATCTGATTTTCGACAGGCTCAGTGTCAAAGATAAAGCCGGCATTGGGTGTAGGCTCAGCAGTCATATTCAGTTTCTTCATCTCTTCAAAGTAATCAGCAGACAGACCGGGGATGGGCTTCATAGAAGTAACACCACCCAGGTTCCAGCCGTACCAGCTGTAAACCCATCTGTTGGTGGGGTCGGAGTTCTTCTCGGTCAGCTCGATAACACCGTCGTTGTCCTTGTCGGTCCAGCCGGAGCCTTCCTTACCAAAGTGCAGAGTCGTAGAAATGTAGGAATCGTTCTGCATCAGCTCCAGAACTTCCACAGCACGCTCCACATTCTCGCACTTTGCATTGACAGCAAAGCCAAAGGAATAGCTGCTGGCATGGATAACAGTAGAGGGATACAACTCAGACTTAAAGCCGGTATACTGATCCTCGGGGACATCGATCAAGCCGGAGCCGAAGGTGCCCAGCAGCTTGCCGGCATTGAGCAGGTAGTTATCCTGGTCAAAAGCCTTGGGGTCAAATGCACCGATTTCAGCCACAACCAATTCACGGACGGTGTGCATAATGTCGCGGAATTCCTGGGTGTAAATGGGGCAGAAAACAGTGTCGTTCAGCGGAATGTCCTTATAGCCGTTGACAGGATCGATATTAACATCCACCAAAGGCTTGCTCCAGCCGCCGAAGATACGCTCGGCAACGATCCACTGATCGTAATCGTAGAAAATATCCTTAACGAGGGGTTCATACATTTCCTCGGGATACTTTGCATCTCTTGCTTCCTTCAGATCATAGAAGAAATCAACAAGATCGCGCTTGGTTGCCCACTCGGGGAACTCCAGTCCCAGATCGTCAAGAAGGGTCTGGTTAATGGTGGCATCATTACGGGCGAATGCATCCTTCAAGACAGGAATAGCATACACTTCGTCTTCAAGTGTAAAGGACGCCAAGCCAGTCTTATTGAGCTGTGCCATGGTCTGAGGCATCAGATCCAAGTATTCCGTAATGGGCGCAAATGCATTTCTCTTTGCATAAGCCTGGAAATTAACACCGTGACCGATCAAGCAAATGTCCCATTTATCACCGGCATCAATTTTAGTGCTCATGGTGGAGGTATAGTCACTGCTGACATGGAATTCAACGGTGACATTCAGTTTCTCCAGCAGGTACTCATTGACAGCAGCAAACTTTTCATCATTGCCGGGCTGGATGGTATCCTGGGTATAGAAATGCAGGGTAACATGCTCTTTTCCGCTGGGGTGGGTAGGCTTGCTCTCGCCGGGCTTTTCATTGTTGTTCGTTGTGCTGCCACCGCCGCCGCATGCGACAAGAGCCAATACCATAATGGCAGCAATCGCCAGACAAAGAACTCTCTTGAACAAATTCTTTTTCATAATAAACTCCTTTCAGTTTTAAACGACAAAGCTTTTAACCCTTGACGCTGCCGATGGTCATACCCTTAACGAAGTACTTCTGGAAGAAGGGGTATGCGATCAGAAGCGGCAGGGATACCAGGAAGGTAATTGCCATCTGGGTGGATTCTGTGGGCATTGCTGCCAGCTGCTCCGC
>JAZQHM010000087.1:0-11533 GCA_045540575.1 Faecousia sp. | reverse complement strand
ACCTGGATTATCTGTCCCGGTGCCGGGAAACCTTCGACATTATCCTTTTGGATCCCCCATATGCAGAAGTTTTTCTGGAAAATTCATTAAAAAAGATATCTGAAATTGACATTTTGAAATCTGGTGGTATAATAGTTGCGGAACGCCCTGTGGAAAAGGCGATTTTAGAAGAAATTCCGGGTTTTACCAAGTCAAAAGACTATAAATACGGTAAAACTTTCCTCACCCTTTACCGGAAAGACTAGGAAGTGAGTCTATGAAGATCGCAATTTACCCCGGCAGCTTTGATCCTGTTACCAGCGGTCACCTAAATATCATTCGCCGGGCATCCCAGATTTTCGACAAGCTGATCGTTTGCGTTATGGTCAATGCCGGCAAGAATCCGATGTTTACATTGGATGAACGCGTAGAATTGATTCGCAGAGTCACCGGCGATCTTCCCAATGTGGAGGTTGACGGTTCTAACGAACTGCTTGCTGAGTACGCAAGAAGAAAGGGCGGCTGCGTCATCGTTAAGGGACTTCGCGCCGGCTCCGATTTTGAAAATGAGTTCCAAATGGCAATGATCAATCATAAGATCAATCCGGAACTGGATACCATGTTCCTTACTGCGGAGCATCAGTATATGTACATGAGCTCCAGTACGGTCAAGGAACTGGGTTCTTACAATGTAGACTTGTCCGATTTTCTGCCGGAGCAGATCATCCCGGACTTTAAAAAGCGTGTATCTACCATACATCAAGGAGGAAAATAGAAAAATGAACGAGCAACACATCGAAGATATCATCAGCGCCCTTTATGACATGATTCAGGACGCACGTGCACTGCCTCTTGGCGCCGACAAGTGCATTCTGGAGCGTGATAAGGTTTTGGATATGCTGGATGAGATCATCGCTCAGCTGCCCGCTGAGATCAAGCAGTCCCGTACCATCGTGGAATCCCGCAATGAGCTGATCGGCCAGGCTCGCCGTGAGGCTGAAGCTATTGTCCGTCAGGCTCAGCAGGAGGCCAGCGAATTGGTTGAGCAGGAAGCAATCTACCAGGAAGCAAAGCGTCAGTGCCAGGAAATGTTCGCACAGACTCAGGACAAGATCGCTGCTCTGCGTAAGGCTAGCAACGAGTACATGGATGACGCTCTTCGTCGCACTGAGGAAGCCATTGCCCAGTCTCTCGGTGAAGTTCGCGACACCCGTGCAAAGTTCCGCGCTCTGATCGATGCCCAGGAAAACCGCGAGCAGGAAGAAGACATCTAATCATAAAAACAGAAAGACAGCTCAAATAGTTTGAGCTGTTTTTTTGAATAAATTTGGAGGAATCTTATGAATTACATGGATCGCTATGCGTTTTGGTGCAGTGCTGGGCTTCCCGAAGATGTTCAGCAGGAGCTTAAAAGCATTGCAGGAAACGAAGAGGAATTGAAAGGTCGCTTTGGTTCTGACCTGCAGTTTGGTACCGCCGGTATGCGGGGTATCATGGGTGCAGGCAGCAACCGTTTGAATCGATATACTGTTCGCAGAGCCGCCCAGGGCATGGCTGCCTGGCTTGCCGGTTCAGATCTTCCGCAGATCGCGGCCATCGGCTATGACTCCCGTCACAATTCTCAGCTGTTTGCTGAGGTTTGCGCCGTCGCTTTTGCGGAAAAGGGTATTAAGACATGGCTTTACGACCGTCTTGCGCCCACGCCTATGCTGAGCTTTGCTGTCCGTGAACTCGGCTGCGGCTGCGGTATCGTGATTTCTGCCAGCCATAATGCCGGTGCATACAATGGTGTTAAGTGCTACGGTCCAGATGGCTGTCAGATGACAGACGAGCCCGCTGCGATTGTTACCGAAACAATTGCAACCATTCCTTATTTCGTGCCCGAGAGCAAGTCCTTTGATGCATTTATGGCTGATGGCTTGATTTCCTACATCGGTCAGGATCTCTGGGAAAAATACTATGATACTGTTCTCAATGAGGCAGTGGATCCGGATATGCTGCGCAGCGCCGGTCTTAACATTGTGTATACACCTCTTTGCGGCACCGGCATGGAGCCTGTTCATGCAGTGCTGGGTAAGTTGGGTGTCAATATTACCACTGTAGCCTGCCAAGCAAAGCCGGACGGTGACTTTAAGACCTGTGAGTATCCCAACCCCGAAACCGATGCCGCTCTGAACGAAAGCTATAAGGTAGCGAAAACCGTGCCTTGTGATGTGATCCTCGGTACAGATCCCGACGCAGACCGCGTGGCGATTGCTGTACCCTGCGGCGATGGCTTTAAAAAGCTCAGCGGTAATGAACTTGGCTGCCTGCTGCTTGACTATATTCTTAAAGCCCGCACCGCCAAGCAGGACATTCCCGAGGGTGCTATTACGGTACGCAGCATCGTTTCTTCACCCCTTGCAGATCGTGTCGCTGCCTATTATGGTGTTACCATGAAGGCTGTGCTCACCGGCTTTAAGTATATCGGCGGCGAGATTCTGGAGCTGGAGCAAAAGGGTCAGCAGGATAAGTTCATCTTCGGTTTTGAGGAAAGCTGCGGTTATCTGAAGGGCACTTATGCCCGGGACAAGGATGCCATCGTGGCAACTATGCTGGTTTGCGAACTGGCAGCGTCTGTTAAAAAGGAAGGAAAGAACATTCTTGACGCGCTGGACGCGCTGTACGCCAAGTTTGGCTATTATCTGGCACATGTTCAGAGCATTGAACTTTCCGGCGCAGACGCAATGGAGAAGGCTGCCAAGATGATGGCAGATCTGCGTAGCGATGTACCTGCAACCATCGGCGGCGCAAAGGTTACCGCTGTTCGCGACTACAAGACAAGCATTGCAAAGGATTTGACCACCGGAGCAGAAACGGTGATTAATCTGCCGAAATCCAATGTTTTGGAACTGATTTTAGGCGAGCAGGGAAGTGTAATTGCACGTCCTTCCGGCACAGAGCCCAAGGTTAAGTTCTACTATACTGCTGTCGGGAAGACCCAGGAAGAAGCAAAAGCCCTCCTGGACGCCTGCATTGCGCAGATGTCGAAATAAGAAATTCTAGCAAACCGGGACAAGGTTCACTTGTCCCGGTTATTTTTTTATGAAAACAGAATAGGCTGTAGAGAAAGGGGAGAGGGTAATGGTAAAACGAATCAAAGGAAAGCAACTGTCCTTACCTATAGGAATTGCAATCGGTATCTTCATTAGCGTAACAATTACCATTGCTGGTGCAATGCTTTTGGGAGGACTCATTGATGCGCAGAAAATGCCATTGGAGAGTTTAGATACGACAACTGCTGTCATACATCTGATTGCAGCCTTTGCCGGATCATGGATTTCTTATTTGGTGACTAAGAAGATGAGACTGATGGTTTCAGCGATAACCGCAGGCGGGTATTTGATTGTGTTATGCGGAATGACAGCCTTGATTTTTGGTGGTCGATACCAAGGTTTCGGACTTGGGATTCTGATGGTTTTCGCAGGTTTATTATTGAGCATTTTGCTAGGTATGAAAGGGAAAAAAGGTAGCATCCGGAAACATAAGATTCCTGCATATCGTTAAGTTGCACAAAGAATCAAGCACGGGTAAATAATTTTTACCCGTGCGGAAATTTTGCAGGAAATATTGCACAAACTATATTTAGTGCCGACTTTTACATGCTCGACCCTACATCTTGAGAAATCGTTTAAAATGGTAAAATATGCAACTTATGCAGTTGCAAAAGTTAACATAATGATGTTGACATAAAAATCGGCATAATTTACAAAAATCGTAAAAATAAACAAATTCCCTTGAAATTCAATGCGTTTTGGAGTATAGTATTTAAGCAATGTGAATATTTGGGCTTATTATGCCCAAATTCATAATGCATATTACTTACATTCCATATACGCTTTCACCTGCGTACATGGAGGTAGGTAAGTATGCAAAATCATAATTCTATTCGAAGCGTTTTTCGTTTCCTGCAGCACCCTGCGTGCCTTCTTTGCAGCATTTGGCTGGGAGGTCTTGCTTTCGGTGTGTTTACTGCAGCCGGTCTGGACGATACATATTTTCACTTGATGCTCCCGTTTGATTCTCACGGGTTGTCGATCTTCCGTCAGCTGGCAGTGGTATATTTACCTTTCCTGTTTGCTGCGTATGCGGTTTCTATTGATCAGACCAAGCTGCTTCTTGTACTGTGTTTTTTGAAAGCTTTTGTGTTTTCCTTTTGCGGTTATTTGATTTTCCGCATGTTTGGTAGTGCAGGCTGGCTTGTCAGATTTCTTTTACTATTTACAGATGTTTTTACAATTCCTGCATTATTCTGGTTTTGTATCAGACATGTAGAGGGTCAAATCTTAAATGCAAAAAGAGATTTAATCATCTGCATTTTGCTTGCCACGATGGTGGTGTGCATTGATTATTTTGCGGTTTCGCCGTTTACGGCTGAATTGATAGATTACACAATGGGAAGGTTCGCTTATTCATGTTGGATTTGATCCGCGCCTACGAGAATTACCTTTCAAAGGTAAAGCAGGCATCCGGTAACACCATCGCCTCCTACATGCGCGATATTCGCCAGTTTTCCGACTGGCTGCGCACGAATAATGAGCTTGATGTTATTGATGCCAAACAAGTGAATATCAGCGGCTATCTTGCCCATCTGCAATCGGAAGGTCGGTCCGCCGCTACAATATCGAGATCTCTTGCAAGTCTCAAAAATTTCTATGCGTATGTTGTTTCCTCCGGCTTTTTGGAGCATACTCCCGTAGTTGACATTCATGTGGACAGAGGAGAGAAGAAGCTGCCTCAGATCCTCACCGGACGTGAGATCGAGCTGCTGCTTGCGCAGCCCGTCTGCGTGGATGCAAAGGGTTATCGTGACAAGGCGATGTTGGAAGTCATGTACGCCACCGGCATTCGCGTGACTGAGCTTATCGAACTGGATGTTGACGATGTTAATCTGGAGCTTGGTATTATCAAATGCTCCGGCGTTAAGAAATCCAGAGCTATTCCACTGTATCCCGGTGCGCTGCGCGCATTGAGCTCATATCTTAAGGATATCCGCTCCAGCATGGTTGCAAATCCCGAAGAGAAGGCACTGTTTGTGAATATCAGCGGTGTCCGGATGAGCCGCCAGGGCTTCTGGAAGATCCTGAAGCACTATCAGGCTACTGCACATATCGAAAAGGAAATCACACCGCATACGCTGCGCCACAGCTTTGCTGTACATCTTTTAGAAAACGGTGCTGACCTTGGATCACTTCAGGAGCTGATGGGTCACAGCGACATTTCTTCGACCCAAATGTATACCCACATGGTCAATCAGAAGTTGAAATCCGTTTACGAAAAATGCCATCCAAAAGCATAAAAAGTCTGCCGATCCCAATAGGGAAGGGCAGACTTTTTTGTGTTTAAATACCTGTCATGGCAGCCAGAACATCAACCTCCATGGTCTGAATTCCGCGCTCCATAGTAAGACCGTCATCGATGCTTACATCTGTAAAGTGACCGTCTTTTGTGACGACCACCCGGTTCGTTTTTCCGGCGCGAAGAAGCTCGACAGCAAGATAACCCATCTTGGTTGCATTGACACGGTCACGACCGGTAGGGGAGCCACCACGTTGAATATGACCCAATACCGTAACGCGGGGATCCAGGTCAATGGACTCCTTGATCTTCTTGGCAATATCAGCAGCGGAACCAGCGCCTTCGGCAACAACGATCATGTAATGGGTAAAGCCGTTAAAGCGTGCTCTGCGGATTTTTTCAATCACATCTTTTTCAAAATCGATTTTCTCCTCAGGAACCAGAACTGCGGTAGCGCCAACAGCCAAACCGACATACATAGCAAGATAGCCGGCATTTCTGCCCATAACCTCAACGACGCTGCAGCGTTCATGGGATTGCATAGTGTCACGAAGCTTATCGATGCATTCGATTGCGGTATTGGCTGCGGTATCGAAACCGATGCTGTAATTGGTGCAGCAGATGTCATTATCAATAGTAGCGGGGATAGCAACAACATTGATACCATGCTTGCTAAGTGCATTTGCACCGCGGAAAGTACCGTCGCCGCCGATGGCGATCACACCATCAAGACCAAGGAATTTGCAGGTGGAAACCGCTTTTTTCTGACCTTCTTCAGTCATAAATTCCTTGCTGCGTGCAGTGTAGAGGATGGTGCCGCCGCGATTGATGATATGACCGACGCTTTTTTCGTCCAGTTTAATGATATCACCACTGATCAAACCATTGTAGCCGCGTCGAATACCGTAGCATTCGATTCCATGATAGGTGGCACTGCGCACAACAGCGCGCACGCAGGAATTCATGCCGGGGGCGTCGCCACCACTGGTAAGTACACCAATTCTTTTGATTGCCATATGATTACCTCCAGAAGAAGAGAAATTTCTACCATTATTTTATAATGTATATATAGAATTGTAAAGCTAATTTTGATAAATAACGGAATTTCGTGTTATTTAAACCCATAGGGTAGAAGCCGCTTAAAATACGGATATTAATACCGAAATACGAAGCGAACGCAACAAAATAAAAATTTTGTTGCGTTCGCAGTAGTTTTATGATACAATATAATTAGAAGAGCTCATCAAGCAGTATGTAGTACCGAATTCGCTCCGGATCCGGCTGAATTCCCAATACATCGAATAACAGTTGCTGATTGTAGCCTGTATATCTGTTTCCATCATACATTCCACAATAATTGTTTTCCAAAGTCCTGCAGCACAACGCAATATCCTGCCACGGATCTGCGATTCCGGACTTTCCTAAATCAATAAATTCTGTAACACCACTATCTGATAAGAAAATGTTTGGCAAACAAAAATCTCCGTGGCTTAGGGCTTGCTCTTGCTCCGGCTGATTATCCTTCAGCCAATGTAGCAGATGTTCCGGATCACGGAATCCCTTGGGACCGAATGTATCCGGCTGCGCGTCGTCAATGTCAACCAGGTTTAATGCAACATTATCTTCAGCTATTTCAAGTCTTCGCTGCAGCGACCATCGACACGGACATTTGCTTACATCAACGCTCCAAAGCTTATGCAGTGCTTCAGCCAACAACGCAACAAGCTTCTTCGGCTGGCTCATATAATACGGATCACATGCCATTTTCCCTTTGCATTTGCTCATTAATAAATACGAACATTCGTTTTCGCTAATATGTTCGATTATGTTTGGAACAGGAATTTTTCCTTTTAGCCAGCTCAGCATCTGCACTTCGTTTGCTGATTCACAATCATTTTTGCTGATCTTCAGTACCATATCATCGAACAGATAAACACCGGATGCAGATTTGCCTACAGCATCTTTTATGCTGATTTTGTCACCAATGTATTCTTGTATTTTCTTCGGAAAAGTCATATATTTCACCTATTTGGAGGGATTTATAATGCAAAAATATGCAGATTGTCCGCAAATTCTAAAGGATTTCCTTATCTATCACGAAACGATCAAAGGTCAATCCCAGCTAACGCTGCAGGAATATTATTTGGATCTTAGAATGTTTCTGCGGTTTATGAAGCTTATGCGTAATGACATGCCGATCCATACCGACTTAGCTAATATTGATATCAAGAATGTTGATCTCGATTTCATTCGATCCATTGACACATCGCACATTTTCGACTTTCTATCCTATCTTGCAAACGATCGCGCACAAAACCCGGACTCCCCTGCTCCGGATTACGGTATCTCCCCTGCCGCCCGCGCGAGAAAACTGTCCGCCTTGAAGTCCTTTTACAAATATCTGACCGTGCGCACCAAATTACTTACCGATAACCCGGTTGCTGACCTGGAATACCCAAAATTGCGCAAAAGCTTGCCAAAATACCTGACTTTAGAGCAATCTTCCGCACTTTTAAGGGCTGTTTCCGGGCAAAATCAAGCAAGAGATTATGCAATTTTGATGCTGTTTCTTAACTGTGGCATCCGGCGCAGTGAGCTGGTTGGCTTAAATCTGACAGATGTCTACGAAGACCGCATTCGTGTCGTTGGCAAGGGCAACAAAGAGCGAATCGTCTACTTTGGAAGCGCCTGCAGAAAAGCAATCGATGCTTACCTGCCTGAGAGGCACAAACAAGTACTCACTGACAATCGTGCGTTGTTCGGTTCACGAAACGGCAACCGGATCAGCACAGATGCTGTTCACGCCCTCGTAAAGAAGGCTTTTTTAAAAGCCGGACTGGACGCGACACAGTTTTCCGCCCACAAATTGCGCCACACCGCTGCAACCATGATGTTGTCCGGCGGTGTGGATGTGAAAACCGTGCAGGAAGTTTTGGGTCATGAAAATCTGAACACGACCCAAATCTATACCCACATTGAAAATACAGAACTGAAAATTGCAGCAGAGGCGAATCCTCTGTCTAAACTGGATTTTACGGAAGAATAAGGCATCAGCTATTTGAACCCTTTTCCAGCTTTGCTTGCAAGCGGGCAATCTCGCGTCGAATGGAATCTGCAGATTCACCTTCCGTAAAGTGCCATTCTTTGTCAAAGATATCCAAATCTTCCATTAATGTAGTGATTGCTGCATTATAATCTCCGACCCGCTCATAAAACTGTGCCAATGCCTCAAATGGATCTGTAAATCTCGGCGCTTTCTGAATGTCGATCGCTTTACGATAGTATACAGCAACTTTATCAATTTGTCCATCACGAAGCAGGTAATCGCCGATATTGTGATATACGCACCATTCATCGGGGAATTTTTGCTCCATTTCCTCCCAAAAGGCAAAGGCTTCCTTGCGATTACCTGCTTGCCATGCGATCTTACCGCGAAATAGCAGCACACGATAAGTATTATCAATCTGTGCGTAGCGGTCACAATAATCCCTTGCTTCCTCCAGACGGTAATCGTCAATCAGCTGATCCATAATGTCCATATATGCGTTCTTACAATCCGGGTGGGCTGCAAGGAATCCAGCATAGAAATCAATGAGCGCATAGTGACTTGCACCGTTCCAATCGGTGATCTTACCATGCATGCCGTAGATCAATTCGCCATGTGCGTTGCGCAGTGTTGGATCCCGTTGGAGCGCTTCCATAGCATACTCAGCAGCTTTGGATTGATGCTCCCTCGCAATATGATTCTCCATATCTGCCAGCAGCTCATGGGGCCTGCCGTTATTTGGTTCCCGCTTTGCTTTCTCAAGAAGAAATTCCCGGGAAGAATCCACATCCGCCTGCTGCAGATAACGAACATCCCAAAGCATATTCTGAATTCTTTCCAGTCGGGTATCGTCCGAAATGGAAAATAATTCATCAATTGTTACACCAAAATAGGCAGAGATATCCGGAAGCAGAGCAATATCCGGAGCTGCCACTCCCCTCTCCCATTTGCTGACTGCCTGGGCTGTGACACCAAGACGCTGCGCCATATCTTCCTGAGTAAAGCCTCTTCGCTGGCGAAGATCCTTAATTTGTTTACCGATTTCCATAGTACAATTCCTTTCACGAATATCGAGCTCGTAACATTATCATAACAAAAATCCGGTCATATAACAATGACCGGATTTTTTAGTGAACGAAACTGTTGGTTTACATAGCGATTTCAATAGCTTCCCGGAGGTTTTTGACCCGATATACGGTCAAGCCTTCGGGAATTTCTAACTTTTCAGAGCCGTATTTGGGGATAATACACTTCTTAAACCCAAGTCTTACAACTTCCGAAAGCCGCTGATTCATATTGCTCACGCTGCGGATCTCACCGGTCAATCCGACCTCACCAATAGCAACGGTATCATCTGCGATTGCTTGATCGCGGTAAGAAGAAGCAACCGCAAGAATAACCGGCAAATCAGCGCCGGGCTCATCCAACTGCAAGCCGCCAATCACATTGATATAGGCATCAAACATACTCAGCTTCATGCCGGCACGCTTTTCCGCAACTGCCAGCAGCAGCGCAGCCCGGTTAAAATCGAATCCGTCGGAGGTTCTGCGTGGTACATTAAAGCTTGTCTTACTCACCAGCGCCTGCACCTCGGCAAGGATCGGTCTTGTACCCTCCATAACACAGGCAACACATGTGCCGCTGGCGCCCTCAGGACGACCCTGCAGCAGCATTTGAGAGGGATTCGGCACTTCGATGAGTCCCGTATCTGCCATTTCAAAGACGCCGATCTCGTTGGTTGAGCCGAAACGGTTCTTTGCGGCACGAAGCAGCCGGTAAGAAGAATTGGGATCGCCCTCAAAATACAGAACACAATCCACCATATGCTCCAAAACCTTAGGTCCGGCAATGTTGCCGTCTTTATTGATGTGACCAACCACAAATACAGTAATGCCTTGCTGCTTACTCAGCTGCATCATGGTCATGGTACAGTCTTTGACCTGCGAAACGCTACCGGGCGCAGACTCGTTTTCTTCAGAATTCAGCGTCTGAATGGAATCCACGATCAAAATATCCGGCTTTACAGAATCCACAGACTCCAAAATATCAGAAAGTCTTGTTTCCGATAGAATCAGCAGTTCTTTGGGTTCAACGCCGAGTCGCTTCGCCCGCAGCTTCAGCTGACGCTCACTTTCCTCGCCGGATATATAAAGAACGCGTCGCTCTTTGCAAAGCTGATCGCATATTTGCAAAAGAAGTGTAGATTTGCCGATACCGGGTGCACCGCCCACCAGAACCAGGCTGCCGGCCACAGCGCCGCCTCCCAATACCCGGTCCAGTTCCCCCATCCCTGTGGAAAAACGGATCTCCGCGTCGCAGTCCACCTGAGAAATGGGTTGTGGTTTTCGGCTCATGCCTACCGGTGCGGCTTTTGCTTTTCCCACGGCAGCAGGCTTTTCGATATGTTCCTGCATGGTATTCCATGCACCGCAGGCCGGACATCTTCCCTGCCATTTTGGTGTTTCGCTCCCGCATTCGGTGCAGAAGAATACGGTTTTGACCTTTGCCATCGTAACACAGCCTCTCGTCGTTTTTGTCTATTATACCAATATCCGCTCATTTGGTCAAGAACTGTCCCACAGCAGCCGCAATAACACAGCACAGTTTCTGCTGATAATCGGCACTGCGAAGTTTCGCTTCTTCTTCAGGATTTGACAAAAAGCCGCATTCAACCAAAACTCCGGTGCAGTCGATATGCTGCATTAAATATACCCCCTCTGCTTTCTTGCTCATGCGGTTACTGTCCCGGTTGACAGTCTCTTTGAATGCATTCTGCAGAGCCTTTGCAAGATCAGCGCTCTCCCCTTTCGGTCCGTAAAAAACCTGAGCGCCGCTGTACCGGCTGTCTGGGAAGGTGTTCTGATGTATGCTGACCAATATCGGGTTCTGCGCTGCGTTTATAATCCTGACCCGCTGGCGCAAATCTGATACTTTCTTTGCTGCAATCGTATCTCCAGCTGTGTAAACAGAAACATCTGTCGTGCGAATCATAGCTGTCCGGTAGCCCAGCAAATGAAAGAGATCCCGGAGCTTTAAGGAAATATCCAGATTAAACTGACTCTCCAGAATGCCGGTGCAGGAGGTGGCACCGCCATCCACACCACCGTGACCGGCATCAATCACAATGGTTGCATTCCGTTCTACCGGGATCAGCTGCGCAACGGTGGTTGT
>JAZQHM010000086.1:0-28538 GCA_045540575.1 Faecousia sp. | reverse complement strand
TACGCTCGTCCTCCACGAAAGAACCAATAGAGGTATCCTCTTCATCGCCCACAGGGGTATCCAGAGACAGGGTATCGGCTGCGGTGCGGTTAGCCTCGATGATCTTTTCCACAGGCAGGTTCAGCTCTGCGGCGATTTCTTCCACAGTAGGCTCACGACCCAGCTCCTGCACCAGCTTGCGGTTGCAGCGGGTTGCCTTGTTAATAACTTCCACCATATGCACCGGTACGCGGATGGTACGGGCCTGATCCGCAATGGCGCGGGTGATGGCCTGCCGGATCCACCAGGTGGCATATGTAGAGAATTTGTTTCCCTTTGTCCAGTCAAATTTGTCAACAGCGCGGATAAGACCGGTGTTGCCCTCCTGAATGAGATCCAGGATGTGCAGACCGCGGCCGCTATACTTCTTGGCGATGGAGACAACCAGTCTGAGGTTGGCTTCTGTCAGCTTGTTCTTTGCTGTCTGATCTCCCTCGGAAACCAGCTTGGCAAGCTCGATTTCCTCGTCGGCGCTCAAAAGCGGCACCTGACCGATCTCCTTCAGGTACATCCGCACCGGATCGTCCAGATTATATTCCGCAGCCAGATCCACAGGATCTACCAGCTCTTCGTCTTCCAGACCGGAAAGCTCGATATCGTCGTCAAGGTCCGTATCCAGCAATTCCAAATCATCGCCCAAGTCCAAATCCAGATCGCTGCTGACGACCTGGATATTCATGGCCTCAAAGCGGTCATAGATATCTTCAATCTTTTCCGGAGTCAGATCCAGCTTCTCCAGATGGGAATTCAGTTCTTCCGCACGGATCATGCCGTCTTTCTGACCCTGCGCGATGAGATTCTGCAAAACGGTCTGCAGATCTTCGGCGGACTTGTTTGCGGGTTTCTTTGTAGTACTCAAGTTTATCTACCCCTCTTTTTTGCCGGTATGTATTTGCTTTGCCGTTAGACTATATACCGATTTTTCCGATTTGACAAGGGTTTTTAAAGAAAATTTTTCAAAAATTGCTGTTTCAAGGGATTTTTGTCGCGTGCAAGTACAGTTTTCCCCCAAATTCGCGAAAACATACAGTTTACTTTTTGCCAAAGTTTCGGTATAATACAAAGATAAATCAAAAAGAGGTACGATCTTATGACCGATCTTTCGAAAATCAGAAATTTTTCCATCATCGCCCATATTGACCATGGCAAGTCTACCTTGGCAGACCGCCTGCTGGAGGAGTGCAATGCCATCGACCGCCGGGAGATGGAGGAGCAGATATTGGACTCCATGGATTTGGAGCGGGAGCGTGGCATTACCATCAAGGCAACTGCCGCCACCCTTACTTACCATGCTGACGACGGGGATACCTATGCTTTGAATCTTATCGATACCCCCGGTCACGTGGACTTTAACTATGAGGTTTCCCGCAGCCTTGCTGCCTGCGAGGGTGCGGTACTGGTGGTGGATGCATCTCAGGGTGTGGAAGCCCAGACTTTGGCAAACACCTTCCTTGCTACTGACGCAGGGCTTGAGGTGCTGCCGGTGATCAATAAAATCGACCTGCCCTCCGCCCGTCCCCAGGAAGTCAAGGCGGAGATCGAGGATATTATCTGCATTCCTGCGGAGGATGCGCCGGAAATTTCCGCAAAAAACGGCATCAACATTCACGCAGTGCTGGAAATGATCGTAAACGGCATTCCCGCCCCCGACGGCGACCGCAATGCCCCTCTGCAGGCGCTGATTTTCGACAGCCAGTACGATTCTTACCGGGGTGTTATTGTTTATACCCGTATCAAGCAGGGTGTGGTAAAACCCGGCATGGATATCAAAATGATGGCAACCGGCGCAAGCTATAAGGTAGTGGAAGTAGGCTACATGAGCCCCAAGGGCTTGGTGCCCGTGGACGCACTGGGTGCCGGCGAGGTTGGCTACATCACTGCGTCCATCAAAACCGTTTCCGATACCCAGGTTGGCGATACCATCACCACAGTGGAAAACGGTGCGCCTCAGCCTCTGCCCGGCTACCGTCCGGTGCAGCCCATGGTGTTCTCCGGTGTGTATCCTGCCGATGGTGCGAAATATCAAGACCTTCGTGACGCGCTGGAAAAGCTGAAATTAAATGACGCTTCCTTCGTTTACGAGCCGGAAAGCTCCATCGCTCTGGGTTTCGGTTTCCGCTGCGGTTTCTTAGGGCTTTTGCACATGGAGATCATCCAGGAGCGGCTGGAGCGGGAGTACAATCTTGACCTCATTACCACCGCCCCTAACGTTGTTTACCGTGTGACGAAAAACGACGGCACGGTGATTATGGTGGATAACCCCCTGGATTTCCCGGATCCCATGGAAATTCAACTGGCGGAAGAGCCTTTTGTGAAGGTCAATCTCATGAGCCCCCAGGAATATGTGGGCAACATTATGGATCTTGCCACCTCCCGCCGGGGCGAATTCAAGGACATGGTGTACTTAGACGCAAATCGTGTGGAGCTGCACTACGACATGCCCTTAAACGAGATCATTTACGACTTTTTCGATGCCCTTAAGTCCCGCACCCGTGGCTACGGCAGCCTGGACTACGAACTCATCGGCTACCGTCCCAGCCGCCTTGTGAAGCTGGATATTCTCTTAAATGGCGATATTGTGGACGCGCTGAGCTTTATTCTCTTTGCGGACAATGCCTATCCCCGCGCCCGGAAGATCTGCGAAAAGCTGAAGGAGAATATCCCCCGCGCCCAGTTTGAAATTCCGGTGCAGGCAGCCATCGGCGGCAAGATCATCGCTCGCGAGACCATTAAGGCGCTGCGCAAGGATGTGCTGGCTAAGTGCTACGGCGGCGACATTACCCGTAAGAAAAAGCTTTTGGAAAAGCAGAAGGAAGGCAAGAAGCGGATGCGCACTTTCGGCACGGTTGCCGTGCCCAGTGAGGCATTCATGGCTGTCCTCAAGCTGGACGAGGATTGATTGTAAGGAGTATGCTTTATGAATTGGTCTGAACTTTGGAATTCTATTCTAACAATGAAGCCGGGAATCGCTGAAATCGGCTTGCGGCTGGCATGCGCCATGCTGGTGGGTTTGGTCATCGGTACCGAGCGGGAATATACCCACCGCCCCGCCGGTATGCGCACCCATATTCTGGTGGCGCTGGGCGCTTGCGTTGTGTCCATCACCGGCGAGCTGCTGTTTCATCAGTACAATGCTACCGGCGCATTTCCCGACCCCGCCCGTTTGAGCGCTCAGGTGGTTACCGGCGTTGGCTTTTTGGGTGCCGGCACCATTATGCGGGAGGGCTTTTCCGTTAAGGGTCTGACCACCGCAGCCAGCTTGTGGGCAGTTGCCTGCTTGGGTATTGCCGCGGGCTTTGGCTATTACGCGCTGGCGCTTTTCGGCATGGTGTTCATTTTCGTTACGCTGACCATTTTTGAATGGTTGCAGGATAAGCTGATTGTCACCCGCCGTCTGCGGGAGGACTATGTGCTGGAGACACGGGATATTGCTGCCACCCTTGCGCTGATCGATGAAAAAGTGCAGCTTCAGCGGGGTCAGGTGAAGAACATTACGGCAGAGGTTACGGAGAACGGACATATGGTTTCCTTCCGGGCGGATTTCGGCGGTCGGCATAACAAGCGCCATCAGCAGAAATTCTTTGATGCGCTGGTAAGCGCGCCGGAGACGATCTCCGTCCGCTACAGCGACGAAACGGTACAGGCAGAACTGTAACAGAAAGGAGCGCACCTATGAATAAAAGGATCGCGGTTATGCTTTTGGCAGCCAGCCTGCTGTTTGCGGGTTGCGCGACGAAAGATCCGGGACCTACGCAGCCCCCCGTCCCTATGCCAATCACCAGCATCACAACCACCCACCCCGACGGTACGGTGGAGCGGATGGAGCAGGTGTATGATGATAACGGTATTATGATCAAAGCGAACCACTATGCCGGGGAAAAACTGGTGGTCAGCTACAATGTGGTATGCGACAGCGAGGGTCGGACGAAAAAAATGTCCGACGACACCTTCGGCTCCGGCATTTCCATGGAATACACCTACAATGCAGACGGCACCACCCAAAAAATCGAGACGAAACTGAACGGAGCAACCTTCTTTACACAAAGCTATACCTACCACGAAAACGGTGAAAAAGCCACCTACAAAGAAGAAGATACCCGCAGCAGCACCACCATCGAGTATAAGTATATTTACGAAGAGGGTGTCATGCGCTGGGAAGAGTGCTATGAAAACGGCGAACTGGCATTTTCCTGGGAATACACCTACAATGAAAACGGCAAACGGGTGACAGGCACCTTGCGCGACAGCAATTTCATGCTGGACGGCAGCCGGGAGTACCGTTACGAAGAAGCCGTAACCACCGTTACCACCTACGATGTAGAGGGCGCGGTGCGCAATGTGAAAGCCGCCTACTATAACAGCGACGGCAGTGTGGCAAAAGAGACCTTTACAGAGGGCGACGAAGTCACCGTCACCGAATATACCTACCGCCAGTAACAACGGAGGACCCCCCATGGCAATTCTTGGACGCAAAAATAAGACCCCTTTGGGCATTTATATTCATGTTCCCTTTTGCCGCAGCAAGTGCCTGTATTGTGATTTTTACTCGCTGACCACCAAGGATGACCGGGTGATTGACGGCTATTTGGACGCCATTTGCACCCACATCCGGGAAACCGGCGCTTTAGCACCGGGCTACAGCGTGGACACCGTCTATTTTGGCGGCGGCACGCCTAGCTTTTTCGGTGCAGAGGGCATGGCGGTGATTTTGGCGACGGTGCGCAAGGCATTTGATGTGCAATCCGATGCGGAGATCACCTTTGAGGCAAATCCCGATTCCATTACCCCCAAGCTGCTGCGCAGACTGCGCAACGAGGGCTTTAACCGGGTGAGCCTGGGCGTGCAGTGCGATGACGACCGGATTCTGGAGAAAATCGGCAGACCCCATAATTTCCAGCAGGCAGTGGATGCGGTGAAGCGGATCCGCAGAGCCGGCTTTAAAAATCTTTCGCTGGATTTGATCTACGGGCTGCCCGGACAGAGCCGGGAAGCCTGGGAAGAAACCCTTCAAAATGTGCTGAGCTTAAAGCCGGAGCATATCAGCTGCTACGGCTTAAAGGTGGAGGAAGGCACACCGCTGTACGAAAGCCGGGACCTCATGCGTCTGCCGGATGACGACGAGCAGGCGGATATGTACCTTTCCACGGTGGAGATCCTGCGCACCAAGGGCTACCGGCAGTATGAGATCTCTAATTTCTGCAAGCGGGGCTACGAATCCAAGCACAATTTAAAATATTGGACCGGCGGCGAATATCTGGGCTTTGGTCCGGATGCCAGCTCGGATTTTGCGGGCAAGCGGTTTTCTATGATTCGCGACCTTCGGCGCTATATTGAGGGCGTGCTGGAAGGCGAGCAGGTCATTGCGGATATGCAGGAAGTGCCCCCCAGAGAGCGGGCTGGTGAATATTTGATGATGCGCCTGCGGACCACTTTGGGCATTCATGCAGAAGAGTACGAAAAAAAGTATCTGCTGCCCTTTGCCCCCTTGGACGAGGCAATGGAAAGGTGCCGTCAGCGGGGTCACGCGCTGAAAATGGACGGCGGCTACTGGCGGCTGACACCGGAAGGGTTTCTCCTTTCCAATTCCATTATTTCTGATTTGCTCTTAATTCAAGAGAAATCCGAGCCATTGGCAAAAAGAAGATAAAAAGTGAGCGTGCAATGCACGCTCACTTTTTTATATCTCTTTCACGAATCAGCATGGGTGTCAGCTTGGGCTTGTTAAAAAGGGTGATAAACCGCTCGCACTTAATAAGGAACGCATAATAAATGTTATAACCCGTTCCGTACAGGGTCTCCACATTCGCCTGTCCCTTGGAAAGGATCACATCGGCGCTTTCCATGGCTTTTTTCGCTTCTTCCCCCAGCAAATCAGGGATCGTGCCGGCGATGCAGGAGCCGTTGTCGATGATGGGAAACTCCACGCCCATTGCCTTTGCGTCCTCCCGGGTGGCATCGTTGGCGGCATTGCCGCCCCGAACGCAAAAAGTGATCTCCAAATGGGGAAACCGTTTTTTCAGCTGCTGGGCAAATACCCGGTCGAAACCAATTTCGCCGGCATTGTCCGTCAGATACAGCAGCCGCTTTCCCTTTTCCAAATCCTGCAAAAACCGCTCAAAGGCAGCCCGGTCCGGCTCCATTTTGCCGGCTTGCAAGAGCATTTCGTCCAGCATTTCAAAGCTGACCTCTCCCTGCAGGGCGGAAAAATCGATGTAATTGCCCAAAATCGCCAGCTGCAGACCGGCATACACCGGATCTTCCGCATCCTCGGCAAATTTTTGGATCTGATCCAGCCGTTCCAGCACGAAGCGGTTGGACATTTCCTTTTCCTGCGCGTACCGATCGCCTTTTAAGCCGCAATACTTTTCCAGCAGCGCGGTGACGGTGGGACCAAAATAGGGAGAACCGGCATCCTCCGGAGCATCCAGATATGCCTGAAACAGTTCCCGGGCGACCTTGTCGGCGGCTTCTTCGCCTGCCATTTCCCGGGCAGTACCCACATGCCGCCGCAAATGGCACAGCCAGCACTGGGCATTCATCGGAACACTCATACCTTCAGCTTCACCAGAATCTTGCGCTCCTCGGTCTGCTTACCGTTCAGATGGACCTGGGGCAGATGGGCATCCTCGGGGAAGACGATGTAGCAAACACCGGCAGGAATGTGGATAAATTCGCAAGCACCGGCATGCAGGCTGAAATCAGCCGTTTCATTGTATTCCTTGCTGACGGTCAGAGAATCGGTGGGCGCCCAGCCCATATACTCCTCGCCTTCGACGATATACTGAATGTCAAGATAGTTCCGGTGGGCTTCCAGATCCTTGCCTTCACCGTCGCGGGTCAGCGCAGGGGCATTGACCACGACCTTGCCGCAGGACAGCGGATAGGTGGCGGGCTCCATGTTCGGAAGATTTTCGATGGTCTTGATGGCTTCTTCCAGACCGGGCACGCAGCCGATATACCGGCTGACATCTTTCCAGGGACAAATAATCATATTGTTACATTCCTTTCTAATGTTAATTACCGTTCAAATGCCGCTGAATGCGACCCTCGATCATATCCAGCGCCACCTCGTTTTTGCCGCCCTCGGGCACAACGATGTTGGCATACTTTTTGCTGGGCTCTACGTATTTTTCGTGCATGGGCTTGACGGTGGTCTGATACTGGGTAAGCACCGATTCCAAAGTCCGTCCCCGCTTGTTCACATCCCGCTTGATGCGCCGGCACAGCCGGACATCGGCATCGGTGTCCACAAAAATACGGATGTCCATCAGATTCCGCAGCTGCTCATTTTCGAAGATCAAAATGCCCTCGACGATGATGACCTGCTTGGGCACAATGCGCAAAATATCGTCGCTGCGGTTGTGAACAGTAAAATCGTAAACCGGGCAGTCAATGGCGCGTCCTTGCCGCAATTCCGCAAGGTGATAGACCATCAAGCTGGTATCGAAAGCGTCCGGCTCGTCGTAATTGATCTCGCAGCGCTCCTCGTAGGACAGCTCATCGTGGCGCTTGTAGTAATTGTCGTGGCTCAGCACCGTGACAAAGCCATCAAAGTGCTCCACCAGCTTTTTCATAAGGGTGGTTTTGCCGCTGCCGGTGCCGCCGGCGATACCGATGACCAGAATTTCGTCGTTCATGGCTTACTTCCTTTCCAAAAGGCTTTGGCACAGCTTACTCACGCGGGGGTCGTTGCTGCTGTTTTGCCAGATCACTTCGCCTTCGCCCTGCCGCAACAGCCCGGCAGACTCCAGCCGCCGGCGGGTTTCCCGGGCAGTGCCCTCGCCGCCGTCGAACAGCACCACAGTTTCCCCAACGATACGCCGCAGCGCGTCGGTTACAAAGGGATAATGGGTGCAGCCTAAGACAAGTGCGTCCAATTTTCCCAAGTGGGGGGCAAGAATTTGCCGCAACAGCGCTTCTACCGCTTCGCCGTCGGTCTTTCCCTGCTCGATCAGCTCCACAAGCCCCGGGGCAGGCAGGCGGAGGACTTGACTTTTTTCGCCGTAATGGGCAAGCAGCCGGCTGAATTTTTCCTCACGAAGGGTCACTTCCGTTGCAAGCACACCGATATATCCGCCGGGGAAGCGGTCAACGGCGGGCTTTACGGCAGGCTCGATGCCGATGATGATTTTTTTCGGATATTTCTGCCGCAAGGTGTCGATGGCGGCAGAGGTTGCTGTGTTGCAGGCAACTACCAGAGCCTTGCAGCCCTGGGAGAATAGCATTTGCGCCGCATTCAGGCTGAATTCCCGGATCTGGGCGGTGGGTCGTGAGCCGTAGGGGGCATTGGCGGAGTCGCCGAAGTACAAAAACCGTTCTTCCGGCAAAATGCGCCGCAGATGCCGCAGCACGCTGATTCCGCCTACACCGGAATCAAAGACAGCTATGAAATTGTCCGTTTCGTGCATGCAAATCACCGCCCGTTTCTGTATTTCCTTTATTCTACCAAATCCCGCCCAAGCTTTCAATGATTATTTGCTTTTTTGCTGCTATAAATGATCGTTTAGCGACGCAGTATCGAAAACCGTGTCATTGCGAGGCACGCCAGTGCCGTGGCAATCTCCAGCACAAAATTGTGGTTAGTACTGCACCAATTAACATTGAATATCTTAAATTTACTATGTTACGCACCATTTTACCGTATCATTCTGCTCAGCAGGAGATTCCCACGGCTGCTACGCAGCCTCGGAATGACATGCTTGGTGGTGCTTACAAATATAAACGATCATTTATGTCAGCTGAAAGAAAAAACCACCCCAATTTCTTGGGGTGGTTTACATAAAACATTACTTCTTCAGGTAAGTATCGATGGCGGCAGCGCCCTTCTTACCGGCACCCATTGCCAGAATAACGGTAGCTGCACCGGTGACAGCGTCACCACCGGCGAACACGCCGTCGCGGGTGGTCATCTCGTCTTCATTCACGATCAGGCAGCCCTTGCGGTTGGTTTCCAGACCGGGAGTAGTGGAGCGGATCAGCGGGTTGGGGCTGGTGCCCAAGCTCATGATAACGGTGTCCACTTCCAGCATGAATTCACTGCCGGGCACCTCAATGGGACGGCGGCGACCGGAAGCATCGGGCTCGCCCAGTTCCATACGGATGCACTTCATGCCGCAAACACGGCCTTCCTCGTCGCCCACGATCTCGATGGGGTTGCACAGAGTCTTGAACTCGATGCCCTCTTCCTTTGCGTGGTGCTTTTCCTCCAGACGGGCAGGCATTTCTGCCTCGCCGCGGCGGTAGACAACATAGACATTTTCCGCACCCAGACGCATAGCGCATCTCGCTGCGTCCATGGCAACGTTACCACCGCCAACAACAGCAACAGCCTTGCTCTTGATGATGGGGGTATCGTATTCATCGAGATATGCCTTCATCAGGTTGGTACGGGTCAGATATTCGTTTGCGGACATAACACCCTTCAAGCTTTCGCCGGGGATGTTCATGAACATGGGAAGACCTGCGCCGCTGCCTACGAAAACAGCCTTATAGCCCATTTCGAACAGCTCATCAATGGTCAGAACTCTGCCGATGACCATGTTGGTCATGACTTCAACACCCTGGGCTTCCAGCTTGGTGATCTCGTTGGCAACGATAGCCTTGGGCAGACGGAATTCGGGAATGCCGTAAACCAGAACGCCGCCGGCGGTATGCAGAGCTTCGAACATGGTGACGGCGTAGCCCATCTTGGCAAGATCGCTTGCTGCGGTCATGCCGGCAGGACCGGAACCGACCACAGCCACTTTAATGCCGTTGGAGGGGACTTTTTCGGGCATTGCGTTGATGTTTTCCCGATACCAGTCAGCGCAGAAACGCTCCAGGCGACCAATGGCGACGCTTTCGCCCTTGATGCCGCGGACGCACTTGCTTTCACACTGGCTTTCCTGGGGGCAAACGCGACCGGAAAGGGCGGGCAGAGCGTTGGTGGAGGTGATGATCTCGTAAGCAGTCTTGAAGTCGCCTTCCTGGACCTTCTTGATGAATTCGGGAATGCGGACATTGACGGGGCAGCCCTCTACGCACTTGGGATTCTTACAGCCCAGGCAGCGGTTTGCCTCTTCGATTGCCTGCTCAGCGGTATAGCCCAGAGCAACTTCCTTAAAGTTGCGGGCGCGGATCTGAGGATCCTGCTCGGGCATGGGGGTCTTGGTAAGCGTCATGTTAGCCATTACAGTATCCTCCTTCTTACTTAATGAGAGCCTTGCCCATGGCTTCCATGCGGCAGGCGTGCTTTTCGGTGACCTCGGCTTCTCTGCCGCGGTATGTAGAGTTACGGCTCATCAGCTCGGCGAAATCCACCTTATGACCGTCAAATTCGGGACCGTCCACGCAGGCGAACTTCACCTCGCCGCCCACCGTGACGCGGCAGCCGCCGCACATGCCGGTGCCGTCGACCATAATGGGGTTCAGAGAAACCATGGTCTTGACGCCGAAGGGCTCGGTGGTCTTACAGACGAACTTCATCATGGGGATAGGACCGATAGCCAGAACAGCATCGTAATCGCGACCGGACTTCAAAAGTTCTTCCAGCTTCACGGTAACAAAACCCTGCTCTCCGTAAGAACCGTCATCGGTCATCAGATACATATTGTCGGCAACAGCCTTGAATTCGTCCTCGAGAATGACGATGTCCTTGTTGCGGAAACCGACCACAACATCTACCTCAGCGCCGGCTTCCTTGAAAGCAGCAGCGGAGGGCAGAGCGATGGCGCAGCCGACGCCGCCGCCGACCACACAGACCTTCTTGATGCCGTCAACGTGAGTGGGTTTGCCCAGGGGACCCACAAAATCGCGGATATAGTCGCCTTCGTTCAGGCTGCCCAAAGCCTGGGTGGCGAAGCCGACCTTCTGGAAAATGATGGTGACCGTGCCCTTTTCGCGGTCATAGCCGGCGATGGTCAAAGGCACGCGCTCGCCCATTTCATCGATACGGAAGATGATGAACTGACCGGCTTTTGCCTTTTTTGCGATAAAGGGGGCTTCAATGTCCATCAGTGTGACGGATGCATTCAGCTCCTTTTTGCGAACGATCTTGAACATGATGCAGGAACCTTCCTTCATTTAATGTGTGTAACAGATAGATTATAATCCCCTTGGGAACATTTGTCAAATTTCCGTTTGTCTGGTAGTTTGCGCTAGCAAAAGCGCCTGTCTTCCCGAGCGACCGAACGGAGTCGAGGGATCTACGCATTATCGTGGCTACCTGGCAGAAATTCGGTGCCAAGATCCCTCCACGCGGCTTCGCCTTGGTCGGGATGACAACATAGTGGGTAATTGCAAAACTGCCCGATAAACAGTAATTTACGAATTAGTTCTTTTCCTTCAGCAGGTCGCGGATCTCGGTCAGCAGCACTTCTTCTGCGCTGGGAGCGGGAGGAGCAGGGGGTGCAGCGGGAGCCTCTTCCTCTTTCTTCTTGCCCAGCTCAGTCAGAGCGTTGAGCGCCTTGACGATGGCGAAGACCACAACAGCCAGAATGAAGAAGTTAATAACAGCAGAAATGAAGTTACCCCAGTATAAGTAGTTGAGAATGGGGTTGCCGTCGGCATCCAGAGGTGCTTCGCCAAACAGACGGGGCAGCTGGATCTTCAGCTCGGAGAAGTCAACGCCGCCCAGGAAAATGGAAACCACGGGCATAATGAGATCGTCAGTCAGGCTTTTGGTAATGGTGCTGAATGCGCCGCCGATGATAGTACCAACAGCCAGCGCCATTGCGTTGCCCTTAATGGCAAACTCGGAGAATTCTTTCCACAGGTTAGACATCTTTTTCTTGCTCATAATTTTCTTTCCTTTCGGTTATTTATGTATGTGGGCTGCGCCCACGGTGGTTTACATAATCACTTTTTCTCGATGACTTCCAGACCGCCCAGATACTTACGCAGCACCTCGGGCACCACAATAGAGCCGTCGGCGCGCTGATTCTGCTCTACCAGTGCCGGGAAAATGCGGGAGGTAGCCAAACCGGAACCGTTTAAGGTGTGAACAAAGTCGATCTTGCCATCGGCGCGGCGGTAACGGATGTTACCCCGGCGCGCCTGATAGTCACGGGCATTGGAAACAGAGGAAACTTCCTTATAGCCGTCCATGGAGGGAATCAAGATCTCGATGTCGTAGGTCCGGGCCATGGATGCGGAGCAGTCGCCGGCAGCCAGCTTGACGGTGCGGAAATGGAAGCCCAGACCCTCAACCAGCTTTTCTGCCTTGGTGACCAGCTCGTCGAAAGCCTCGTCGGAGGTCTCGGGAGTGGTAAACTGGAACATTTCCACCTTGTTGAACTGGTGACCTCTTACCATGCCCCGCTCGTCGGCACGGTGAGAGCCTGCCTCACGGCGGAAGCAGGGGGTGTAAGCGAAGAATTTCTTGGGAAGATCGGCTTCCGTGAGAATTTCGTCACGATAAACGCTTGCAAGGGCTGCCTCAGCGGTGGGCAGCATATAGTGGGTGCGATCGTCAGTGGGGTTGGCGATCTTATACACTTCGTCAGCAAACTTGGGGAACTGACCGGCGGTTTCGCCGCACTGGTACTCCAGCATGTGAGGGGGCAGGATGAAATCATAGCCGTCGGCGGTGTGGGTGTCGATAAAGTAGTTCAGCAGAGCCCACTCCAGCCGTGCGCCCATGCCCGTGTACATCCAGTTACCTGCGCCTGCCAGCTTCACGCCACGCTCGTAGTCAATAAGACCCAGGTCGGTGCAAAGATCCACATGGTGCTTGGGCTCAAAGTCAAATTCCGGCTTCTTGCCCACATAGCGCAGAGGCTCGTTGTTCTCCTTGCCGCCGGGCAGCAGATCTGCATCCGGCAGATTGGGAAGAGAAAGCATAGCGGTGCGGAATTCCACATTCAATTCCTTCAGCTTCGCAGCATCGTCAGCGATGGAAGCGTCGATGGCGATGGATTTTGCCTTATTTTCCTCGATGATGGCGTCGATGGCGGAGGTGTCCTCGCCCTTTTTCTCAGCGCCCTTCTTCTGACCGAACAGCTTGCCGTTTTCCTTTGCCAGCTTGTTCTTTTCGGCGGTTTTGGTCTCGGTGGAAGTCTTTAAGCCACGGACCTGCACATCCAGCTCCAGAATTTTGTCCACGATGGCGTCGCAGTCTACTTCCTTTGCCTTGAGACCTGCCTTGACGGCATCGGGATTTTCCTTGATTTTCTTAATGTCTAACATGTTATTACCTCTCCTTATTTCAGCTTCATCAGCGCGTCCAAAAGCGTCTGCAAGTCTTCTGCGCCGTAGAATTCCAGCTCAAACCGACCCTTGCGCTTGCCGTTGACGATTTTAACGCCCCGGCCCAGCTGTTTACTAAGCTGTTTTTCGCATTCGCCGATATAATCGATGCGCATTTGCTGCACCGGAACGGGTCGGGATTCCTTACCCATGTTTTTGCACAGCAGCTCAGCCTGCCGCACGGAAAGACCCAAAGCCATGATCTTTTGGGCTGCTTCCAGCTGCTTTTTCTCGTCCTTCAGGCTCAAAATCGCCCGGGCATGACCGGCGGAAAGCTCGCCGTAGCGCACTTTTTCCAAAACAGCGGAGTTGAGATTCAAAAGCCGCAGGGCATTGGCCACAGCCGGACGGGATTTGCCCACCCGCTCTGCGGTTTCGTCTTGGGTCAAGCCGTAATCCCGCATCAGCGTCTGATAACCCAAGGCTTCTTCCACGGGGTTGAGGTCCTGCCGCTGCAAATTCTCAATCAGCGCCAGCTCCATGGCTTTTTTGTCGTCAGCTTCGATGATCACCGCAGGAACTTCCGTTAAGTTCGCCATCCTGGCAGCCCGCCAGCGGCGCTCGCCCGCAATGATCTGATAATATCCGCTATCAAGTTCCCGAACGGTCAGCGGCTGAATGATGCCGTGGACAGAAATGGATTCTGCCAGCGCTTGCAGCTCTTCTTCGTCGAAATCCTGACGGGGCTGACCGGCATTGGGTTCGATTTTATGAATGGGCAGCTGTTGATAGGGACTTTTTTCTGCGGGCTCTTCCGCAAAATCCCCTAAAAGCGCCCCAAGACCTTTGCCAAGACCTTTTTGTGATGCCAATTTAGCCGCCTCCTTATAATTTCTTTTTGATTTCTTCCGCCATGGCTTTGTAAGCGGCGGAGCCTTTGCTTGCCTTATCGTAAGCGATTACAGGCAAACCGTGGCTGGGGGCTTCTGCCAAGCGGACATTCCGGGGAATTACCGAGGCGAAAACCTTGCCGGGGAAATGCCGCCGCACTTCCTGCGCCACCTGAGTGGAGAAATTGGTACGACCGTCGAACATGGTCAGCGCCACGCCGAAGATCTCCAAAGCGGGATTGATCCGCTTTTTTACCATCCGCATGGTGGTCATCAGATCGGAAAGTCCCTCCAGCGCGTAGTATTCACACTGCACCGGCACCAATATACCGTCTGCTGCAGCCAGCGCATTCAGTGTGAGCATTTCAAGTGAGGGCGGGCAATCAATGAGGATCAAATCATACCGATCCTTCACCGCCGCCAAAGCCTGCGCAAGGCGCTGGTTTGCGTTTTCCATGCCAATCAGCTCCACGGCTGCGCCGGCAAGGTCAGCAGACGACGGCAGCACATCGCCAAATTTGGTTGTGACGATGGCATCCTCTGCGGAAATTCCGTCCACGACCACATCGTAAACATCTTTTTTAATGGTTCTTTTGTTGATTCCCAAGCCGGATGTTGCGTTTGCCTGAGGATCAAAGTCACACAGCAGCACCTTCAGACCGATGGCATGAAGTGCAGCAGTTAAATTCACGGCGGTGGTTGTTTTTCCCACTCCGCCCTTTTGGTTGACCACGGCGATAATTTTACCCATGGTGTACCTCCCAATGGTTTCTATGGGATGTTTCACGTGAAACATCCAAAAAGCCGAAAAACCGGTGTTTCACGTGAAACAATCAGTTTTCGGCGATGGTGCCGTAATTTTGCCCAATACCAGGTGCAGCATCCCGCTGCTCTAGCATTTTCAGCAGCATAACCGCAACCAGCGTGAATGCGGCAACCGCTACCGCCAAACCGGCGCACAGACAGCGGATCACCAGCCGTTGCTGTCGCAGAAGATCTTCCTGCTTGCGCTCTTTGTGCCGGTATGTCTTTTTCTTCACGGCAGAGACGTCGTTACGAGGAGGAAGCTGCACAACGGTGTTGGATTTGACAGGGTATTTTTCCATTTCCAACAGACAATCTTCGCAAAAAGCCTGCTGCTCGGCTATTTCTCTGCCGCACTTCATACACCGCATCAAAAGCACCTCCTGCCCCATAATACAAGAATACCATTATTCTACAACAAAAAAGCCCGTCCGTAAAGAGGAAAAACGCAAAAAAATCCCGCAGCATTTTTTGCTGCGGGATGTAAAGGTTTTTATTTTGTGCCGAAGATGCGGTCGCCGGCATCGCCGAGACCGGGCACGATGTACGCATGCTCGTTAAGCTTTTCGTCGCAGGCAGCCAGATAGATCTCCACATCCGGATGCGCCTTCTGAACCACCTCGATACCCTCGGGACAGCCGATAATGTTCATCATCGTGATGTGCTTGCAGCCGTGCTTCTTCAAAAAGTCAATGGCAGCTACAGCACTGCCGCCGGTTGCCAGCATGGGGTCGACCACAAATACCTGGCGATTTTCCACGTCCTCGGGCAGCTTGCAGTAATATTCCACGGGCATATGGGTCTCGGGGTCACGGTAAAGACCGATATGACCGATCTTAGCGGAAGGAATCAGATCCACCATTGCATCCACCATGCCAAGACCGGCACGCAGAATGGGAACGATGGCAAGCTTCTTGCCAGCCAGAACGCGGCATTTTGCCATAGCCACAGGTGTCTGAACCTCCACCTCACGGGTGGGGAGGCTGCGGGTAGCTTCGTAGCACATCAGACCGGAGATCTCGCTGATGAGCTCACGGAACTCCTTGACGCTGGTCTTCTTGTTACGCAGGATTGCCAGCTTGTGCTGGATCAGAGGGTGGTCGAGAACATGTACATTTGCCATTTCTATCTTTCTCCTTTATTTTTGTTGCTCCCGGGCCAATTTTTCCCGTTCGGCCTGAGATAAGCGCAGATAATTCGGCGTCAAATCGGCGCCGTTGCCGACATCGCCGGCTTGGATTTGCTTCTTTGCAGCCAAGCCTACGCCCACAGCGCGCTGATGCATTCGGTGCTCCGGGGGCAAAACCAGGTTTGGTACGCTTTCCAATAATGTATTATAGCACAAATTACTGCCGTCGCCAACCAAAAAAATTGGTTTTGACAAAATTTTTAATTCCTCAGCAAGCTCCGCAAGGGAAATTGCCCGATCTTCTGTAACCCGGGTCATGACACCTTGGTTTACATAAAACAGCGCGTTATAGACCTGTGCCCGTCTTGCGTCCATAACGGGGCAAACATAACCTTCCCATGCGCCAAGTCCCAGCGCCATGCTTTCCAGAGTGGAAACGCCGTAAAGGGGAATTTCCGCGCCCCAGGCAAAGCCCTTGGCTGCTGCCGCGCCGATACGCACACCGGTAAAGCTGCCCGGACCGTTTGCCACCGCCACCGCCTGTACATCGGAAGGCTTTTTGCTGCACTGGCGCAGAAGATCCTCTGCCATGACCATCAAGGTTTGGCTGTGGGTGAGCCCTGTATTCTGATAGCTTTCGCCCAGCAGCGTATCCCCGTCAAACAGCGCCACGGATGCGGCTTTTGCGGAGGTTTCAAAGCTCAATAGCAGCAAGTCGGTCATCTCCTTCTATTGTGATCTTCCGGGAATCCCCGTCCAGTTTCTCAATGCGGATAAAAATGGCATCCTCCATGGCATCCCGGACATTTTCGCTCCATTCCACGGCGCAGATGCCGCCCCGCTCCAAATAATCCTCCCAGCCGATGTCGAAAAGATCGTCAGAGGAGCGCAGACGGTACATATCGAAGTGGAAAAGCGGGATTCTGCCGCTTACATATTCGTTGACGATGGTGTAGGTTGGACTTGTGACGATATCGCTGCAGCCCAAGCCCCGGGCAAGACCCCGGGTAAAGGCGGTTTTGCCTGCACCCAGGTCGCCTTCATATGCCAAAATCGTGCCGGGTGGCAGTATTTTTCCCAAAGCGGCACCGATTTTTTCGGTCTCCTCGGGAGAATGGGTAATAAGTTCCATAAGCATATCCTTGTTTATCAAATTTCGGCTCATCATTCTGTGTAACACAGCAAATTGACAATTGAAAATGGACAATAGACAATTATGGTGTCGCCCACGGCGACGATTTTGAATTTATTTCCGAAGGAAATACCACCATTGTCAACTGTCAATTGTACATTGTCAATTAGTATGTCAGCGCATCAAACCATAATTATCGAGCTATGACACGAGGGAAGGCTTATTGCGCGTTTTTCAGTTTTTCTGCCTGGTCTGCAGTGGCGAGGGCATCGATGATCTCGTCCAGCGCGCCGTCCATGACGGCATCGATTTTATAAAGGGTCAGTCCGACCCGGTGCTCCGTGACCCGTCCCTGGGGGAAATTGTAGGTGCGGATGCGCTCGTTGCGCATGCCGGTACCTACCTGGCTGCGACGCATACCGGTAACTTGGGAGTCAAGCTTTTCCTGCTCGATCTCGTAAAGCTTACTTGCCAGCATCCGCATACATTTTTCCCGGTTCTGCAGCTGGCTGCGCTCTTCCTGGCAGGCAACCACAATGCCACTGGGCTTGTGAATCAAGCGAACAGCGGAGGATGTCTTGTTAACATGCTGACCACCTGCGCCGGAGGCGCGATAAACCTGCATTTCAATGTCAGCAGGGTTGATTTGAACATCGACCTCTTCCATTTCCGGCAGCACAGCCACCGTAGCGGTGGAGGTGTGCACCCGTCCACCGGATTCGGTTTCCGGCACACGCTGCACCCGATGAACACCGGATTCGTACTTCATTCGGGAATACGCGCCCCGTCCGTTGATGACGAAATCCGCTTCCTTGACACCGCCCAGCTCCGTTTCGTTGTAGTTCATCAGCTCGATGCTCCAGCCCTTCTGGGCAGCATACATGCTATACATCCGGAACAAACTGTGGGCAAACAGGGCGCTCTCTTCTCCGCCAACACCGCCGCGGATCTCCACGATGACGCTTTTTTCGTCGTTGGGGTCTTTCGGCAGCAGCAAAATCTGCAGCTGGCGGTACAATTCCTCGCTTTTTGTCTTGGCGGACTGATAGGTTTCCTGGCAAAAATCCTTCATTTCCGGATCGCTCATCAGCTCTTCTGCGTCCGCCATTTCCTGCAGCGCGGCATTGTAGGCATTAAAAGCCTCAATAATGGGCTCCAGATCGTTCTTTTCCCGCAAAAGCGCGGCGGCTTTTTTCGGATCGTTATAAAAATCCGGTTGCTCCGATTTAAAGCAAAGCTCTTCATATCGGTTCGCAACGGCGCGTAATTTATCAAGCATAAAACATTCTCCCAATCGGAAAGCCTTTTCTTTCCTTGCATTATAACAACGATTGCGGGAAAAGTAAAGACGGTTAAATACAGCTTTGGGATGTGATAGTATGCGCAGGATTTGTGCGGTTATTTTATGTTTGAGTTTGCTTGTTTTTCCGGTGCGGGCGCAGACGCCTCAGTATGTGGCGCTGACCTTTGATGACGGTCCATCCGGGCGCTTTACACGGCGGCTTTTGGAGGGATTGGAAGAGCGCGGGGTACAGGCGACCTTTCTTTTGTGCGGGTATCGGCTGAAGGATGACCCCAAAACCGCAAAAATGATCTATCAAGCAGGGCATGAGATCGGCTTGCACGGCTACAGCCATGACGATATGGGGAAAATGAACCAAAAGCAGGCAGCAAAGGAGATCGCGGATACCTATGCGCTGCTGCCTGAAGGGTGTAAGCCGGCTTTTTTACGTCCTCCGGGAGGCTCTTTCGGTGAGCCGCTGATGAAAGCGGCGGAAAATGCGGGACTTGCGCTGCTGAGCTGGTCGGTAGATCCCAGAGATTGGGCGGTGCGGGATGCCGGCGCGGTACAGGCGGCGGTGCTGGCGGATGTGCGCGATGGCGATGTGATTCTGCTTCACGATATGTCCGACAGCTCTGTGGATGCGGCGCTGGGGATCATCGACAGCCTGCAGCGGCAGGGATTTCGCTTTGTGACGGTTTCCTGCCTTGCCGAGCTGCGGGGCGTAACGCCCCAGCCCGGAAAAAAGTATACTTGCTTCCGATAAATTGGAATTTATCGGTTAGACTAAATGTAGGGGCGACTATTAGTCGCCCGCGGGCGGCAGGTTGCCGCCCCTACATTCTCTACCGAAACTGCCCGCCAAACTGAAAAAAGCAGCAAAAAGCCCGGGATTAGGCGGGTGTCCGAAAAACAGTTTATGGAGCGTATCAATACCGATACGCTCCATTACTTATATCCATACATTCGATTGCAGATAGCCTTGGCTCTCCCTTTGGGAGAGCCAAGGGCCGCGCTCAACGCACTACACTGGAGCGGTGTATAGAAGTGCGCCCTTATCAGTTCAACATATTGATATTTGTTGGTTTAATGCTTTTTCATATATTCAATGAAATCCTTTGTTTTAGACCAATATTTAATGCCCCAATTTTCAAAATTCCATTCATCCATGTATGGATTGCATTCATAATCGATATAAAAAATATCCCCATTCGCAACCACAAAATTCGTCGGAAAGAAATCTATATTTAATCCGGAAGAATAAACCATCTGTGCCATTTCCCGCACTTGTATGATGTACGAATCATCCATAACATCATCTTTCACTAATTCGTATATAGTTGGTCCATCGATATATTCTTTTACAATTCTTTCGTTCTCAATATCAACATCCAACATTTGAGGCAATCTGATTCCAGTATGCAATAGTCTGTTATAATCGTTGATTTCTGCGTCAATTTTGTTTCCAAAGGAATAATAATCACATGGTTCGTGGTGAATCTGTTTCAACACATATTGACATCCATTCCTTTCTACCAGATAGGAATATCCACCTTTCCCATGTCCCAATAACCGAATAACCGTATATGGCTTTTGATTAACAACAAATGTTTCTTGCATCTGTTTGCCTCCGTCCAATTTAAACTTGTTTAACGGATTATATACTATCATAGTTTGGTCGAATGTACAAGAACAGGCACAGCAGTATGATCTGCTGTGCCCGTCAACTGTCTTATGAGTACCGCCCGTTTCCCGGGCTTTTACATTAGCCTATGGTGTTTTCGCCGGTGACGGCATCGCCGTTGATAACATCGTGGAAATAGGTGTCGGCAATGGCTTTGGCGACTTGACCCATGGTAGAACCGCGGCCGGTCCGTTCGCCGTAGACCATAATGGCGATTTCCGGATCGTCAAAGGGGGCATAGCACATAAATGCACCGTTGTCCGAAACCTCGGAATAGGTCTGGGCAGTACCGGTCTTTGCAGCGAACTTGATGGGATATTTGCCAAAGGTCTGGTACGTGGAGCCGTTGAGGGTAACCATATTCATGCCCTCGGTGTAGGCGGTATATGCCTCGTCGGAGATGGGGAAGGTGCTGAGAATTTCCGGAGAGACCTGGGCTTCCACAGTCTTATAATCGGAAGAGAGTACCCGGTTCATAAATGTAGCGCGGTAGCGGGTGCCCCGGTTTGCCAGCGTAGCCACATAGGAGCACAGCTGCATAGGGGTGAAGCGGTTTTCTGACTGACCGATGGAAGTACCGATCAAATCAGAAACGTACCAGCGGGCATTGTCGCCGGTAAAGAGCTTGGCTTTTGTTTCCGGATTGGAACGGTAGCCGGTGTACTCAAACAGCTCAATGCCCGTAGGTTCGCCAAGTCCAAGACCCTTGGCGGTACGGTCAATGACATCAATGCTGACACCGATCTGGTCTGCCAGATGATAGAAATAGTAGTTGCAGGAATCCCGGAGGGCTTCCATGGCATTGATCTCGCCGTGGGTGGAGTGAGAGGTGTTCCAAACCATGCAGGCGGGCGTATAGCCGCTGGAGGCGTATTTGCGGTATACACCCAGATCCTTGATGATGGTATAGCGGTTGATCTTTCCGGAGTCGATACCGGCGATGACCATGACCATCTTAAAAGTGGAGCCGGGTGGGTAGATTGTCTGCAGCGCCCGATTGAGCAGCGGCGAATTTTCTGCTTCCAGCAGTTCGTTGTATTTTTCGTGGTAGGCAGCCGGGTCGTAGGTGGGGTAGCTGGCGCAGGCGAGAACCTGACCGGTCTTTACATTCATCACCACTACCGAGCCGCCGGTAGCGTCATAGCCGTCGGGTCCTTTTTGACCCTCTTCCAGCCCTTCTCCGGTAGCTTGCAGACCGGTGATCAAGGTCTCAAGGGCGGATTCTGCGGTGGATTGCAGGTTCAAATCGATGGAAATTTCCACATTTTTACCGGCAACGGGGCGCATTTCCACGCCGTTTTTGACTTTGTAGTACGAATCGATAACCGTTCCGTCCACAGCCACAACATCCACCCGGACTCCGTCAGTGCCGTGGAGGTATTCTTCAAAAACCTCCTCCAATCCGCTCTGACCAACCAGCGCGTCCATGGAGTAGCCAGGCTTTTCCCGGTAAGTTTCTTCCCACTGCTTTGCAGTAATGGGGCCCACATAGCCCAAAATATGGGCGGCATACTGGGTATTGTACTCCCGGACAGTGGTAGCCTCCGCCCGAAGACCCGGAACATTCAGCTCCAGCAGTGCGGCAAGATCATCGGTGCTGGCATCTTCCAAAAAGACATAGTTGGGAAGATTCGTAATATCACTGCGAAGACCCAATTCATAACGCAGACCCAAAACCGCACGGGCATCCTCGTCAGACCAGTTTTCGGGAATTTTATAGTTTTCCCGTAGCTTTGCGATCAGCAGCGGTGCGGAAATATCCGAGTCCAGATTTCCCACGGCAGGCAGATAAGCCTGGAAATAACCCTGCCAGGTAGCATCGTAGTCACTTAATGTGTAGGTAAAGGGCGGGGTTTTGGTAACGGGCAGGTGGTCGATGTATGCAATGTCCAGTTCCCGGCAAAGATTCACCAATCGCAGCAGCTGACCGTTGGTATCGGCGGCGCTGCGGATGACATAGTGGTTGAACATCAAATCGTAGCTTGCCCGGTTGCTGACAAGAACATTTCCCTTGCAGTCCAGAATTTCACCCCGAGCCGCCTTAACGGTGGTCTCAATGGTAAAGGTTTTTACATTATTCTTATTACCGCCGGTTTGGGTGATCTGCAGCGAGTACAGCCGCAACCCAAACAGGAACAAAATGACGCAAATTGCGCCCAGCAGGACGCTGCCCCGGAATCGGGTCAATCTTTCCATGTTTCTCCTCCAATTTTGCCGATGGCGCGAAAGACGGGATAAAGTGCCGGCATAACAGCCAGCGTGTAAATGCCGCTGAGGGCGAAAATGCCCAGCCGGCGGATGCTTGTGTGACCGAGGATCGCCCCAATGGCGAACAGCAGCAGCTCATACAGGATAATTGCCACTGCGGTGCACAGCATGGTGGTGCCGAAATTCTGATGCAGATAGCTCTGACGGAAAATGCTCAGCAGCAGACCGATCACCGTCAGCAGCGCGATCACATAAGGACCGGGGGCTGCTCCGGAAAAGCTATACAGGCAGGAGCCAATGAGGATAAAAATACATCCTTGCTCCGGATCCAGCAAAATGCATACCAGCAAAAGGGCGCCGCACAGCAAGTCTGTGGTTGCACCAAATAGGTGTACCCGGCACAAAATGGTATCCTGCAGAACGGAAAGCGCCACCAATACCAGCGCCATCAGCAGCCATTTCAGTAGCGCGGTGCGCTGCTTTTTGGTGATATACAGCTTGCTTAAGGCACCGGAATGGGTCTTATCCGGGCGAAATTCGTTTTTCTTCTTAAAAAGCATTACCCCACCTCATACTGGGTCACGATGAAAACTTGCTCCAGGCTGCCGATGTCTGCAGCCGGCTCCAAAAGGGCATATTTTTCCACGCCGGTGTCGGTAAAGCCTGCACCGACAATCTTGCCGAGGATCAAATTCCGGGGATATACGGTAGAACCGGCGGTGACAACCTGGTCATTGGTGCGAATTACGGCGGAGCTGGGCAGATATTTCATTTCCAGCTTGCCGTCGTGACCGGAGGCATAGCCGCCTTGTACCATGCCGCTGTTGCCGGTGGCGGAAATGGTGGCGCTGATGTCCAGGGAGGAGTCCAAAATGGACCGAATTACAGCATAATTGCTGCCGACCTCGGAAACAAGACCTACCACTGCGCCGTCTTCCGTGATGGCGCACATATTCACTTCCAGCCCGGAGGTGCTGCCCCGATTGATGGTCAAGGTGCTTGTCCAGTCGTTGGAGCTGCGGGCGATGATGTAAGCATCCACCAGCACAAAATCCTCGTGGGCTTTTTGCAGCTCCAGCAGCTTGCGAAGGCGCTCGTTTTCCCGGGAGATGGAATCTGCCTGCCGGGCAGCGTCTTCCAAATCGGAAACCTGCTGCTTCAGTTGGGCGTTTTCTGCCTCCAGAGAATCGTAGCGATAGATATAGTCATAAAGCCGCTCTGCCTGCAGCGTTAAGCTGCTGACACCGCTGCGCAGGGGCGTCAGGACACCCTGCACCAGCAGATCCGGAATGGATTTGCCCAGCAGGGAGCTGGTGATGGCAAGACCTGCCGACAGCAGCACCGCGATGATCAGCACTGCTTTGACTTTGGTTGAGAAAAAATGTTTCATAATGTCTCCTTGTAGGACAAAACCGAGAATTACAGAATCAAAAGCTCCGGGGCGATTTTGCTGAGCAGCTGCCAAAGCCGGCAGACCGGCAAACCCATTACATTATAATAATCGCCCACCATTTTCTCAGCAAACAGCGCTGCGCCGCCCTGAATGCCGTAAGCGCCTGCCTTGTCCATAGGCTCTCCGGAGCGGACATAGGCGGCAATTTCCTTTTGGGAGAGGTGGCGGAAGTGGATATCCGTCACTTCTGTAACGGTTTCGCAGAGAGTTCCCCGCAAAACCGTCATGCCGGTCATCACTTGATGGTCACGACCGGAAAGCAGCTCCAGCATGGCGATCGCCTCGGCTTCATCCCGGGGCTTACCCAGCACTTTGCCGCCAACAACCACGATGGTATCCGCAGCGATGACCACATCGTCTGCCTTGCGGCTGACAGCCATGGCTTTTAACCGGCTGACCCGGGCTACCTCGTCGTAGGGGGCTTCGTTTTCGTCCATGGTTTCGTCGATATCCGCCACGCGGACGGCAAAGGGCACGCCAAACAGCCCCAAAAGCTCTTTTCTGCGCGGAGATTGGGACGCGAGAATCAGTTCCATTTTATTCAAGTCCTCTCAGATATAGGCCTCTCGTGCAGCTGCCGGGGTCGAAAGCAGGCGGGTTGGCAACGGAAGCCAAAACCTGATCCACTTCCCGGGGATTTTCCGTTGTGAAATACAGCCGCACCGCCCAAAGACCCAGCTTGGCAAGGTCGTTCTGCCGATCCAGCCAGTTCAGCTTTTTGCCGTTGAGCAAAATGTTGCGGCACTTGTCGCCGTCTTTGATGATGGGGAATTCCGCGCCGGTCTTGTCCACCAGCTTGGTGGTGCCCAAATTGCAGGTGCAGCTGCCGGTGCGGTTTCGAATGAGACAGTTTTCCGTCACCATCAGCGGAAGTCTTCCGTAGGCGAGGATCTCGCAGGGAACGGCTTTGCTGACATCGCGGATCTGGGGCAGCGTCATCTCAAAACTCAGTGTGGCGGAGCGCAGCTGCAGCTCCCGCATAAGGCTGAGGGAGGCGGAATTGTAAAGATTCAGACCAAAATCGCCGCGAATGCGGAAGCCTGCCTCTCTTGCCACCAGCAAAAGACCGATATTACCTGCCAAAACCTCTCTTACGCCCATCTGCCGCACCAGCCGCAGGTCGTCCTTCAGCCGATCCAGCTCGCCATCGTGGACGATTCGCGGCAGCACCGCGCAAACCTTGACTTTCCGTGCCAGCTCGTGGCAGAAAAGGGGGTCAAGGGCAAGCCCGTGAATGGGCACGTACAGCACTTCCGGCTTCATAGCAAGCATTTTTTGAGTGATTTGCTCCATGGAGGTGACCTGAATGGTCAGCGCCGGAGTGTCCCGGCGGTTGGAAACTACCGCAAAAGTGGGAGGACGATGGAGATCCGGTCTGTCACGACGGGCACGCAGCGCCGTCAGCTGACTCAGAGCATCCCGCCGCAATGCGTTGATGGCCGCAGCAGACAGGGTAAGTCCGGGATCAATGCTGCAGGTAACGCTGCCGGGGAAATAAGGTGTGCCGCCGGTCTTGCTCAGGCGCAAAATCAGTTCCTCTCTGGTCAGCGCCCGGGTGCGGGCAGGCTCACCGGGAAGACCCACAACCTTGCAAACATGACCGTCGGGGTCGGTGACGGTAAGGTAGCTACCGCCGGCAGTTACCACCATGTCCATATCCACTTTTACAAGTCCGTTTTCTGCGGCTTCGTAGCTTTGGCGCACAGCCTGCAGCCACTTGTTGTCGTCATATTTGTCTTCGCGGATACCGAACATAGCCTGCCCGGTGTGACCGGTGTAGTATCCGTCGGTAAAGCCCTGCCGGCTGAAAGCGGCAGTGAGGGTGTTCATCATTTCCCTGGTGACAACGCCGTCGTCGATGGCTTTGCGGTAAACAGAGGTAACGGCAGCTACATATTCCGGCCGCTTCATTCTGCCTTCCAGCTTCAGCGATGCCACACCTATATTTTCCAAGTCCTTGACATAGGAAACAAGGCAGTTATCCTTCAAGCTCAGGGGGTATTTGTGATCGTAGCGTCCGTAGCCGTAGCTTTGCCGGCAGGGCTGGGCGCAGCGACCCCGATTGCCGGAGCGACCGCCGATGGCGGAAGACAGATAGCACTGACCCGAGTAGCACATGCACAGCGCGCCGTGACCGAATACTTCGATCTCAATGGGGGATTTTTCACAAATATATTTGATCTCATCCCGACCAAGCTCCCGGCTGAGGACAACTCTCGTCATGCCCATGGCAGCGCAGAACAGCACACCTGGCAGAGAATGGACGCTCATTTGGGTAGAGCCGTGGACGGGGATTCCGGGGGCAATCTGGCGGCAAAGCTGCACAACGCCCAGATCCTGCACGATGAACGCGTCCACACCGCTTAAAGCGGCATGGCGAATCAGCGCACAGACATCTCCGGTCTCCCGATCGGAAACCAGAGTATTCAGTGTCAGATGTACCTGAACGCCACGAACATGGCAGTATTTCACGGCTTCGGTAAGCATCTGGGGTGTGAAATTTTTCGCGCCCTGACGGGCATTAAAGGCACCGCTGCCCAGGTACACCGCGTTTGCGCCGTTTTGAACGGCAGCGTGCAGCGCTTCCATGGACCCGGCGGGAGCCAACAGTTCCAGCATAGTCTATCTCTCCGTAATGTATACTTAAAGACATTATAACACAATAGCGTTCTAAGCGCTACCCCGGAGAAAACATTTTTCAAAAAATTAAAAAACAGCCCCAACAGGAGCTGTTTTCAAATTCTCGTGGAAGGACAGCGTACAATTACCCGCAATGTTGTCATCCCGACCAAGGCGTAGCCGCGTGGAGGGATCTTCGTACTGAATTTCTGCAGTGCAGATGCGATAATGCGTAGATCCCTCGACTCCCATTCGGTCGCTCGGGATGACAGCCTGTAGAGGATAAGCTGCCCGACAAACCGCAAGTTGTCAATCAATGCGGTAAAGGCGCTTGCCGTTTTCGAAGGTGATGGCTTGGGCTTCCTCCACGCTAATGCCCCGAAGCTCTGCTAATCTTTCCGCCATGCGGTAAACCCTTGTGGGGTCGTTGCGCTTTCCGCGGAAAGGCTCGGGGGACATGAAAGGACAGTCCGTTTCGATCACGATCCGATCAAGCGGAATGCTTTGGGCGGTTTCCACCGCCTTGCGGGCATTTTTGAAGGTCAAAACGCCGGTAAAACCGATGTACCAGCCCAATTTTACCAGCTGCCGCGCCATTTCCGCAGAGCCGGAATAGCAATGGAACACACCCTTTACGGTGGGGAACTGCTTGATGATCGTCATTCCGTCATCGTGGGCATCCCGTTCGTGGACAACCACCGGCATATCCAGCTCCTTCGCCAGCTCCATTTGGGCGATAAATGCTTTTTTCTGCACATCCCGGGGGATGTCCTCATAGTAGTAGTCAAGACCGATCTCGCCGATGGCTTTTACCTTGGGGTGTAGTTTACATAACTTCCGGTATGCCTCGATAACATCGTCATTTACCTCATCGGCAGAGTCGGGATGGGTGCCAACGGCGGCATAAATATGGGGATATGCTTCCGCCAACGCGATGGCATCCTGAGAGGATGCCAAAGAGCAGCCCACATTCATGGCAAGCTGGACACCGTGCTCCGGAAAAGAGCGGATCAGTTCGTCCCGGTCGGCATCAAATGCCGGGTCATTCATGTGCACATGGGTATCAAAAAGCATAAGGAACGTCCTTTCTGTATATCTGTAAATGATCGTTTAGCGGCGAGTCGCCGCGGACAATGCGTGCCCGGTGCAGTGGTTTTCGCAACTGCCCTATTAACTGTGGTATGATTGCCCCCGGCAATCATGTCTATTTTTATTCGCTGCGCGGAGCACCACGCCGCTCGGTATCGTTACTGCTCTAAATGATCGTTTAGCGTTACTCTGGCACGGTAGCACCAAAGCCTCCCTTGCCTAAAGGGAGGTGGCTCTGCCGCAAGGCAGAGACGGAGGGATACTTCGCCCGTAGGGCGATTTGCCGCCATAGGCGGCATAATATCCCCCAGTCATGCTATTGCATGACAGCCCCCTTTAGGCAAGGGGGCCTTTGGTGTGCTAAACGATCATTTATCTGTCAAAGTGGCGACATAGCAGCCGTCGATGATTTGAATCCGGGGGTCAGAGGGGTCAAAATCCGTTTCCTGCAGGTAATTTCCCCAGCCTTTGCCGGTGAGCTTGCCATAGGCTTCCTTTAAGACCCACAGCCGTAGCAGGGCGGCTTGCTTGTCTTCGGCTGCGTCAAAGCGGTACATTTCCGTCTGCGACAAAATCCGCTTTGCCAGTCTTAAGTCTACGTTCCGGGTCATTTCCTCCGCGTCAATGCCCAAATTTTTGTGGCTTACGGCGCAGAATGCGTGGTTTTGGCTGTGAGAAATGGAAAAATGCAGATCGCTGCCCACAAAATAGGGCTTACCCCGCTCTGTTTTGCAAATCTCCGGTAGCGGCGAAACCAGCTGCGAAAGCAATTCGTATGCCGCCTCGTGACCGGAGCGTCCATCCAGCCGAGTCCACAAAAGCTCCATTTCCTCACCCCTCTCTTTGGGTATTATAAAAGAAAACTCCCCACGGGTCAAGCTTGATAAATTGCGGTTTATCGGGCAGCTTGCGCTGCCGAATGGACAATTGAAAATGGACAATGGACAATTATGGTGTCCGCTTTGCGGACTTATTTCAATCATTTGCGTATGCAAATACCTCTAATTGACAATTGTCAATTGTCAACTGTCAATTTGCTCGTCAG
>JAZQHM010000085.1:0-70842 GCA_045540575.1 Faecousia sp. | reverse complement strand
TGACCAGAACACCGTGGGTGCCGCCCATATGAACATAAGCGACGGAGGTGTTTTCGGGGTAACGGGCAAAACGGCGGATCTGCATGTTCTCGCCGATGGACATGACCTTCTCCTGCATGATCTCAGTGACGGTCAGGTTGGTGCCGGGGTAGGTGCAAGCCTTCAGAGCCTCAACATCAGCGGGGTTCTGCTCGGCAACAGCGGTGGCCAGGTTCTTAACCAGGTCCAGGAAAGCGTCGGTCTTGGCAGCGAAGTCGGTCTCGGAGTTAACCTCGATCACAACGCCCACACCGTTAACGACGGTAGCATAAGCAACGCCCTCAGCAGCGACGCGGTCAGCCTTCTTAGCGGCCTTGGCAAGGCCCTTCTCACGCAGCCAGTCGACTGCCTTTTCCATATCACCGTCGGTAGCCTGCAAAGCCTTCTTGCAGTCCATCATGCCGACGTTGGTCATCTCGCGGAGTGTCTTAACGTCCTGTGCGGTAAAAGCCATGGTTATATCCTCCTGTAAATTATTCAGCTTCGGTCTCGGCAGCTTCAACAGCCTCGGTAGCCTCAGCAACAGCATCCTCACCCTGGCGGCCTTCGATGGCAGCGTCAGCCATAGCAGCAGCGATCAGGCGGATAGCGCGGATAGCATCGTCATTGCCGGGGATAACATAGTCGATCTCGTCGGGATCGCAGTTGGTGTCAACGATTGCAACGATGGGAATGTTCAGCTTCTTAGCCTCAGCGATTGCGTTGCGCTCCTTGCGGGGGTCAACGATGAACAGAGCAGCGGGCAGCTTCTTCATTTCCTTAACGCCGCCGAGATACTTCTCCAGCTTCTCGATCTCAGCCTGCAGCTGAATGACTTCCTTCTTGGGCAGCATAGCGAAGGTGCCGTCAGCTTCCATCTTGCGCAGCTGTGCCAGACGGTCGATACGGGTACGCATGGTGCGGAAGTTGGTCATCATGCCGCCCAGCCAACGGGCGTTGACGTAGTAGCCGCCGCAGCGTGCAGCTTCTTCCTTGATAGCGTCCTGAGCCTGCTTCTTGGTGCCGACGAACAGGATGTTGCCGCCGTTAGCGGAGGTCTCACGGACAAAGTTGTAGGCCTCTTCCAGCTTCTTAACGGTCTTCTGCAGGTCAATGATGTAGATACCGTTACGCTCGGTGTAGATGTAGGTGGCCATTTTGGGATTCCAGCGGCGGGTCTGGTGACCGAAGTGCACGCCGGCTTCCAGCAGTTGCTTCATAGATACGACAGACATTTTTGATTTCTCCTTTTTTGTTTTTCCTCCACCCCGATCATCCCGAACAGCCCGTCCTATGAAGGACACTGGAGCAGCCGGTCCCCGGGTGTGTGGCGTTAAAATAGTGTCATGGGCAGACCCATGCCGATACATTATAGACCATTCCTTTTTATTTTGCAAGTATTTTTTCCAAATTTTTTTAATTTTAGTACAAAAAATTTCCGTCCCGATACAGGGACGGAGATTGACAGTTTCGCGGGCTGACGCGTGGAATGCAGAATTCAGAATGCAGAATGCAAAATGAAGGTATTTGCTACGCAAATGATTGAAATAGTCGGCGAAGCCGACACAATCATTCAGCATTCAGCATTTTGCATTTTGCATTATATTCCCCAACCCAAACCCGGGCGGGGGAAGAGGCAATCGTCGGGTTTGATATCCACGAGGATAATGTCCGGTCCAATCTTGCGGATACAGCCCCAGGGAATCACAAAATCGTCCCGCCTGCCAAACAGCCCCAGAAAGCGGCAAGGTCCGGGAACCACAATGGCAACCACATGCCCCTTGGGGAGCTCTACCTCCACATCCGTCACAAAGCCCAGCCGCCGTCCGTCGGCGACGCAGATGACTTCCTTGCAATGCAGTTCCGTTACCCGTATGCCCATATCTATGCCCTCCCGCAGCGATTTGGTACACTGTATGCGGCGGCTGACAGGAATATGTTGAAAAAATCTGCATATGTGATTGTAAAATTCCGGAGAATGTAGTAGAATAGGAAAGACGCAGACAGAAAGGAAAATGACTATGAAAACGAAATTTGGTGTTCTCCCCGGCGGAGAGCAAGCAATGCTATATACCATTCAAAATGACATTCTGACAGCAAAAATCACCGATGCAGGCGCTACTTTGGTAAGCCTTTTTGTTCCGGATAAAAAGGGTAAGCTTGCAGATGTGGTGCTGGGCTACGATGAAGCCGGGCGCTATGTGGAAACCGGAGAGTTTTTCGGTGCCACCGTGGGTCGCTATGCCAACCGTATTAAGGAAGGTAAATTTGCCATTGGGGAAACCAAAATCACCATGGATATCAACAACGGCAAAAATAACCTCCACAGCGGCAATGCATATTTCAAAGACCGCCTGTGGAAGGTGGAGGATCATACCGAAACCAGCATCCGCATGAGCCTTTTCAGCCCCGACGGCGATCAGGGTCTGCCCGGCAATGCTCAGATCCATGTGACCTATAAGCTGGAGGGCAGCGCCCTGAAGATCAGCTATGATGCCATCAGTGATAAAGATACGGTCTTCAATTTTACCAACCACAGCTATTTTAACCTGGCAGGTCATGATAAATGGGAAAAGGGAAGCAAGCAGATCCTTTCCATGCCCGCTCGTTTCTATGTGGCGGTGGATGAGGCGCTGATCCCCACCGGCGAGCTGGCAAGCGTGGAAGGTACGGCATTTGATTTCCGCGAGCCCAAGCCCATCTGCACAGATTTGGGTAGCGGTCTGAAGGGCTATGACCACACCTTTGAGGTGTTCGCCAACCCTGCGGCAATTCTGTCTGATCCGGACAGTGGTCGCACCATGGCGCTGATTACGGATTGCCCGGGTGTGCAGCTTTACACCTCTGCTGGTATGGACGAAACCGGCAAGGGCGGTGTGCACTATGGCGATGGCGGCGGTGTGTGCCTGGAGACCCAGTACTATCCCGATTCTGTGAACCATCCCGAATGGCCTCAGCCCTTTGTCAAGGCAAATGAGCGCTACCACAGCGAGACGATTTTTATATTTAATTGATGGAAAGAACGCTCTCTTCGACAAGGGGGCGTTCTTTTTTGCACTTCTTGGGAAACATCGCATAAACTGTCCTATAAGCAATTTGCTTATCCCATTTTCTTTCGGGAGGTATCTGGTTATGTCCGAACAATGCCAGGACACCCTGCGCTGTGACCCCCAGGATCTGCAGCAGGCTATGTCCATCCACACCAGAAAAATCACGGACAGCTGCCGTGACAAGGATTGCATAGAGGACTTGAGAGTGTATCTGACTCGTGGCTCTCAGGCTCTGCTGGATTCTTCTGCCAGTGCGAAGGTGCGCTGCGCAGAGCTTATTTACACATACATCGATGTAGAGCCGGTGGCTTTCGACCGGAATCATTTCTGCATCGATGTAACCTTCTACTACCGCGTTCTTGCCGATGCCACCATTGGCTGCTCCCGTCCGGCTGCCCTGTACGGCTTGGCGGTGTTCACCAAGCGGGCAGTGCTCTGCGGCGAAGATAGCTGTGCCCACATATTTACAAGCACGACCCGCCTGGGTGCATGCGACGGTGCAACTCTGCGCCAGGCAAACTATCCCACCGCCGTGGTGGAGGTACTGGATCCCATGGTCCTCAGCTCCAAAATCCGGGAGGCTTGCGACTGCAAGTGCTGCGATGATGCAGCGCTGCAAGTGCCCAGAGCCATTGCGGATTATTTTGACGATGAGCTGGTGCTGGTTGGAGAAAAGCGGCGGCTGTTTGTGACGCTGGGGCAGTTCTCCATCATCCGCCTGGAGCGGGATGCCCAGCTGATCGTGCCGGTGCTGGATTATGCCATTCCCACCAAGGAGTGCTGCGATGCACCCGGTGGCGCGGAGGATCCTTGTGAGGTGTTCTCGAGAATTCCCTTCCCCGCACAGCGCTTTGCGCCCAGCGGCTGCGACTGCCCTCAGGAAACGGACGGCTGCGGCTGCTAACGATAAGGAAAACCGCCGGAGGAATTTCCTCCGGCGGTATATTTTTTAGCTGCGCATAACGCGCTTTCTTGCAATGTTAATAGGACCTTCCTGCATGTGGTTGATCCATGCAAGGCTCTTGCCACAGCCGTAAGCGACGCAGGAATCGGCGTCGTCAGCCACGGTGCAAAGCACACCGGTACGCTCCGTCAGCAGCTTATCCATACCCCAGATCTGGCTGCCGCCGCCGGTGAGGGTAATGCCGTTTTCGGAAATGTCGCTAACCAGCTCCGGGCTGGTTTCTTCCAGAACGGACAGCACTTCGTCGGCAATCTGCCGTGCCGGACGGCGCAGGACCTCGAAGACTTCGGAAGACAGCAGCGTCAGCTCCCGGGGCATGCCGGTCTTGGCATCTCTGCCCTTGACATTCATGCTGACATTTTCGGGGCGGGGATAAACGCTGCCGATTTGAATTTTAATATCCTCAGCGGTAGCCTGCCCGATGATTACGCCGTGCTTGCGGCGGACATACCGACCGATGGCTTCGTCAAAGGCATCGCCGGCGACCTTGATGGAAGAGGAAACGGCAACACCGTTCAAGCTCAGCACAGCAATATCCGTGGTGCCGCCGCCGATATCGATGACCATATGACCGTTGGGTCCCCGCAGGTCAAGACCTGCGCCCAGTGCCGCAGCCAGAGGCTCTTCAATTAAGTACACGCGGCGGGCGCCTGCGTCCATGGCGGCGTTGATAACGGTGCGCTCTTCCACTTCTGTAACACCGCTGGGCACGCAGATAACAACGCGGGGCTTGGGGGTGAACAGGGAAGACCGGCTTGCCTCACGGAACAGCACCTGCAGCATTTTCACCGTCATTTCGTGGTCGGAGATAACGCCGTCCTTCAGCGGGTGCATAGCCACCACATTGCCGGGGGTGCGACCTAGCATATTCCGGGCGGCAGAGCCTACCTGCAGGATTTTGCCGGTATTTTTATCCACAGCCACAACAGAGGGCTCTCTTACGATGATGCCCTTGCCGTCTTCAAAAATCAGCACATTGGCTGTGCCTAGATCGATTCCCAAGTCATGGGAGAAAAAACGAAATTTCATAACCTTCACCTCTTAGTGTACCGGGCACGGGCCACGGCTGCACAATGAACTTCTTTTGCACCGGCAGTCAGCAGAACGCGGGCGCATTCGCCTGCGGTGGAGCCGGTGGTGATCACATCGTCCAAAAGCAAAATCCGCTTTCCGGAAAGCTGCTTGGGATCGATGGCTTCGTAGGCACCCAGAACATTTGCCCGGCGATGGGCATCCCCACGAATGGTGGACTGGGTGCGGGTGTGACGAATCTTTTTCAGCGTGGGTTGGGGCGGCATATCAAGCTCCGCGCCAACTGCCTCAGCCAGCAGCTGCGCTTGATCATAACCCCGGCGCAGCCGGCGAAACAACCCGGTAGGCACCCATGTGATAATATCAAACCCATCGGGATACTCCTGGGAAAGCTTCATGGCAAGCAGCCGCCCGTAGGCATGGGCATAGCCCCGTCTGCCGTAAAACTTATAGCGCAGAACGCTACCTCTTACACTATCTTCATAATGCCATATGGCGACCCAACTGTCAAGAAAGGATAGCTTTTGTTTGGAAACCGGACAAGTTGGCGCATGGATGCGGCAATGCCTGCAAAGATCCGTTTCGTCCTTTTCCAGCACCTTTTTGCAGAGAATGCATTTGGGCGGAAAGATCAGCGCTGCAATTTTCTTCAGTATCATTCTGTTTTTCCCTGCAGCCGCAGCTTCAGCCCGGTGTAGCGGCGACCTTTCTTTGCGTTTTCCGTCATAGCCCGGACTGTTTCCTCCCGACCGGCGATGATCAGCAGTTCCCGGGCGCGGGTAATGGCGGTATAAAGCACGCTGCGGCTCAAAAGATAAGGTGAGCCGTTCCACGCAGAGAGGATCACAGCCCGGTATTCGCTGCCCTGGCTTTTATGTACCGTCATGGCATATGCCGGCTCCAATTCTCCCAGCTGGGTGAAATCGTAGTCAGCCTCCCGGTCGTCGAATACCACCGTCATGGTCTCCATGTGAGGGTCGATGGCGGTGATGGTGCCTACGTCACCGTTAAATATGCCGGTGCCAACGCTGCTGCCGTCGCACTTCTTCCACATTATATCATAATTATTCCGGATTTGCATCACCCGATCGCCTTCCCGGAAAGAAAAATCGCCGAACTGGCGCTCTTTTTTTGTGGGTGCGGCAGGATTCAGAGCGCTTTGCAGAATTTGATTCAACGCGGCCGTGCCCACACCACCCTTGCGGGTGGGGGAGAGGACTTGGATCTGATCGGCGGGAATGCCCATATTTTGGGGCAGGCGGGTTGTGCAAAGACCGGTGATGGTCTGCTGCAGCTCCTCTTCAGACCGGCATGGCAGGAAGAAAAAGTCGCTTTTCCGGTTTCTGAGGTCGGGATATTCGCCGCTGTTTACCCGGTGGGCATTCATAACAATAAGGCTTTCCTGTGCCTGCCGGAAAATTTTCGTCAGCCGGACAGAGGGCAGTATATCGCTGCGCAGCATATCGCCAAAGGGGAAGCCCGGACCTACCGGCGGCAGCTGATCCGGGTCACCCACGAAGATCAGCCGTTTTCCCAAGGGCACAGCCTGCAAAAGAGCATGCAGCAGTGGAATGTCCACCATGGACATTTCGTCCACGATGATCACATCTGCCTTCAGGGGGTTGCTTTCATCCCGCAAAAACACCATTTTGCCGGTGTTTTGATCAATGCCGGCTTCCAAAAGCCGGTGGATGGTGGACGCTTCCTCGCCGGTCACTTCCGTCAGCCGCTTGGCAGCCCGTCCTGTGGGGGCGGCAAGCACGCACCGAAGCTGCATTTGACCCAAAAGGGACAAAATACCCTTGAGAATGGTTGTTTTGCCGGTGCCGGGACCGCCGGTGATCAGCAAAATGCCGGCAGTTGCGGCAGAGCGGATCGCCTGCTCCTGTTGGGCAGAATACTCCAGTCCGCTTTCCCTGGAAACGGAACCCATCAGCTTGTTAATGTTTTTGGGTTCGGGGAATGTGCGGCTGGCTGCCATCAAAAGACGGCGGGCGCAGTAATTTTCCGCTTCGTAAAGGGCAGGAAGGTACAAAACCGTAATACCTGCCAGGGTGTCGCGCACCAGACGCTCTGCCTCCAGCAGATCTTCAATGCCCTTCATAACGGCATCGCTCTCCACGCTCAAAAGCTGAGCGGTTGCCAAAATCAGCTTGTCTTCCGGCAAAAATGCGTGTCCGGCGGAAAGATTGTAATTCAGCTCAAACAAAATGCCCGCCTGCACCCGGCGCTTATCGTCACCGGAAACACCCAAATCGATGGCAAACCGGTCCACCGCACCAAAAGGTGCATCCAAACCCTCGTCCATCAAAAGGTAGGGATCGTCGTAAAGAAACTCCACGGTGCTTTCGCCGTACAGCTTGTATGTCCGCACCGCAAGCTCAGCCGGCAGCTGGTGCAGCGTGAAAAATTCCATCAGCTGCCGCATGCCCACCCGCAGCTTGAATTCCTCACCGATGGCGAGGGCTTTTGCTCGGGAGATGCCGGAAACCTCCGCAAGCCGCTCTGGTTCCCGCTCCATAACAGCCAATGTCTGATCGCCAAAATACTGCACGATCCGGGCGGCAGTTTTAGGACCGATTCCCTTAATAATGCGGCTGCTTAAGTAGCTTAAAATCTCCGTGCCGGTTTGGGGCAGCAAGCGCTCTAAAAATTCTGCCTCAAACTGGCGGCCATAGCTGCTGTGATTGCTCCATTTGCCGGTGACCATCAGCCGTTCGCCAACTGCGGGCAGGGGAATGGTGCCCACCACCGTGACGGTCTGTCCGCCACCGATGCTGAGCCGCAAAACGGCATAGCCGTTGTCATAATTCTGATATACCACAGCACCGATTGTGCCCTGGATGATCTCCATTTCCTGCTCGTACATGAAATACTCCTAATGGTTAGTTTTCAGTTTGTTGGGCAGTTCCATCAGAGAATGCAGGGGCGGCAACCTGCCGCCCGCGGGCGACTTATAGTCGCCTCTACATTTAGACTAACCGATAAACCGCAATTTGGTGATTGTTTCTATTTTACTATATTTCCGCGCTGTTGAAAAGACCCTTTGGAAAATAAACAACGTTGAATTTTATACAAATTATGTATAATATGAGTATTGATTATTGGTCTTGCATTGGGTATAATAACTGGAGTAAAAAGGGGGGTGTTGGCAAATGAAGGACTTACGTTTGCTGATCTGGTTGACCCAGCTGGGTCTTTCTACTGCGCTGCCCCTTGCCGGATTTGTTTTGGTTGCACTGTGGCTGAGGAATCTCGGCTGGGGCGACTGGGTGCTTTGGGTGGGCGTGAGTGTCGGCTTTATTTGCGCCATTGACGGCTTTCGTACAAGCCTGAAGGCAATGTCTCGCTTTTCCGGAGATAAGCAGGAGGACCCGCCGGTTTCCTTTAACGACCACGATTGACGGAGGTTTCTATGGAAGACAGAAAATTCATATTAAAAGAAACCGCCATCGTTTCTCTGGGCGTAGGCGCTTGCGTGGCTGTGATGATCGGCATTTTTGCCCTGCTGGGCTACTTTGACTGGAAAGTATTGGTGGGCGGTATTATCGGCGGTGTGCTGGCTGTTGCCAATTTCTTTTTTATGGCGATCAGTGCCAGCCTTGCTGCCGATAAAGCGGAAAAGCAGGATGTTAAGGGCGGACAGGCATTGGTGCGCAATTCCTACATGCTGCGTATCATCGTGCTGTTTGTGATTCTATTTGCTTGTGCCAAGGGCGGCATTGCCAACCCAATCGCGCTGGTGCTGCCGTTGGTTTTTGTGCGGCCGGTGCTGACACTGGCGGAATTCTTTAAGAAAAAGGGGGAATGAACGAATGGATCTGGATGTAACCGGTGCATTTATATATTTTACCATTCCCATATTTGGCGGTATTGATATTACCCAGACCACCGTATCTTCGCTGATTGTTACAATTTTGCTATGCTGTGCCTTTGTTTATTTTGGAAAGGGTCTGAAAAAGCGGCCGGACGGCAAGCAGGTGCTTGTGGAAAAGGGTGTAATGATGCTGCAGAACATGGTCAAAGAGACCATGGGAGAGCACAACCTCCACTGGACACCTTTTATCGGTACAATTTTCTTAAGCTCTATTTGTGGAAGCCTCATCGGTCTGACCGGTTTCCTGCGGTCTACCACGGCGGATATCAGCTGCGTGATGGTTTGGGCGCTGATGGTCAGCGTGCTTTGCTGGTATCACAGCATTAAAACCAACGGCTTCCTCGGTTGGCTCAAGGGCTTTACAGAGCCCATCGTGGTGATGACTCCCATGAACATCGTTTCGGAAATTGCCCAACCCGTATCTATGGCGTTCCGTCATTTTGGCAATGTGGCAGGCGGCGGTGTCATTACGGCTATCATCTACACAGCATTAAGCGCTGCCTCTGCCGGTGTACTGAATTTAATCGCCGGAAGCGGCTGGGTGGTATCTGCGGTGCTTCTTGCTGCGGGCGCAGGATTGATTCTTCTTTGGAAGAAGAGCAAAAAGGTCATTGCAATGGTGTTTGGTATTCTTACCGGTGTTCTCGGCTTTTTTGGTCTTTTGCAGGCTACGGGGATCTTGTCCGGAGTACCGATCCTCGCGTTGGGACTTCCTGCGGTGCTTTCGTGCTATTTTGATTTGTTCTCAGGTTTTGTGCAAGCTTATGTTTTCAGCTTGCTAACGATGGTATATATATCCTCTGCCTTGCCGGACCCTGCCGGTAAGTCAGAATAAATAAAAAAACAACAATCATTTTCAGGAGGATTTTATTATGGATATTGCAAGTGCAATCGCAATCGCCGGTAAGGCAATCGGCGCAGGTCTGTGTATGGGTATCGGCGCTATCGGCCCCGGTATCGGTGAAGGTAATGCTGTCGGTAAGGCGTTGGAGGGTATGGCTCGCCAGCCCGAAGCTTCCGGCACACTTAGAAGCACGATGATCATGGGCTGTGCAATCGCTGAGACCACCGGTATTTACTCTTTGATCATTGCGCTTTTGATCATGTTCCTGCTGTAAGTTCTTTTCATTATACAGTGAAAGGAGTTTGCAGAATTGGACAATTTTTTGGAACGGTTTGAAGCTTTTGTCGGTGTAAACTTCTGGACAGCTCTATTTATTCTGCTTAATACGCTGATCATCTATTTTGTGGCAAAGAAATTTTTGTTCGGACCGGTGATGAAGATCATCGCAGACCGGCAAAAAGAGATCGATGATATGTACCTGGAAGCCAATACTGCCCGCAGCAACGCGGCAGCCCTGGAAACCGAGTACAAAGAAAAGCTCTCCGCTGCCGCCGAGACCGGCGAGCGCCTTGTGAAAGAGGCGGTGATCCGGGGTCAGAGCCGGGAGGAAGAGATCATCCGTGCGGCAAATGCCGATGCCAATGCCATCCGGGAAAAGGCCGCGGCAGACATCGCCATGGAGAAGAAAAAAGCCATCAACGATGCCAAAAACGAGATCTCCGGCATGGCTGTCGCCATTGCCGAGAAGATCGTGGAGCGGGAGATCTCTTCTGCCGATCAGGAGAAAATGGTAGATGATTTCATCCGCAACTTGGGGGATCAGGTATGACCGGAAATGTTTACGGTGAAGCCCTTTACGATCTTGCCAAGGCAGAGGGATTGAGCGAGCAGATCCTTCAGCAGCTTCAGGTGCTGAATGGGTGCTTTGAAGATGCGCATGATTTCTTGCGGCTGCTGTCTTCGCCGAATCTGACGAAGCAGGAGCGCTGCGCCGTTTTGGACGAAAGCTTTCGGGAAAAGGTGCACCCCTATGTGCTGAATTTTCTCAAGATTTTGACGGAAAAGGGCTATGCAAAGCAATTTTCTGCTTGTGTGGCGGCATATCAGGAGCATTATAACGAGGATAACGGCATTTTGCCCGTGACCGCCGTGACGGCGCAGGCACTTACCGATGGACAGACGCAGAAACTGACGCAGAAGCTTTCTCAGCTTACGGGAAAGACCGTGGAGCTGACAAACCGGATCGACCCGGCTGTGCTGGGCGGAATCCGCCTGGATTACAGCGGAAAACGGCTGGATGATACTGCTGCCCACCGGCTGGCGGACATCCGAGAAAAGCTTGAAAATACCGTGCTTTAAGCGAAAGTAGGTAAACTATGGAATTAAGACCCGATGAGATCACGAAAATCATTCGTGAACAGATAAAAAATTACGAAAATCGCATGGAAGCCAGCGAGACCGGCATCGTCATTCTGGTAGGTGACGGCATCGCAAGAGTTTCCGGACTGGATAACTGCATGGCAGGCGAGTTGGTGGAATTCCCCAACGGCTCATTTGGCATGGCACAGAATTTGGAAGAGGAAACCGTTTCCGTCGTTATTTTGGGTACGGACAACGGCATAAAAGAGGGCGACACCGTTAAGCGTACCGGCAAGGTGGTGTCCGTCCCCGTGGGCGAAAAGCTCATTGGTCGCGTGGTCAATGCCCTGGGTGAGCCCATCGACGGCAAGGGCACCATCGAGGCAGAAGGCTACCGCCCCATCGAAATGCCCGCACCCGGCATTATCGAGCGCCAGCATGTTTCCCGTCCTTTGCAGACCGGCATCAAGGCAATCGACTCCATGATCCCCATCGGTCGGGGTCAGCGTGAGCTGATCATTGGCGACCGCCAGACCGGTAAGACCACCATCGCTACCGATACCATTCTGAATCAGAAGGGCAAGAATGTGATTTGCATTTATGTTGCCATCGGTCAGAAGCGTTCTACCGTTGCTCAGGTGGTGGAAAGTCTTAGTGTAGGCGGCGCTATGGACTATACGATTGTTGTGTCCGCAACGGCTTCCGAGCTTGCACCCATGCAGTATATCGCGCCTTATACCGGCTGCACCATGGGCGAGCATTTTATGCACCAGGGCAAGGATGTTTTGGTCATTTACGATGACCTGAGTAAGCACGCGGTGGCATACCGCGCCATTTCTCTGCTGATCCGCCGTCCTCCCGGACGGGAAGCTTACCCCGGCGACGTGTTCTATCTCCATTCCAGACTTTTGGAGCGTGCAGCGCAGATGTCTGACGAGTTAGGTGGCGGCAGCTTGACGGCGCTTCCCATTATCGAGACCCAGGCAGGTGACGTTTCTGCCTACATTCCCACCAATGTTATTTCCATTACCGACGGTCAGATCTTCCTGGTGTCGGAGCTGTTCAATGCCGGCGTTATGCCTGCGGTGAACCCCGGTATCTCCGTGTCCCGCGTTGGCGGTGACGCGCAGATCAAGGCCATGAAAAAAGTGGCAGGCAGCTTGAAGCTTCTGTACTCTCAGTACCGGGAGCTGCAAAGCTTTGCCCAGTTTGGCTCGGATCTGGATGCGGATACCAAGGCCCGTCTTTCTCTGGGCGAACGGATCGTGGCGGTGCTGAAGCAGAGCAATAATGCTCCCGTGGAGGTTGCCCATCAGGTTTGCATCATTTATGCCGTAACCAATGGCTACCTTAAGGATATCGCTTTGGAAAAAGTACCCGAATTTGAAAAGCGGCTGTATGAATACATGGACAACCGGCACATGGACGTGCTGGATGCCATCCGTACCAGCGGCAAGCTGGAGCAGAGCACCGAAGATAAGCTGAAAGAAGCCCTTTCTTCGCTGCTTGAGGAGTTTACCGTAGCCCAATAAGGAAGGAGTGAGCCCATGGCCACCGTTTCCACCAAGGAAATCAAAAACCGAATCCGCAGCATGCAGTCCACCCGGCAGATCACCAAGGCCATGGAAATGGTCGCTGCATCCAAGCTGCGCCATGCCCAGGCAGAAGTAGCCAATTCCCGCCCGTATTTTGAGATTTTGTATCAAACCATTACGGACATCGTCAATTCGGGAACGGATTTTTCTTCCCCGTATTTAAGCAAGCGGGAAGGGAACAAGACCCTCTTCGTGGTCATTGCCGGTGACAGAGGTCTTGCCGGCGGCTACAACAGCAATGTGCTGAAACTGGTCACAGCCCAAATGGAGGGCAAGGAATGTACCGTTCTGCCCATCGGCAAAAAGGCGGTAGACTACTTTAAGACCCGCAATGTGCCGGTTTTGACCCAAAACTACACAGAGGCGGCGGATATGTCCATCGGCGATTGCTTCAGCGTGGCAAAGGTTTTGGCAAAAGCCTATAAGACAGGCGAATTTGACGAAATCGTGATTGGCTATACCAATTTTGTGTCGGTGCTTTCTCAGACACCTTCGACGCTTCGTATGCTGCCGCTGCTGCAGCAGCAGGATGAAAAGCGGAAGAATTCCGATATTCTTTATGAGCCCGGCAGCACAGAGGTTTTTGAGACAATCGTACCGGAGTATCTGGGCGGCATTCTGTATGGCGCGCTTTGCGAAAGCCGGGCAGCCGAGCAGGCAGCGCGGCGCACCGCAATGGATTCCGCCACCCAAAATGCCGACGAAATGATCCAGGATCTGAGCCTGAAGTTCAATCAGGCGCGGCAGGCGGCAATTACCCAGGAGATCACCGAGATTGTCGCAGGATCCTAATGATAAAAAGGAGTTGATACCTATGGCGAATACCAAAGGCACCGTGATCCAGATCATGGGTCCTGTTTTGGATATCCGTTTTGCGGACGGTGAGCTTCCCCAGCTGCTTTCCGCTATAAATGTTCCCAATGGGGAAGCCACCATCGTAGCCGAGGTCGCGCAGCACATTGGTGACAATGTGGTGCGCTGCATTGCCATGTCTTCTACTGACGGTCTGCAGCGGGGCGCAGAGGCAACCGATACCGGCGCGCCCATTACCGTACCCGTTGGCGAGGAGTGCCTTGGCAGAGTGTTTAATCTGCTGGGACAGCCCATCGACAATAAGCCTCAGGTTGCAGGCGCAGAAAGCTGGCCCATTCACCGTCCGGCTCCTGCCTATGACGAGCAGGAATCTGCCACCGAGATTTTGGAGACCGGCATTAAGGTCGTTGACCTGATCTGCCCCTATGCAAAGGGTGGTAAGATCGGTCTGTTCGGCGGCGCAGGTGTCGGCAAGACAGTTCTGATCCAGGAGCTGATTTATAACATCGCCACTGCCCACAACGGCTACTCTGTGTTTACCGGTGTTGGTGAGCGCACCCGTGAGGGTAACGACCTTTATAACGAAATGACCGAAAGTGGCGTTATCAATAAGACCGCCATGGTTTTCGGTCAGATGAATGAGCCCCCCGGAGCAAGAATGCGTGTCGGTTTGACGGGACTTACCATGGCAGAGTACTTCCGGGATGTGAAGCACCAGGATGTGCTGCTCTTCATTGACAATATTTTCCGCTTTACACAGGCAGGCAGTGAAGTGTCCGCGCTGTTGGGTCGTATGCCCTCTGCCGTTGGCTACCAGCCCACGCTGGCAACGGAAATGGGCGCTCTGCAGGAGCGTATTACTTCCACAAAGAACGGCTCTATTACTTCCGTGCAGGCAGTTTATGTCCCTGCTGACGACTATACGGACCCCGCACCTGCTACCACCTTTGCCCATCTGGACGCAACCACTGCGCTGGACCGCGGCATTGCGTCTTTGGGCATCTATCCTGCCGTTGACCCCTTGAATTCCTCTTCCCGTATCTTAAGCCCCGATGTGGTTGGTCGGGAGCATTACGAGGTTGCCCGCGCCGTGCAGAGAATGCTGCAGCGGTACAAGGAGCTCCAGGATATCATCGCCATTATGGGTATGGACGAGCTTTCCGAGGAGGATAAGCTTACCGTTAACCGCGCCCGTAAGGTGCAGCGGTTCCTCAGCCAGCCCTTCTCCGTGGCGGAGCAGTTCACCGGCTACAAGGGCAAGTATGTACCCCTTAAGGAAACCGTCCGCGGCTTTAAGGAGATCATTGAGGGCAAGCACGATGAGATTCCCGAATCCTGCTTCCTCTATGCCGGCACCATTGATGATGTGGTGGAAAAGTGGAAGGGGCAGCGCGTATGACGCCCTTTTCCTTAAAAATCGTCACCCCCGACGGGCTGAAATATGACGGCATGGCGGAGGAGCTGATCGTCCGGACAACCGCCGGCGATCTGGGAATCCTTGCCGGGCATGTCAACTGCGTTGCGCCTTTGGGTATGGGCAGAGCCACGGTGCTGATAGACGGCAAAAAGCGCTACGGCGCCTGCATTGGCGGCATGGTCAGCGTGCTGGATGGCAAAGTGACTTTGGTGCCTACTACCTTTGAGTGGGCAGACGAGATCGACGAAGACCGGGCAGATGCATCCTACAAGAAGGCAGAAAAAATGCTGCAAGATAAAAATGCATCCGAAACAGACATTCGCCTTGCCCAGGCTCGCTTGAAGCGGGCACTGATCCGCAAGAGCGTGGCCTCCGGAAAGTAATAAAAAGCGCATCACGGCAGGTGATGCGCTTTTTTCGTACCAAATACAACTATGTTTTTGCCGAAAGCGATTCAAAACCCCGGGAAATCTGTACAGAAATCTTCGAAAATGCTATGATTATCCAAGAGAACAAATGAAAGGGGTATTTACCATGAGAGTTATTCGTTGTAAAGATTATAAAGATGCCAGCCGCAAGACTGCCAACATCATTTCCGCTCAGGTGATCCTGAAGCCCGATTGCGTTTTGGGTCTTGCCACCGGCAGCACACCTATCGGCACCTACCAGCAGCTGATTTCCTGGTACGAAAAGGGCGATCTGGACTTCTCCCAGACCCGCACCGTAAACCTGGATGAGTATGTAGGCCTTGCTCCCGACCATGATCAGAGCTATGCTTACTTCATGAACAAGAATCTGTTTGACCACATCAACATCGATAAGGCCAACACCCATCTGCCCGATGGCACCAACCTCAATGCTCAGGAGCAGTGCGCTGCCTACGATCAGCTGATCCATGATTTGGGCGGTGTTGATCTGCAGCTGCTGGGCATCGGTCATAACGGTCACATCGGCTTTAACGAGCCCTGCAGCGAGTTTGTCAAGGGCACCCACTGCGTGGAGCTGACCCAGAACACCATCGACGCAAATGCCCGCTTCTTCGAAAGCGAAGCAGATGTGCCCCGCAAGGCCTACACCATGGGCATTCTGGACATCCTGCAGGCAAAGCGCGTTGTGATGATCGTCACCGGCGAAAGCAAGGCTGAGATTCTGAGAGATGCGTTCTGCGGTCCTGTGACTCCCGCTGTTCCTGCATCCATCATGCAGCTGCATCCCGATTTCACTCTGGTTGCTGACGAAGCTGCCCTTTCTCTTTGCAAGGGTCTGTAATAAAACACCGAAAGGGTGCGCCTAATGGCGCACCCTTTTTCATAGCAGATTGTCAAATTTTAGTTTGCCGGGCAACTCCAAATCTCCAACAATGTTGTCATCCCGACCAAGGCGAAGCCGCGTGGAGGGATCTTCGTACCGATTATCTGCTTAGCAGGGACGATAATGCGTAGATCCCTCGACTCCCGTTTGGTCGCTCGGGATGACAAAACTATTGGTTATCTGCCCGCTAAACCGCAATTTAACTCTTTGCTTTTTTGGTCGCGATATGTTATGATAAGAAAAATGAAACAGAAAGAAGAACGTTATGAAGGTCAATTTGCATACCCATACTGCCCGCTGCGGTCATGCCTATGGTACGGATGAGGAATTTGTGCTGGCAGCCATTGTCCAGGGGTATACCAAACTGGGATTTTCTGACCATACGCCCTTTCCTTACGAGCCGGAATTTCAGGCGGAGAATACGAAGATGTCTGCGCAAATGCTGGAGGATTACATTTCCTCTGTCAATGCTCTGAAGGAAAAGTTCGAGGGCAAGATTGAGATTTTGCTGGGCTTAGAATGTGAGTCCGTGCCCCGCTTTTTCCCGTTTTTGACGGACTTAAGAAAACGGCTGGACTACATGATCCTTGGTAATCATGGTGATTGGACTGCCGGCGACCCTTATTCCGGCGCGCTGACCACTCCCAAGGAGTTGGAGCATTATGTGGATATGGCGGTGGAGGGAATGGAAACAGGACTGTTTTTGTACCTTGCCCACCCGGATCTGATGCTGAGCAGCTACCATGAATTTGACGATGTGGCAGAAAGACTGTCCCGTGTGCTTTGCCGGGAGGCAAACCGGCTGGGAATCCCGTTGGAATACAATCTTTATGGCGCGATGAAAAAAAGAAAGCCCGGTGTTCTGGGCTATCCCTGCGATGCATTTTGGAAAGTGGCAGCGGAGGAGAATGTCCGCGCCGTGGTGGGAATCGATGCCCATAAACCCGAGGATTTTGAATTGGAAGATATGGACAGGGCTGTTTTAAAACTGGAAAGCATGGGAATTACCGTGCTGAAAGATCCCATGCAGGCAGAAAAATCGCCCAAATAACCGGAAGGAGGGAAGAAAATGGGGCAAATACCGAAAAAAGAGACGTTAGATGCCATTGCGGAGCTTTTTAAGGCTTTTGGTGACACCACCCGTGTGGAGATTTTGTCCCTTCTTCTGCAGCAGGAGCGATGTGTAGGAGATATTGCCGAAGCGGTGGGGCTTTCTCAAAGCGCGGTGTCCCATCAGCTGCGGCTTTTGAAGCAGCTCCATTTGGTCAAATACCGTCGCGACGGCAAGAATATTCTCTATTCCCTGGCGGATGACCATGTGCGGACCATTTTGGAGATGGGTCTGGAGCATGTTTTGGAGTAAAAAAGTAAGCGCCTGCTTCTTGGCAGGCGCCTGTTTTGTCGATGGGTTTTCAAAAATCGTCAGCGAAAAATCGGCTCTTTCCCTTGATTCGGTCAAGGGAATTTTTTTATAATGCCAAAACTACAGATGATGGGGAGCGGTGTTATGATACGGTTTTTCGGTGTGACGGTCAGCTTGGCGGTGCTGATGGGGCTGATTTGGTTTTGTTTTGCAGATACCTCTGCGGCAGCGGCTTATGTTAAGCCCCAGCCTCTGTTTCATCCCGTGCAGACCCAACCGACCACCCAGCCGGAGGAGGAAACCCCTTGCCAGCTGCCCTATGCCAATATTTATGCCCGGCGGCTTGTCAGCTTTGACGGACCATTTTATGAGGATCAAAATGCCGAGGAACTGGTTGGCGTGGCAGCGCTGGAGCTGGAAAATACGGGGAACAAGGTGGTTGAATATGTGGAAGCGATTGTGTATCAGGAGCATCGGCAGCTGCGGTTTGAAGCCACCTATATTCCGCCGGGAGGACGCGTGCTGGTGCTGGAAAAGGATGCTCAGCTTTACGATATGGAGCGGATTGTGGATTTTCAGTGTCCAAAAATCGTCACAGCAACAGTTTCACCGCAGAACATGGTGCAGGTGCTGCCGGATGGGGCTTGTAATCTGGTGGTTACGAATCTTTCCCAGCAGGCGATTGGCTGCGTGCGGGTATTTTACAAGCAGTATTACGAGCAGGACGACCTGCTCCTTGGCGGCGTGACCTACTCCTTGGTGCTGACAAATTTGCAGCCGGGGGAAAGTAGGCGCATTGCACCCTACCATTTTGCAACAGACTACAGCCGCATTGTAGCGGTTATAGAAGAACCATAAATTGCGGTTTGTCGGGCAAAGGCTCCCCTCCGAGGGGAGCTGTCACCGAAGGTGACTGAGGGGTGTAAAAATGCGGGATAAAACACCCCTCCGCCCAGTGTGCGCACTGGGCACCTCCCCTCAAAGGGGAGGCTTAACTGCACGCCAAACTGAAATTTGAAGAGCAGCCATGAAAATGGCTGCTCTTTGTTTATAGAACTTTAGAAAGGAAGTCCTGCAATCTGGGATTCTGAGGAGTATCGAAGATTTGCTCGGGAGTACCTTCCTCCACCAGTTTGCCTTCGTCCATAAAGAGAACCCGGTTGCCCACTTCTTTTGCAAAGCCCATTTCATGGGTGACCACCACCATGGTCATACCGCTGACGGCAAGCTCTTTCATAACTGCAAGCACTTCGCCGACCATTTCCGGGTCCAGGGCGGAGGTGGGCTCGTCGAAAAGCATGACCTCGGGCTCCATCATCAGCGCCCGGACAATGGCGATACGCTGCTTCTGTCCACCGGAAAGCTGAATGGGATACGCGCCGGCGCGATCCTCAAGGCCTACCCGCTTTAAAAGCTCCATGGCTTTGGCGATAGCCTCTGCCTTTGGCATTTTCAGCACCTTAACGGGGGAGAGGATCATGTTGTCCAGAATGGTCTTGTGAGGGAACAGATTGAAATGCTGGAAAACCATGCCCATCTTCTGCCGGTGCAGATTGATGTCCACCTTTTCCTTTTTACCCTGCTTGTTGATGAAGGACTTTTTGGTAATGTCGATGTTGTGGAAAATGATCTGTCCGTCAGTGGGCTCTTCAATCAGATTCAGGCTGCGCAGGAAGGTGGATTTACCGGAGCCGGAAGGACCGATGACCACCATTACATCACCCTTGTTGATATCTACGCTGACATCGTCCAGTGCGTGAATGGTGCCTTTGTTATAATACTTTTTCAGGTTTTTCACCTGAATGAGTTTATCGTTTGTCGCCACGGCTCATTCTCCTTTCGATGTATGCGATAAGCTTGGATGTGGGGAAGCACAGGCAGAAATAGATTGCCGTTGCCACCAGCAGGGGCTCCATGATGATGAAGTATGCACCCCGGACAGCCTCAACAGAGGACATGATGTCCCGGACACCGATGGTGTAGCAGATGGAGGATTCCTTGATAATAACAACGAATTCGTTTGCGATGGCAGGCAGAATATTCTTAATTGCCTGGGGCAGAATGATGTTCGTCATAGTCTGCACCTTGTTCATACCAAGGCTTCTTGCCGCTTCTGTCTGTCCGCCGTCAATGGATTGGATACCGCTTCGGATGATCTCACATAGGTAAGCGCCGGAGTTGATACCCAGCGCCACAACACCGGGGAAGAAGCGCTCAAAGCTGATGAAGCCGAAGAATGTAAAGGACGGCAGATCAATCAGACCAAAAATGCCGTGGTAGATCAGCATGATCTGCACCAGAACGGGAGTGGAGCGAATCACTTCTACATACACCGTGGCGATCATGCTTACGGGATTAAACTTGCTTAAAAACGCAAGAAAACGGTTCTTCTGAGGAGCGCCGAAGCGATCGTGAGAAAGAAAACGAAGAGGGCGGATGTCGGTCATGCGCATGATGGCAAGCAGGATGCCCAGCACAAAGCCGATCACCACCGTCAAAAATGCCAGCAAAACCGTGACAACAAGGCCTTGTTGGATAAGCTTTATAAAGGTGAAGGTTTTCGCAAAGCCTTCCGCAGTGATCAAATTATCCATGAAAATGTCCTTTCAAAACGCGTCAAATTCCTCCCTGTTTGGCAGGGAGGAATCTGAATCACTTGTAATTAGCCTTCAGTAGAACCCTCGGTGGAACCTTCAGTGGGAACATTGCCATCGGGATCCAGCAAGCCCTGATAGTTGTCGCCTGCAGCCAGGTTGTTAGCTTCTTCCAGGAACTGTGCGAAGGTGCCTTCGTCGACGCACTTGTTCAGAGCTTCGTTGACGTACTTCAGCAGGTCAGCGTTGCCCTTGGCGACACCAATAACGTTGCCTTCAGCTTCGTAGGGAACTTCGCAGAGGATCTGCAGATCGGGATAGTTCTTCATGTAGGACTCAGCAACGTCCCACTCGATGTAAGCGCCGTCCAGCTTGCCGGAAATCAGCTCGGCGATGATGTCGGTAGCCTTGGTCAGCTGGGTCATCTGTGCGTTGGGGCTGAATTCTGCAGCCAGATCCATCTGAATGGTGCCGGTCTGAGCAGAGATCTTAACGTCAGCGCTGTTGGTGGAAGCCAGGTCAGTGAACTTGGAGGCGTTAGCCTTGGTGGTTACGAATGCCTGCTTGCCTTCGTAGTAAGTATCGGAGAAGTCCATCTTTTCCAGACGGTCGGGATCGGGAGAAAGACCAGCCAGAGCCAGGTCAGCCTTGCCTGCGCCCATTTCGCCGATGATGCCGTTGAAGTCCATGGGAACAACATTCAGAGCCAAGCCCAGGTAGTCAGCGATGTACTTTGCCAGAGCCATATCGAAGCCAGCCAGGCTGGGGTCGCCGTTCTTATCCAGAGCATAGAACTCATAAGGAGCATAGTCGGGGGAAGTGATGACGGTCAGGTATCCTTCCTTAACGGTCTTAAGGTTGTACTTGTTGCTGCCGGCGGTTGCCTCGGGCTTTTCAGCAGGAGCGCAACCTGCGAAGATTGAGAGGACCATAAGTGCGGCCAGTGCCAATGCGATTAACTTTTTCATTTTTCATTACTCCTTTTCTTGCACCGAAGCGGTGCGTTGTTTATGCATGCATTATAGCGCGTATATTATACAGTGTCAACGGTTAATATTTCACAAAGAAAGAGGAAAAAACCTAGTAATTGCAGGGTGAAGTGTACAAAAATGGCAAAAATGGCATGAATAAATGAATAAATATACTGTATATAAGAATATCAGCGGCTGACAGATGTCAGCCGCTGGGAAACAAAACATACCATTTTGACAGTTCCTTAACCGTAAAAAAGCCCAGTTTTTCGTAAAGCCGGATCGCCCGTGTATTGGCGCTTGCCACCTCCAGGGAAACGGTGCCGTCACGAATCAAGCTGCAAAGTGCCAGCGTGACATATTTTCCTGCTCTGGGAACCACAGCTGCCACAGCTTCGATTTTTCCGTCCGCTACCTTGCCGATGCCCAGAAGTTTACCGTCCTGGTGGACAAAGTAGCCGCTGCCGGATTGGAGCATGGCTTTGCCATCTTTTTCGGTCATGTAAGAGGCGTTGGGGACTGCTGCCATCTTTTCATTATATATACTGCGCCAGTTTTCTAAATTTTCCGGCAGCACCGGAAACAGTGCTGCGTCGGTTTGGGGCAGGGAGTTAACAGAGCACTGCATCTGCAATACGGCGGTGTGCAAAGGGTAGCTTTCAAGGAATTCGTGACCGGTGGCGTAAATTCGTTCTGCGCCGCAGACGCGGCAGAAGCCCACACATTCCTTTATTAGCGCTGCAGGGGTCTGCGTTGCCTGCAGGCGGACATAGGCCTCCTGTCGATAGGGGATCTCTTTTAAGATCAGGCTGGCAACACCAAATTCTGTTGTAAACAGAGGAATATCCTTCATAATTTCACCTCGCAATTATCATAACACGGATTTATAAAAAGGCAAGACCGGCAGAAATTATGAAATGTTTGGAAACAACGAAGATTCTGCTTGATTTTCGTGTTAAAATATGTATAATAGGCATGTTGCTTTACGAAAGGAGGTCAGATTATGAAAAAGATCATCTGCAAGAAGGAATATGACACCGAAACTGCTACGCTGATCAAGAAGTATACATACGGATACTACGGCGATTCTGCAGGTTACGAGGAGATTTTGTTCCAGACTCCCGAGGGTCTGTATTTCCTGTTTGTCAAGGGCGGTGAGAATTCTCCTTACCCCGAGGCAGACATTCTGCGCCTTGCCAAGACCAAGGTCAACGCTTGGCTGGATACCCACTAAAATAAGATGCGGAGGCTGTTTTCAGCCTCCGTTTTTCTTGACAAATATGGTATGATGAAGACATAAATGACACCAAGGAATGAGCATTATGAAAAAGACAATAGCCATTTTGGGGCTGATTTGTTTGCTCCTCGGCGGCTGTTCCGCTGAAGAAAGACCGGCGCAGATTGCGGCGACCACGCTGCCGGTTTATGAGTTTACGGCTTTCCTGTGCGAAGGAACGGGGCTTGCGGTTACAAGAATCGTTACGGAGAATGTCTCCTGCCTGCACGATTATTCTTTGAGCGTTTCCCAAATGCGCGCAGTAGAGCAGGCGGAAGTGGTGGTGACATCCGGCGCAGGGTTGGAAGACTTTTTGATGGATGTCATCGACAATAAGCCTCTGATCGACAGCTCTGAGGGCATTGCGCTTTTGGACTGTGACCACGAGCATGACCACGACCATGCCCATGAACAGGATGCCCACATCTGGCTTTCCCCGGAAAACGCCATGGTTATGGCGGAAAACATCTGCACGGGATTAAAGGAACGATACCCGGAGCATTCTGATATTTTTGATAAAAATGCCGAAAAGCTGCTGCAGAAGATCGCCAAGCTGGAAAGCTATGGCAAGGAGCAGCTGCGTGCGCTTTCCTGCCGGGAATTGATCACCTTCCATGACGGATTTTCCTATTTTGCGGAAAGCTTTGATCTGACGATTCTGCGAGCCATCGAAGAGGAATCCGGCAGCGAAGCGTCAGCATCGGAGCTGATCGAACTGATTGAATTGACCCGCGATCATAATCTGCCGGCTGTATTTACAGAACGCAACGGCAGCCCAGCGGCGGCTGCGATTTTGTGCAGCGAGACCGGCGCGAAAGAGTTTTCACTGGATATGGCAATGTCCGGCGACAGCTGGTTTGATGCCATGTATCACAATATCGACACAGTAAAGGAGGCATTGGGATGAAACCTTTTCTCCATGGCGGCAATTGCGGCGATTCCTGCTGCCTTCGGGTACAGGATCTGAGCGTTACCATTGGAAACGATAAGATTTTGCAGGACATCAGCTTGCATGTCCATTGCGGGCAGATGATCGCACTCATCGGCCCTAACGGCGCGGGAAAAAGTACCTTTTTAAAAGCGGTACTGGGTCAGCAGGACTATGACGGTGTCATTGCCTTTTCCGCACCCGGTCAGCGGGGCAGAAAGCCCAAGATTGGCTATGTGCCCCAGAGTCCTTCTTTTGACCCCGGCGATCCTATCAGCGTTGCAGACCTTTTTGTCTGCTGCATGAGCAGCCGCCCTGCCTTTTTGGGGCTGAGCAAGGCTATGCGCGAGAAAATTCTGGAGTGCCTTTCCCGTGTCCACGGTGAGGAATTGATCGACAAGCGGGTGGGAACGCTGTCCGGCGGTGAGCTGCAGCGGGTGCTGCTGGCGCTGGCGTTGGAGCCAATTCCCAACATTCTGATTTTGGACGAACCCCTGTCCGGTGTGGATGTGGAGGGTCAAAGCGGGCTTATGGACATGGTGGACGAGATTCGTAAGACCTACGATCTGTCGATTTTGATGACTACCCACGATTTTTCTGTGCTGGAGCGGTATGCCGATCAGGTGGTGCTCATGGACAAGTCGATCCTTGCCATGGGCAGCCCCAAGGAGGTACTGCAAAGCGATGCCTTCCGGCAGGTATTTCATGCAGGAGGTGGCGAAAAATGAGTGTTTGGTATGCCATTTGCGACGCGCTGCCCATTGAAATGCTTCAGTGGGATTTCATGAAAAATGCCATGCTTGCCATTTTGATTATGGCGCCGCTGTTTGGTATTTTGTCTACCATGATTGTTACGGGACGCATGAGCTTTTTCTCTGACGCGCTGGGACATAGTGCCTTTACCGGCATTGCTATCGGCTGCATTTGCGGCATTGCCGCACCTACCTGGGTGGCGGTGGTGTTCAGTGCGGTGTTTGCGCTGCTGTTTTCCTTTGTCCGCAGCCGCAGCAATCAAGCGGCGGATACGCTGATCGGTGTGTTTTCCAGCACTGCGGTGGCACTGGGCATTTTCATTGCCACTCTTGGCGGCGACAGCTTTACCAAGTATAATAAGTATCTCATCGGCGATATTCTATCGGTAACACCGGCAGAGATCGGCATGCTGGCGCTGGTGCTGGCAGGTGTCTTGGTTTTCTGGGTGCTGTGCGCCAACCGGCTGACCCTTACGGCGGTGCATCCCCAGCTGGCATCTTCCCGGGGCATCCCTGTGGGCTTGGCGCAAACTGTTTTCACCGTGGCGATTGCCATTGTGGTGACGCTGAGCATTTCCAGCGTGGGACTTTTGATCCTCAATTCCCTTTTGGTGCTGCCGGCGGCAAGTGCAAGGAATGTGGCGAAGAACTTAAAGCAGTACCATCTGTTTTCTGTGCTGTTTGCGCTGCTTGCCGGTGTAGGCGGCTTGATAGTTTCTTACTATTTGGGAAGCTCTGCAGGCGCGGCAATTTCCTTGGCGCTGGCGCTGATTTTCGCGGTCAGCTTTTGCCTGCGGAAGAAAAGAATATAAAAAAAGCGGTGCGTTTTACGCACCGCTTTTCTCGTTATCTTCCATTTCCATTTCTTTCAGCAGCTTTTTATCCTGCTTGGAGCTTAGATCCAGCTTTTCGTACATATCCGGTCTGCGCTCACGGGTACGGCGCAGAGATTGCTTGCGCCGCCACTGGCGCACTTTTTCATGGTTGCCGGAAGTGAGGATCTCCGGAATTGCCCGTCCGTGCCACACCGCAGGGCGGGTGTACTGGGGATATTCCAAAAGCCCGTTGAAATGGCTTTCATCTTCAAAGCACTCCGGGTCAGCCAGCACACCGGGCACCATTCGGCACACCGCATCTGTCACCGCCATGGCGGCGATCTCACCGCCGGTAAGGACGAAATCTCCCAAAGATATTTCCTCGTCCACACATTCGTCAATGAACCGCTGGTCGATGCCCTCGTAGTGACCGCAAACCAAAATGAGGTTGTCCATTTGGCTTAAGCGAATCGCGTCCGCTTGCTTAAATGTCTTGCCGCAGGGGGAGAGGTAAATGGTATGCACCGGTCCGGCAGCTTCCTCGCAGATGGCTTCCCAGCAGCGGTAAAGAGGATCCGCGGTCATCACTGCGCCCCGACCGCCGCCGTAGGGGTAATCATCGGTCTGATTCTGCTTGTTGGCGGTGTAGTCCCGGATTTGATGGGCTTCAATGCGGATAATGCCCCGATCCTGCGCCCGACCCAAAATGGAATCAGACAGCACATCGCCCACAGACTCGGGAAAAAGGGTCATAATATCAATTCTCATCGGTACGCATCCCCTCGATGATGGTGACTTCCATGCGGTTGGCATCCAGGTCGGTGGAAAGAATGAACTGCTTCACCGCAGGAATCATATATTCGTACTCACCCTTAACGACATACACGCTGTTTCCGGGGTAGTCCAGCACATCGGTGATTTCACCCAGCTTTTCACCACTGGCGAATACCTCCATGCCGATGAGCTCGGCGGCGAAGATCACCTCGTCGTCGATATCCTCCCGGTACAGCTCCACCACCTTGCCCCGCATAGCCTGGGCATCTTCCATGGTGTTGATTCCGGAAAGCTTCACAAGGTTGCAGCTTTTCTGCACCCGGCAGCTTTCGATGGTATATTCACGGCTGCCGATGCGGCAGCGATCAAATTCACACAAAATTTCCGGGCTGTCCACCCAGGGCAGGTCTTTCATTTCGCCTTTCACACCATGGGTGGTGACGATTTCACCTGCTTCAATAAATTGGAGTTTCATAATCTACCTCCTGAGATTGGAAAATGCGTGGCTGTATCGCCACGCATGATCCATCAATCCACGATGTCGACAGTCACCTTTTCGCCGGTGCGAAGGGCAACGGTCTTTACGATGGTACGGATCTCCTTGGCGATCCGACCCTGCCGGCCGATCACTTTGCCCAGGTCGCCCTCAGCAACACGCAGCTCCAAAACCTTACCGTCTTCACCCTCAATTTCGGTAACGGTAACTGCTTCGGGATCGTCCACCAGATTCTTTGCCATATACAGCAAAAGTTCTTTCATTGCGATTCTCCTTTAGAGATCTTACAGCACGCCAGCCTTCTTCAGCAGGCCACGAACGGTGTCGGTGGGCTGAGCGCCGTTCTTGATCCAGTTCTGAGCCTTCTCAGCATCAACGGTGATGTTGTCGGTCTCCAGCAGGGGGTTGTAGGTGCCGATCTCTTCGATGCAGCGACCGTCACGGGGGCTGCGGGAGTCAGCGACGACAATACGGTAGAAAGGAGCCTTCTTTGCACCCATTCTTCTCAGTCTGATCTTAACCATGTGGGGTTCACCTCCAAAATAATATATCTTTTATATATCGCAAAGCGAAGTGCTTACAGCGAACAAATTAAAACCCGGGGAAGCCCCCGAAACCGCCCATGCGGCCCATGCGCTTCATTTTCTTGCCTGCGCCGGGTCCGGAGAATTGCTTGATCATTTTGCGCATTTGCTCAAAGGATTTCAGAAGACGGTTGACATCTTCCACCTTTACACCGGCGCCTGCTGCGATCCGCTTTTTCCGGGATGCAGCGATGATCTCGGGATTCTCTCTTTCCTTGGGGGTCATGGACAGGATGATGGCCTCGGTTCGAGCCAACTGCTTTTCGTCCACATTTACGTTTTTAAGTCCTGCGCCGCCGGGGATCTGGGCAAGAATGTCCTGCATAGAGCCCATAGACTTCATCTGTACCATCTGGTCGTAGAAGTCCTGCAGCGTAAACTTGTTGGAGCGGAGCTTTTCCTCCATCTCGGCAGCCTTTTTCTCGTCGAATGCCTTTTCAGCCTTTTCGATGAGGGAGAGCACGTCGCCCATACCGAGAATCCGGCTTGCCATCCGGTCGGGATGGAAGGGCTCAATGTCCTCTAATTTTTCACCCATGCCGGCGAACTTGATGGGCTTGCCGGTAATGGCACGGACAGAAAGGGCTGCGCCGCCTCTGGCATCGCCGTCCAGCTTGGAAAGCATAACGGAATCGATGTCCAGCCACTCATTGAAGCTTTCAGCGGCATTGACGGCATCCTGCCCGGTCATAGCGTCCACAACCAACATGATCTCGTCGGGGTCCACGGTTGCTTTCATGTTTTTCAGCTCTTCCATCAAGGTCTCGTCCACATGCAGACGACCGGCGGTATCCAAAAATACCATGTCGTGACCGTGCTGACGGGCATAGGAAAGGGCCTCTTTGGCGATGTCAACGGGGTTCTGCTGCCCCTTTTCGAACACGGGGATGCCCAGCTTTTCACCGCAGACTTTCAGCTGGGTGATGGCGGCGGGACGGTAAATATCGCAGGCGACCAGCAGCGGATTTTTGCCCTGCCGCTTCATAAGACCGGCAAGCTTACTTCCGTTGGTGGTTTTACCTGCACCCTGCAGACCTACCAGCATCACGACGGTAGGACGGTTGGGATTGATGGTAATGTGCTTTATATCGCTGCCCATGAGCTTGCACAGCTCTTCGTTGACAATCTTGACGATCATCTGGGCAGGAGTCAGAGATTCCAAAACGTCAGCACCTACGCAGCGCTCGGTAACGGATTTGGTGAAATCCTTACACACCTTGTAGCTGACGTCTGCTTCCAAAAGTGCCATGCGGATCTCCCGCATTGCCTCTTTTACATCCGCCTCCTTCAATCTACCCTTGCCACGGAGTTTTTTGAAGGTAGCGGCGATTTTTTCAGTTAAGCCTTCAAATGCCATATCGGTATTACTCCTCGAGGTTCTTGCAGGCGGCAACGATTTTTTGTGCCAGGGTGGGGTCGTCCAGCTTATCAGCAACGCTCAGCAGCTCCTGCACAGCCTTGCGGGTCTTAAGGCTGCGGCTGATGCAGCCGATGTTTTGCTCCATTTTTCGCAGCAGCGCTTCCGTGCGAGCAAGATTGTCACACACGGCCTGCCGGCTGACGCCCATAGTCTCGGCAATCTCGCCAAGGGAAAGGTCTTGATTGTAACGCATATCAAAGCACTGCTGCTGCTTATCGGTAAGCATACTGCCGTAGTAATCGAACAGCAATGTCATTTCCAGCGCGTCCATTTTTGACCTCCTGTCAAGGGAATTTCCTTGATACCTGAGGCATTATAGCATAGTGTACCCAAGATGTCAAGTATTTTTACTGAACAGCAAAAGAAAATTCCGGCGGCTTTTGCCGCCGGAAGTAAAATTTAAATGTAACGCACTACGATTTCACCAAAACTGACATTGGCATCCAGTTCAATGATACCTGTCGGTTCCGGATCGGGCTGTCCGCTAATGGAAAGACCTGCAAAGGCGGTGTGACTGTCTGCATGTACCCGGAATCTTTTGGGCACCAGCAGATTCAGCTGACCAAAAGAACAATTCGCCTCAATCTGGCAGCCGTCGCATACCTCTTCACAGTTGCTGAGGTCTACGGTCATTTCACCAAAGGAGCAGCTGATATCTCCATCCTGCAACCGGGGCAGCGCAACAGCATAGGTTTTTTCTCCAAAGGCAACGCTGCATTCAAAGCTGTCTTCGTCGGTTGTGAAGGTGCTTTTTGCTTTTTCGTTGCCGTTTTCGTCGCAGAGCTTAACGCCGTTTTTGCTGATGTGGAATTTGGGCTTGTTGGGCTTGCGCAGAGCATCGATCAGAAGACCCACACCAAACAGAACTACGGCGATGGGGAAAACCAGTTCACCGGCAATGTCCAGCTTCCAAAAACCTAAATTGTGGATCAAATAGTAGCCGCCGAACAGGACGCAGCCAAAATTAAAAACAGAGAATTTGGGCAGCAGACGGAACAGTCCGTAAATGAGAATAATGGATGGCCACAAAATGCTCCAGAAGGACACATCCCACTGATTGAGCCTGGAAATCAGAGTAAGTACACCCACGAGCAGCACCAGTACAGCAAAGCTCATGGCATCTTTCTTGCCGCTGTCCCACTTGAACTCCCAGCTGCCTTTTTGCACATGGATGCCTTCGGATTCGGTTTCTTCGCTGTCTACTACTTCCGCTTCGTGCACCTGCTGCGCCTGCCGACCCAGCAGCTCATCGGTGGAGACACCAAAGATCTCAGCCAGCTTCGGCAGCATGGTGATGTCGGGGCAGGATTGGTCATTTTCCCATTTGCTGACCGCCTGGGCGGTAACGCCCAGCTTTTCTGCCAGCGCATCCTGGGTCAGCCCCAGCCGTTTACGGTTTTCAGCGATTCGTTTGCCAAGTGTATATTCCATAGTGATTCCTCCTTGCGCTATCTGACTATATCATGCCATAAATCAGCGCAAAAAGCTATCAATCAATCGTTAATTTTGGAAAATTTTTTTCACAACGGGCGGTTGAATGGGTCTCAACGCCCGGTTGAATCGGTTTTTCTTGCATTTGGCGCATATTTGGGTTATGATAACAAAAACAAAAAAGTAGGAGTTATTATGGAAAAAATCACAAGCTTTACCATTGACCATATCAAACTGCAGCCGGGTGTCTATGTGTCCCGCAAGGACCGGGTCGGCGCAGAAACGGTGACCACTTTCGACCTGCGTTTTACAAGTCCCAACGAAGAGCCGGTGCTGAACACCGCAGAAATGCACACCATTGAGCATTTGGCGGCGACATATTTGCGCAACGAGCCCACATGGAAGGAAAAGGTGCTCTATTTCGGTCCTATGGGCTGCCGCACGGGCTTTTATTTGCTGCTGAGCGGAGATCATGAATCCAAAGAGATTTTGCCGCTGCTGCTTGGCTGTTTCCGTTTTGTGGCGGATTTCCAAGGAGATGTGCCCGGTGCCAGCGCCAGGGACTGCGGAAATTACCTGGACATGAATCTTCCCATGGCAAACTACTGGGGCAGGCGGTATGCCGCGCTGCTGGAAAATATTACGGATGACCGGCTGGTCTATCCCGAATAAGGAGGATGGCTATGAAATTGGGAATTATCGGCGCTATGGCGGTGGAGATTGCCGCGCTGAAGGAAAATATGGAGGATATGCGCGTGGAAACGCGGGCAGGCATGGAGTTCTGCATGGGCAATCTTCAGGGCACGCAGGTGGTTGTGGTGCAGTGCGGCGTGGGCAAGGTCAACGCCGCCATGTGCGCACAGATTCTGTGCGACCGGTATGAAGTGACCCATTTGGTGAACACCGGCATTGCAGGCTCTCTCAGCGCCCAGTTGGATATCGGCGATCTTGTGATCAGCAAGGATGCTATGTATCATGATTTTGATTGTGTGCATTTCGGTTACGAAATGGGAAGAGTTCCGGGCATGGACACCGTAGCATTTCCTGCAGACGAAACCATGATCCGTCTTGCCAAGGCAGCGGCAGAGGAAGTCAATCCCGGTCACAGCACCGTTGGACGGGTAGCCAGCGGCGACCTGTTTGTGGCGGAAAAGACCGCCAAGAACAGCATCATCGAAAAAACCGGCGCACTTTGCACGGAGATGGAGGGCGCAGCCATTGCCCACACAGCTTATCGAAACGTAGTGCCTTTTGTGATCATTCGCGCCATATCCGATAAGGCTGACGACAGCGCCGAAATGGACTATCCAACCTTTGAAGCCATCGCAGCCCAGCGCTGCGCCCGGGTCACTATGACCATGGCAAAGCAAATGTAAAAATAAAAGCCGCCATTGGCGGCTTTTATTTATTTTTCCAAAATGGTGTCGTAGGCGGTTTCGCTGGCAAGGGTAATGTTGCTGTCAAGTTTATAAGTAAGCTTATAATAGATACCGCCGATAATATGGGTGCGCGTCACTGCCATTCCGGCTTTTACCGGAAGTCCGGTGAAGCGGTCAATGGTCAAATACCCGGCAATGACTTCTGTGGAAAAAGACTCAGCAAAGCTATCCAGATTTCCGCTTTGCAAGCTTTCATAAATGCTGGCGCAAAGGGCATTTGCCAAGGCATCTGTGCCGGTGAAATGCAAAGTATAGAGATTTCCCTCTTCTGCCACACGGACATCTTTTAAATAGGCAAAGGGGAATAGGGCGGAAAGCACGGAGCTTTCGCAATAGCTGCGCATTTGTTGGGCGGTATAGCCGGGCTGGTCGATGGGGGTGCTGTTGTTGATGGAAACGGTTTTTTTGCCGTTAAGGAACAGCTCGGTTTGCGTCGTTGAAGAGTTGCCGGCGGTCTGGGAGGTGATTTCTCCTGCGTAGTCCGTCCGGGCAATGAATTCCTCGCCGGTGCCGTAGGTGTTTACCAGAACTTTCTGAGACCGGTTAATTCCCGCAGCCTCACAATTCAGCTGCTCTTTGTTACTGCAGGTGATGGCACTGGCGCTGCGGATATTGCTGATTGCCCGCAGCAAAGTCAGCGGAGCGTCCAGCGTGGGTAGCTTTGGATAAGTGCCTAAGCCGGCAGGAATGGATTTTTGCAGATCCAAATCGGCTGCGGCGGAGACCTTGCTGGTAACCTTTAATGTGTATGGAATCTGACCTAGCTGGTACTGAACAGAATAGGCACTCTGCAAAAGATTGCCGTCCGGATCCAGCGTGGCAGTACCGGTGGCGGAAAGAAGCACAGCGTCCTTAGTGGCAACCCAGCTTTCTATGGCAGTCGCGTCGCTGAAACGGATCAGCGTACGGCTTTCCGTGGTTTCAGCGGAGATCGTTTCGTAAAGTGCCGGGTCTAACAAAACAGCGGGAGTGTGCCGGGCTGTAAATTCCGAAGCTGCCATGGAGCAGCCGTAAATATCCACTCCATTTTGGCAGTAAGCGTTGCCGGCGGAATAAAATTCAGTGTAGTTTGTTTCGTAGGTTCCGATTTTTATGGTCTGCGTCACAAAAGCTTCCATATCCTTGCTGCCAAGGGTGGCGTAAGAAGCGTTGGTGGTGATGCTTTCGGTAAAGGTTTCCTTGCCTACCTGCCGCTGCAGCTCCCAAGTGGAGGTGATTACCAGATTTTCGGCTTTGCGGATAGGGGAAAGCGCAGCCTCATAAAGCGCTGCATTCATGGCAGCAGCATGGGGATCGGAAGTAGGGCTGCAGGCGCTTAAGAATAGGAAGCAAATCGCCAAAAGCAGCAAAAGTCTCCGAAATTTCATAGTCATTTCTCCTTGACCGGTATGCATTGCATACGATGTTTGGACTGCAACATTATAACAGATTGTAACCATTGTGTCAAGAATGCCCCAAACCGGGCACTTTTTCAAACAAAATGCAGCAAAAAGCGGCACACATTTGTGTGCCGCTTCGCTTATTTTTTCACTTGCTTCATGGAAAGGCTGATGCGGTGACGCTGCTCGTCTACGCTGAGGACAACGACCTTTACGATGTCGCCAACCTTCAGCACTTCGCTGGGGTGGCGCAGGCGGCGATCGCAGACCTCGGAAATGTGCACCAGACCGTCCTGATGAACACCGATATCCACAAAAACACCAAAGTCGATAACATTGCGTACCGTGCCGGTCAGCTCCATGCCGGGCTTTAAGTCCTTCATTTCCAGCACATCCTTGCGAAGGATGGGGGCGGGAAGCTCGTCACGGGGGTCACGACCGGGCTTACTAAGCTCCTTTGCGATGTCCACCAAAGTAATCTCACCGACAGCACATTCGCTGGCGGCCTTGGTGATGCCGTAGCTTTCCAGCTTTGCAGGCAGGGCGGCCATATCGTCCTTGCCCAAAAGTGCCAGCAGCGCCTTGGCTGCGGCGTAGGACTCGGGGTGGACACCGGTGTTGTCCAGAATTTCCTTGCTTTCGGGAATCCGCAGGAAGCCTGCACACTGCTCAAAAGCCTTGGGTCCCAGCTTGGGAACTTTCTTCAGCTGTGCACGGCTGCCAAAAGGACCGTTCTCTTCCCGGTAAGCAACGATGTTCTTGGCGGTGGTGGCGGTCAAACCGGATACCTGCTGCAGCAGGCTGCGGGACGCGGTATTCACATCCACACCAACTGCGTTAACGCAGTCCTCCACAACGCCGTTTAGGGCGCTGTCCAATTCCTTCTGAGGGCAATCGTGCTGATACTGACCTACGCCGATGGCTTTGGGATCGATCTTAACCAGCTCTGCCAGCGGGTCTTGCAGCCGGCGGGCGATGGAAACAGCGGAGCGCAGATTTACATCGTAATCCGGGAACTCTTCTGCTGCAAGGGGAGAGGCGGAATAGACGGAAGCGCCTGCTTCGTTGACGATCATATAGCTGGCATTGGGGAAATCCCGGAGCATTTCCACAGCCATGGCTTCCGTTTCGCGGGATGCTGTGCCGTTGCCGATAGCAATGTGCTGCACAGCATGCTTGCGCATGAGACCGGAAAGAATGGTGATGGCTTCCTGCTTCTTTCGCTCACTGAAGGTGGGGTAAACGACGGAGGTTGCCAGAACCTTGCCGGTGGGGTCTACAACCGCCACCTTGCAGCCGTTGCGGTAGCCGGGGTCAAGACCCATGGTGACAAAGCCCTTAACCGGGGGCTGCATCAGTAGAGGCTTTAAGTTTAGTGCAAAGTTGTGGATTGCACCGGTATAAGCCCGCTCGCTCAGATCACTGCGGACTTCCCGCTGCAAAGAGGGGAAAATCAGCCGCTCGTAAGCATCCTCAGCAGCTGCGCGGACAAACTGGGAAACAAAAGCGGTGGGCTTTAATGCTGCGCGGCAGACGCAGGCTGCGCCTTCGTTGCCGGGCAGGGCGATGGTGACTTTTAAGAATTCTTCCTTTTCGCCCCGGTTGATGGCAAGAATCTGGTGGTCAAGCAGCCGGGAAATGGGGGTGGAGAAATCGTAGTAAAGTCTGTAAACGCTGTCCTTTTCCGGATCTTCTGCCTTGCAGACCAGGGTTGCCTTGCGGTTCATCAGCTCCCGCAGATTTTTGCGGATAGCGGCATCGTCGGAAAGATCCTCGGCGATGATGTCGGATGCGCCGGCGAGAGCATCCTCGATGGTCTCCACACCCTTCTCGGGGTCGATGTAGCCCTCAGCCAAAACGGCAGGGTCTTGTCCGTCCTGTGCAAAAATGGCGGCAGCAAGGGGCTCTAAGCCCTTTTCCCGGGCGATGGAAGCGCGGGTGCGGCGCTTTTGCTTGTAGGGGCGGTAAAGATCTTCTACTTCTGCCAAGGTGGCGGCATTGTCGATGGCGGCAGCCAGCTCTTCTGTCAGTTTTCCTTGATTTTCGATGGAATTTTTTACTTCATCCCGGCGCTCCTGCAGATTCCGCAGATAGGTAAGGCGGGTCTCCAAAGTACGCAGCACCGTGTCGTCCATAGCGCCGTGCATTTCCTTGCGGTAGCGGGCGATGAAGGGAATGGTGTTGCCCTCGTCCATCAGGGCGATGACATTTTCAATGTATTGCAGTTTCTGCCCCAGCTCCTGGGACAGTATTTCGGCGATAGAAAGCATAGTTTTCTCCTTTGCTGAATGGTTGCAAGTATTATACCACAAATCCCTGAAAATGGAAAGGTACTTTGCAGAAAAAGTGCCCGCCTAAGCGGACACTTTTTGTTGGATTATAAGTCTAATTTCAGATCGTTTTCCTTGATCCAGCCCCATTTGCGCAGAATCTCGCAGAAGATCCAGCTTAGGACCGCCGGCAGCACGAAGCAAATCAGCACAAGACCGATCCAATCCATGGCGGTGATCGCCTTGCCGCTTTGTACCCAGCCGGTGTACACACCAATCTGACCCACCAGACCGCAGGTGCCCATGCCGGAGGAAACCGGCGCGCCGTTCATCTCCAGCTTGAAAAGGCAGGTGGCAAGAGGACCTGTGATCATGGATGCCAGCGTAGGCGGGATCCAAATCTTTATATTTTTCACGATGTTGGGCATTTGCAGCATGCTGGTGCCGATGCCCTGCGCAACCAAACCGCCCCAGCGGTTTTCCTTAAAGCTCATAACGGCAAAGCCCACCATTTGTGCGCAGCAGCCTGCCACAGCAGCGCCGCCGGCAAGACCCGTCAAACCCAAAGCCGCGCAGATAGCAGCGGAGGAAATGGGCAGCGTCAGCGCAATGCCGATGATGGCGGAGACCAAAATACCCATAATGAAGGGCTGCTGGTTGGTTGCCCACTTAACTGCGTCGCCCACGGCGCTGGCAGCTTTGCCGATGGGGGCGGCAATGAGGCAGGAAAGACCGATACCAACCAAAATCGTGACGATGGGGGTCACCAAAATGTCGATTTTTGTTTCTTTGGAAACCAGCTTGCCGCATTCGCAGGCGATAATGGCGACTACATATACCGCCAGCGGTCCACCTGCACCGCCGATGGCATTGGCGGCGAAGCCCACGGGGATCAGCGAGAAAAGCACCAAACCCGGCGCGTGGAGCGCAGAGCCGATGGCGACGGCAATGCCGGGTCCTACCATGGCAGAGGCAAGCCCGCCGATTGTGTAGGTAGTAGCGCCTTCGCCCTTGCCCAAAGTGACGATGATGTCATTTAGAAAGGCGATGCCGAATTGCTGACCGATGGTATTGAGGATGGTGCCTACCAGCAGCGTGCAGAATAGACCCTGCGCCATTGCGCCCAAAGCGTCGATGCCGTAGCGCTTGCCGGAAAAGACAATGTCCTTGCGTTTGAGGAATTCGCGTACTTTTTTCATGGGATGTTTCACTCTCTTTCAGTAGATGATCGTCTGCTGAAAAAGCGTGCGCCAGTATCTTTCAACTGACCCTAGGCGGCTCGGAGAGAGGTAGGCGGCATGTCGTTTCTTTTCACCGCGGTCTCTCAGCCGTCTTCAGTGCCGAGCGGCTGTGTGCAGCCTCTGCAGGCAGCCGTTCTTTGCCCGTTCTTCACAGATCGGAAACAATGAAATCATTATAGCTTTCGTTACTGAGAATGTCAATATATCCCATCAAGTACTGCCCGTATAAATGATCGTTTATATGATTACCAACCATCTTGTCATCCCGAGCGAAGCCGAGGGATCTTGGCATTCATTCGGTGCGTAGATTTCTCGACTCGCTGATGCTCGCTCGAAATGACATATTTGGTGGTGCTACAAATATAAACGATCAATTAATGCAGAAAAATCCCCGAGGCATGAATGCTTCGGGGATATGGGTCAGTTTTTATTTTGGAATTTGCCTTTTTTCTTCAGCTGAGGATAGAAATAGATCATAAAGATGATTCCGCTAAAAATGACAGCACAGCCCAAAGAAACGCCAAGACCAAGGCTGAAGGCGGCATTGTGATAGGTAAAGCTGATTTCATGCACACCCTCTGTAAGCTTTACACCCAGCATGACATCGCCAATCAGCGTAACCTCGGCAGGCTGACCGTCCACGCTGACCCGCCAGTTTTCACCGTTTTGCGGGATAGAGGTGTAAAGAAGACCGTCGCGGTCGCAGTCGATGGTGCCGGACACCTTCGTGGTGGAAAACTCCGTCAGTTCCAGCGTAGAGGATTTCAGAATGTCGTAACCTAAGCGGAAAAATTCCTCGTGGAGAGTTGCTGCGTGGATGGTGATATTGCCGCTTTCGTTTGCCTTGCAGCGGATCTGCAGCTGAATGGTATCACCGGGGGCAACATCACAAACAGCCAGCGTTTGGGGCAAACCGGTCATTTCCTCGGAGAACAGCTGAGAGCCGTTTTTGGAAACATAGTACTTATTTCTTGCGGACATGGTAAGATCCAGGCACAGGAAACCCTCCTGCTGAATGGTGTAGGTATAGTTCAGCCTGGTTTCTGCGTTGCCGTTTTTATAGGAGCAGTGACCGTTGGAGCTTTGACTGGTGACACCGGTGTCGTTGGGGGTAATGGTAAGGTCACTGTCAGAAACCAGAGTCCAAGCATCCTCTGTAAGTCCGGTGGCGGCGGAAAACAGCTTGTTTTGGAAATCAAAAGCATTTCCGGAGGACTTGAATTTCAGCTCGCCCAAATCGTTGTTTGCAAGGAAGCCCAAGGGAAGATACGCATTATTTTGCAAAAGGGCAACATTGCCGCTGCGGTAAATTTCGTCGAAGTAGGCATTCGGCTCTACGGAGCCTTCCCGCTCAATCATGTATTTGAGATTCAAGAACAGATTGGCAACAGGGGAGCTTTCTTCAAACGCATAGCGGTTCCAGTTGTTTTTTGCCGCATAGCCCAAAGTCTGCATAAACTCGGTAACTTTTACATTGGCAGAGCTTGTAAAGGCGGTAACACCGTTGTAGCCGATAAGCGGTCCGTCATTCAGGGTCTGCAAATGGGTCACTTCTGCACGGTAGAAGGGACCATCGTCCAGTTCCTGCATATGATCTACAACCGTTTGGACACTTTCACCGCCTCTGGGGTAAGCGCCCACATAGGCAAAGGGGAACTGCACAGTTGCATTGACAGTACTGACCACCAGCTCCACAAACAGAACACCAGCCAAGGTGACGGTGGCGATGAATCTATGATCGGCGCGTCTTTTCTCGAATTGTGCCAGCTCTTTTTTCGGTACTTTTACCGGTCGATACTGCAGCCAGTTATAAACCAGCACACCGATATAAAGAACAAAGAAAATGCCGTTATAAATCCAGAATACCGGATCGGAAAAATCTTCCCGGCACAGCATTACGCCGATATACAGCGAGCCTGCAACAAGCAGCTGCCAGGGCTTAAAGGTATCCCGCAGCAAAAATGCCCGGTATGCCATATACAGCACCACGAAGCTATAAAGGAAGCTGAAGCGGTAGGGAATTTCGTTGGGGAAATGGAAGCCGTGCCAGATGTAGTCCAGCTGGCGGATCAGGAAGCTGAGGATAAAGAATACCAGCAGCAGGACACTGCAGATCTTGTCCCGCAGCTTTACTTCCTTGCTGGTAATGAACAAGAATGCAAACAGGGAAGAGCCGAGACCGCAGAAAATATTGGGAAGTTCTGTGCTGTTTTTGAAGGTGGGAGTCAAACCGCCTGCCATATTGCCGATAACCTTTTTCATGCCCTGCAAAATAGGCGGGAAGGATTCGAAAAGGGCTTTCCACCAAAGCACGAACAGGTTGCCTTCTCCGCTTTCCTTGGCAGCTTTAAAGGCATTCCATGCAGCCTTAGCGGGCTTTTCGGGGTCGCCGTCGATCATGTTGAGGTTGAAATCCTGGGGGAACTTATTGACGCTGGAAAAGGTGTTTTGCAGCGCCGCAAGGGTGGGCAGGGAAATCACAGCCGTCATGCCGATGGCAATTACCGTAAACAGTGCAATTCGGCACAGATCTTCAAAGAAGCGCTTACATGTGGTGAAGCGGCAGATCTGATAGCAGATGAATACCAGCAGCACGAAAATGCAGATAAAGAAACCCACATAGTAGTTGATCGCAATGCTTAAAAACAGAGAAACGGTGTAGACGATGAACTTCTTATCCTTAAGAAGCTGCAGCGTACCCAGCGCCACCAGCGGCAGCAGATAAAATCCGTCCAGCCACATGATATTCCACATATAGCCGATTGCCCATGCGCAGGTAGCATAAAAACCGCTGAAAAGGGGCAGGGAAAGATCGTCTTTTCCAAATGCCTTTTTCAGAAAAACGGCAAAGAACAATCCAGCCAGGCTAAGCTTGAGGGGGAACAAAAACTCAAACAAGCCCAGCAGCCAGCTTTCCGGCACCAGCACGCACAGAAGATTCAACGGAGAGCCCAGATAATAGGCAAGTAGACCCAGATAGTCTACGCCCATGCCGGTCCAGTTGTACAAAAGGCTTTCACCGCTGAGCAGCGCCCTGCGATAGGCCTTGAAGAAAGGAAAATACTGATGCCATGCGTCGGAGCTCATGAAAGAATTTGTACCGAAAGGTGCCAGTTCGGCAAAAATCATAATCAGCAGCAATCCGACAAAAGGAATGAAGAAGGATAGCGCCAGATAATTCCATTTATGGTTCTTAATTTGCGGCAGTTTCATGTGGATTCCCCTTGAAAAATAGAATTACATATAGTTTACCACAGGAAACCGACGGGGTAAAGGAGAATTTTAGCAAAAATAAAAAGAAAGGACTCTTTCGAGTCCTTTCTGAGTTACTTGCCGTAGTAAGCGTTGAGGAACATCTGCTTCAGTTCGCTCATCAGCGGGTATCTGGGATTTGCGCCGGTGCACTGATCGTCGAATGCCTGCTCCACCATCTCGTCCAAACGGGCAAGGAAGTCCGTTTCGTCGATGCCGTAATCCCGGATGGTCTTCTTGATACCGACCTTGGCTTTCAGCTCGTCGATAGCGGCGATGAGGTTTTCCAGCTTCTCTTCGTCGGTGTTGCCGCCCAGACCCAGATAGTCAGCCACTTCTGCGTAGCGCTCCAAGGTGTGGGGATGGTCATACTGGGAGAAAGTACCCATTTTTACGGGAACTTCTGCCGCGTTGAAGCGCAGCACCTCACCTATCATCAGCGCATTTGCAACGCCGTGAGGCAGGTGGTGGAAGGCACCCAGCTTGTGCGCCATGGAGTGGCAGATTCCTAAGAATGCGTTGGCGAAAGCCATGCCCGCCATGGTGGCGGCATTTGCCATATTCTCTCTTGCTCTGGGGTCAGAAGCACCGTTTTCATAGGCTGCAGGCAGATTTTTGAAGACCAGCTTCAGGCTGCGCAGAGCAAGACCGTCGGTGTAGTCCGTTGCCAGCATGGATGCGTAAGCTTCCAGTGCGTGGGTCACAGCGTCGATGCCGGATGCAGCTGTCAAGCCCTTGGGTGCGTTCATCATCATGTCTGCGTCCACGATTGCCATTTTGGGCATCAGCTCGTAGTCCGCAAGGGGATATTTCACACCGGTCTTTTCGTCGGTGATGACGGCAAAGGGAGTCACTTCGCTGCCGGTGCCGGCGGATGTGGGGATTGCCACAAAGTATGCCTTTTCACCCATCTTGGGGAAACCATAAACACGCTTGCGGATGTCAACAAAGCGCATCGCCATGTCCTGGAAATCTGCATCGGGATGCTCGTAAAGCACCCACATGATCTTGCCGGCATCCATGGCGCTGCCGCCGCCTACGGCGATAATCAGGTCAGGCTGGAAGGAGCGCATTGCCTCTGCGCCTTCTCTTGCGCACGCCAAGGTGGGATCGGGAGCCACGTTGTAGAAAGCGGTGTGGGTGATACCCATGGCATCCAGCTTTTCTTCGATGGGTTTGGTATAGCCGTTCTGATACAGGAATGTGTCAGTAACGATAAATGCCTTCTTTTTGCCTGCCAATTCTTCCATAGCCACTGGCAGACAGCCTTTTTTGAAATATACCTTTTCAGGTGCGCGGGACCACAGCATATTTTCCCTCCGTCTTGCAACTGTTTTGATGTTCATCAAGTGGCGGACACCTACATTTTCCGATACGCTGTTGCCGCCCCAGCTGCCGCAGCCAAGGGTCAAAGAGGGGGTCAGCCGGAAGTTGTAGAGGTCGCCGATACCGCCCTGGGCAGAGGGGGTGTTGACGAGGATACGGCAGGCCTTCATCCGCTTGGAGAAAGCGTCCAGCTTTTCTGTTGCAGTACGGGTGCTGAGGTAAACGGCAGCGGTGTGACCGTAGCCACCGTCCTCCAAAAGCCGCTGCGCCTTGTCAATGGCTTCTTCAAAGCTCTTTGTCCGGTACATAGCCAGAACAGGGGACAGCTTTTCGTGGGCGAAGGGCTCGGAGATATCCACAGAATCCACTTCACCGATGAGGATCTTGGTGTTCTCGGGAACGGTGATGCCGGCAATCTCGGCAATTTTTACAGCGCTTTGACCGACGATCTTGGCATTCAGCGCACCGTTGATCAGCAGCACAGCGCGGAGTTTTTCTTTTTCTTCTTCGCTGAGAAGATGGCAGCCGCGAGCAGCAAACTCTGCCCGTACAGCATCGTACACCTTGTCAAGAACGATCACGGACTGCTCAGATGCGCAGATCATGCCGTTGTCAAAGGTCTTGGAATGGATGATGGAGGATACTGCCATTAAAATGTCCGCAGTATCGTCGATGATGGCGGGCACATTGCCGGCGCCCACACCCAAAGCCGGCTTTCCGGAGGAGTAAGCGGAGCGCACCATACCCGGACCACCGGTGGCGAGGGTCAAATCAGCCTCGTGCATGACCTGGGCGCTGAGCTCCAGGGAGGGCTGATCGATCCAGCCGATGATGCCTTCCGGAGCACCGGCTTCCACAGCGGCTTCCAAAACCACCTTTGCTGCAGCGATGGTGCACTGCTTTGCTCTGGGGTGGGGGGAGATCACGATGCCGTTGCGGGTCTTGAGACAGATCAGAGTCTTGAAAATAGCCGTGGAGGTGGGGTTTGTGGTGGGGATGACAGCAGCGACCACACCAATGGGCTCGGCGATTTTCTGAATGCCGAAGGAAGGATCTTCTTCCAGCACACCGCAGGTTTTCTCGTGCTTGTAGGCGTTGTAGATGTATTCAGAAGCGTAGTGATTTTTGATAACCTTGTCTTCTACGACACCCATGCCGGTTTCTTCCACGGCAAGACGGGCAAGGGGAATGCGGGCTTTGTTGGCAGCAGAGGCGGCGGCAAGGAAAATCTTGTCGACCTGCTCCTGAGTGAAGGTGGCGAATTCAGCCTGCGCCTTGCGGCAGCGATCCATGGTGGCTTTTAACTCTTCCAGATTGGTAGTAAGAGGATAGTTTTTACTCATAAAAAATCACCTGTCTTTTCAAATGATGTTTTCGATAAATCCTTATCGGTTTTTATCTATCGATATAATAGCACTGAATAAAACACTTGTCAATACCAATCGATAAATTTGTACGGATATATAAGGACAGGGGAGATAATACTAAATTGTACGGGCATGTTGTACAAAAAAGCACCGCCCAATGGGCGGTGCTGCTTACCATTCTCTTTTAATTTTTTCGATTGCGGCAATTCCCTGTGTGGCAAGCTCCTCGGTGGCGACGGGGCTGGTCAGAAGACCTTTTTGCATGCATTCTAAGATATGTTTTGCCTCGTATACAAGTTCGTGCTCGCAGGGAAATTCGACTACCTCGGGCTGCTGCCCCTGTAAAGTGAAAACAGCCTTTCGCGCCTTCCAGAAGGATGGGAGGATTGCATTTCCTTTGCTGCCGTAAAAGACAGCGGCATTTTCAAGGCTTGCCCGTGTACTGTTTCGCAGGGTAAAAAGCACCCCGCTTTCTGTTTCGCCGCAAATAGCATATTGCCATTCTGCTTCGCCTGCTTCGGCGCTGTGCAGACCGCTAATTTGCTTAATTGGGCCGAACAGCCAGATCATCAGCTGAATGCCGTAGATACCGCTGGAGAGCAGCGGACCGCCGCCGGCAGATTTATCAAACATCCAGCCGTTATAGGAGGCGGCAAAGCTGCTGCTGAGCTCAACCATGCGGATGTCTCCTAAGCTTCCGCTATCGATCCGATCTTTCAGTGCCTGCACCGCAGGAAGAAACAGCATTTTCTGGGCTTCCATGAAAAACAGCCCTTTCTCCCGGGCAAGAGAAAACAACTCCCGGGTTTCTGTTTCTGAGGTGGTACAGGGCTTTTCGCAGATCACATGCTTCCCTTTTTGCAGAGCTGCTTTTGCCCATTTATAATGAAGGGAATTCACTGTGGAAATGTACACGATATTCACATCTTCATCCTCAAGCAATGCTTCGTGGCTGCCGTAAGCTTTGGGAATGTTCCATTCTTTTGCTTTTTCATCTGCCTTTTCCAATGTACGGGAAGACAGCGCCACAATACTACCAGCCTTTGCCTCACGAATAGCGGCAATAAACCGGGGTGCGATGGAGGATGTGCTTAAAATTCCGTAATTCAGCTGCATAGGTGTAACCCCCTTTCTGTTACTATAGCATAGGCTTTGTTCTTTTTCAATCAAGGAAATAAAAAGCGCCGTTCCAAGGAACGGCGCAGATTTTAGTTCGGTGATTCTGTGACAGCAGGCTCAGTCGTGGGTGCTTCCGTAGGAGCAGGCTCAGTAGTGGGTACTTCCGTAGGAGCAGGCTCAGTAGTAGGTGCTTCCGTAGGAGCAGGCTCGGTAGTGGGAGTCTCCGTAGGAGCGGGCTCAGTAGTGGGAGCCTCCGTAGCAGGGGGCAGCGTCGTGGGCGGCTCGGTAGCCGGAGCAGAGGAACCCTGCAAGGTTTGCTGCGGCTGAGAGAAAACAGGAGATATTGTTTCACCGCTGAAAATATAAGGCTCTGTATTCTCTCTGGTTTCAGCGTAATCAGCAAAATAAGAGGATGTGCCCCAACTGGGTGTGATGGAAATCACAGCCTCTTCTGATAAATTTACAAGGAACGAAAAGCCACTTTGTGGCGCTAACTGCTGAGTATGGTAAACCGTATCGCAGTTTTGCAATTCAACGATGCAGAAGCCGGTTGCAGCAGTACCAGTTGCCTGGATATCGATTGTATGTGTGCCGGCGGGGAGCAATGCCTGCTGAACATTGCCTGCAATTTCAGTTGTGGCAATATTCTGACCGCCGGAATCCGTAATGGAAAACGTACAATGGAAACTGGCAGCTTGCAACTGACTGGAACCCGAGGATATGTTGCAGGAAAAATATGCATAGGCGCTTAAGCTCATAGCCACAAGAGACACAACAACAACTGCGACAGTCAAAGCAACATGAGCATTCATGACTTTTTCAGACACCTTGGCATATTTGGGAACATAGAAAAACTCTCTATAGATCCAACGCATATAATATCCTCCTTTCCCAGATTCTTTGCTTTACTTAATTGCTCTGGGTGGCGCTGACACTGATACCCAGCACGACCTTTGGCTGCTTATCGTCGCTGTAGTTTGCAATGTTGTCCACATCTTCCGGCATCCGCACGACCAAAGCGATGTAAGAAGTAGCACCCGGGGCAAGAGGCTCTGGATCGGAAATACTTTCGCCAAGTGTGCCGGTTGTGATGGCAGCGGCCTTTTCGCGGGTAGCGATCAGCGCGTCCAGCGCATCCTCCGTGGCAGCGCTGACCGTGCCGAACTGCAGATGATCCTGCAGAAGGAAGGTCTGACTCAGCACATTGAAGCCGGGTACATAATCGTGAACATACACCGCTGTTTGATAATGGAAGGGCAGCGTACCGTTGTTTTTGATACGAAGGACAACCACTTGAGTATAACCGGGCTCGTAAAGCGCCTCATCGTCAAAAATATCGGTTTTGCCCTCAATGGTGTCGTAGGTGCCGTCAGCAAGCCGGTAAGCTACATCCGCTTCGAAGCTTGCCATATTAAATACATTTTTAATTTCATGGGTATCGTCGTTAAACCAGGCAAGGGATGTTCCCGTGCCAAGCACAGCCCACAAGAATGTGAGCAGAACACTCAAGACAAATACCATACGCTTATAGGGAAGTTTTTTGATGATCGACACGTGTCACCCTCCTTTCCGGGTTATTGTGCTTGCTCTTTTCTTTTTTTACCAACAATCAGCAGCACCAGAATGCAGCCGCTGAGTACCATTGCACCGATCCATAGCGTGATTTTGGAATCATCGCCTGTCTGAGGGGGCTTGGGATCGGTGTCTTCGGTTGGGAATTCCTCAACTTTAAACTCCCAATCCAAATAACCAATTTGATCGCTGTAGGTGTTGTCGAGGCTGGTGGGAACATCCAGAAGCACCTGCAGATCTACTTTGCCGCCGGAATAGAGTGTGCCAAGGCAAACCCAATCCGTAAGCTGCGCAGTTTCGTCGGCGGCAGCGTCAAACATATATCCCATGGTGTTGCCATCGGCTTTTTTCACCCGCAGCTTCAGCTGGGAAAGAAAATCCACACTGTCATCGTGGGCGCCCAAAGCGCGCATGTAGATCTTTACCTTGACATTTCGGAAGGCTTCGTTAACAACAGTAATGTTTTGGGTCAAACTGTCGCCGGGCATTACGCCTTTGAAGTTTTCAAAAAGGTCGGTAGGGGAGTGCTCGCTTCCCGGGGAGAAGATAAACTTTCTTGCTTCTCCGTCATAGGTCACGCTTCCGCCGGCAGCAAAAGCACTTACCGAGCAGGCAAGGAGCACAGACAGAATCAGAAAAAATGCAACTACTTTTTTCATATGCGCGCCCCCTTATTCTGCCGGCCAGCCAAAGGCTGTGTGGGGATTATTTCCGGTAATGGGGTTGTTTTCGCTTTGTACAGCCTGGGCAACCACAGTAAGACTCAAAGTGTTGGGCAGATAGCGGTTATCCACCTGAGAGCCGACGATCTCAACATAAGAGAAGAAATTGGGGGTAGATTGACCGGGCTCAACAATGCCCTTGTAGTAGTACCAGCCATCGTGAAGCTGCCAGTTGGCTTCGTCGATGTTCAGCTTGAAGCAATCTTCCGCCGGAAGGTCCTGCGCATCTACGCTGTATACCGGCTTGAGGCGCAGATAGAAGGGATGGTCGCAATCGCTTTCAATGCTGACCTGCTTGCTGACCACATCGCCGGGCATGATATAAACACCCTCGGTGGGGAAAGGCGTACCCTGGTCGGTCATTTCGTGAATAATAAACCGGATACTGCCGGAGGTAACAACATTGGTGGCAGTGCCAACGGTGGCATAATAAGCCAAGGATTCTTGAGTAAAGAATGTCATAATAATGGCGACTACAGCGATTGCCAAAAGGCGCATTTTAATTTTACGCAGCATATTGTTTCCTCCTTTCTGTTTTTTGGGGATTCAGCGATCAAAAGGTACAGAAGTTTCTGTGCCCTTTGATCGCCGCCCAAGCCCCGAAGGGCTTGGGAAGCGTTTGGATTAGTGCATGTAAGCGGCGATCAGTCCAAGGATCTCTTCGTAAGTAATCAAACCCTTGCCAATCGCAACCTTGATCTCGGGCAGGTTGAGTGCATCAAACTGCTCATAGGTCAGCAGATGGTCAAATTCTTCATAGGTAAACAGACCGTACTTTTCGATGTCAGCCTGCTTTGCATCGGCATCATACTTCATTTCTGCACCGATCTCGAAGAATGCCAGCTGCTCAGTTGCGGGAGGTGTGATGGAGAACATTCCCTCCAGCATGCAGTTGTAGTGGTCAGCGGTCAGAATAGACCAAGCTTCCACATATTCGGTTGTGACCTCAGCAGCAACCAGCTTAACGGTCTCATAGGAGTTGCCGTTAACCTGTGTAAAGCTGTGTCCGACGTAGTTCTGTGCGTTGGCAGCATTGATATCCACCCACTTATTCAGATCCGCATCGAAGAAGCCGTGGACGTTTACGACCTTTACTACTGTGCCATCATCGAAGGTCAGCTTGATGATGTCATTCATGCTGTAGCCGTGGTTTTCGATAATGGTAGTACCGGCAACGGCATACATACCCTTGTCAAAGTCCCAAACCAGGAACTGATCCGCAAAGGTCACTTCGTCGATCCGCTTCTGGGTGCCGTCAGCCAGTGTTACGAGAGTATCAGCGGTGACGCAGCTGTCTTTACTGCTTGCGTTGATGGTTATGTTCTGAGCGGGCATATTAAAGGGAGAAGTGTATGTTGTTCCATCGGTGCCAGTGATAGTAGTAGTTTTGCTACTGTTTTTGCTGTAAGTTACCTCAACAGTGACCTGAGTTCCGTAAGGAATGGAGGTAGTACCGTTGTTGCCAACTGCTGTTCCGTTCACTTTCACAGTTGCGTTGGAAGTGGTGACGGTAATGGTGTAGTTCTTAATAGTCCACTGAGCATATAGCGTGATATCTGCAGCGGGGGTATAAGTAGTACCTTCAATTTTAGTGCCACCGGAAGCTGCGGTATACCAACCGTTAAAGGTATAGCCTGTTCTGGTAGGCGTGGGCAATGTCAGCGCAGTGCCTTCATAGGTTGCGCTTTCTGTGCCACAGGAGCCGCCGTTGGCATCGTAAGTGACAGTATACTTGATTGGCTCTTGCCAGTGAGCATACAGCGTGATCTCGCTGCCGGGGTTGAAGGTTGCACCGGCATCGCCAATCTTGTTGCCACCCTCCGCAGCATCATACCAGCCGATGAACCAGTAACCGTCACGGGTGGGTGTGGGCAGCGTCAAAGCTGTTCCGGTGTACTTTTCGGATGCAGTGCCGCAGGTACCGCCGTTGGCATTGTAGGTAACTGTGCAAGGCTTGCCCCATTGTGCGTACAAAGTGACATCTCCACTGGGCGTGTAGCCTTCGCCTGCACCGCCAACTCTGGTGCCGCCGGATTCTGCCGTGTACCAACCGGCAAAGATGTAGCCGGAACGGGTGGGTGTGGGCAGGGTCACGGTAGCGCTTACAGAGGTTGCATAGCCGGTGGCCTGACCGCAGTTACCGCCGTTGGCATCGTAAGTTACGGTGTGCTTGATGGTTGTTCCGAAACTGCCGGAAGGCGTGCTGGCAGAACTGCCGGTGGAATTGAAGGTTTGTTGTGCGGACTGGATTGCCACACCGTTGTTACCGGTAAACTTGTAGTAATCCACATACCAGTAAGCGGCTGTCGTGGTAGCTTCTTTGTTACTTGTTCCACTGTCTGCCACAAAGTAAATGGTATTGCTGCTGGTTTTGATTTTGCCGGTGTAGGTAGAACCGCCACCGCTGTCTGCTCTGGCAAGGAACTTCGTGTTGATCACACCGCCGTCAGTCAGCACAATCTCAATGTAAGCCTCATTACTGGTATAGCCGGTGATTGTAACAGAAGCGACCTTATTAAAGTCAGCGTCGCCATCAAAACGCAAGTAAGATGTCTGTCCGTTATAATCGTAGATTCTCAGACCGGCAAGGAAGGGCAGATACTGTTTTACATCGCCAAGGGTAGGTTTATAGTAGCCCATCTTCTGCTTGGTTGCATCAAACTCAAAGTAAGCATTGGGAACAGACTTATCCTTCAAAGAAACGCTGACAGCAACATCCCAGGAGTAAGTCTTGGTATCTGTGATCTGCTTTCCGTCCTTATCGAAGAACAGCTCATCCGTTACAGTGTAGGTAACCGTGTAGTCCTTTGCAGCAGAAAGATCAACCTTGTTATCGGTAACAGCAACTGTGTTGCCCTCGCTGTCCTTGCAGGAAATGATAAGATTCAAATTCTGACCTGCATACTTTGTAATATTGACAAGTGCTGCAAGATCCAGTTCCTTGGTATCACCGGAGGGGAACATTACCTTAATGGTGTCGCCCTCGCGGTAGCAGAATTCGTCACCGTCATCAGTTTTTGCCACATACTGACCGCCCAATGTGGAATCATACTTAAACTGCGGCTGATACAGACCGTTTTCGGTAGATCTGTCAGCGTTTGCATAGTCGCTGTAGATCTGCTCTGCGGATGCACCCTGCAGGGAGTAAACCTGACCATCTACAGTAATACCGGAAACCGTCATGGAAACAGTACCAAGCTTATAGGGCAAACCGGTGTTGTCCTTGACTTCTGCTGCAGCTTCGTTCATGAAGATGATGCCCAGATTGGAAGCGGTCTTGCCGTTGATGGTGTGATTGTACGCGGTGGCATCCAGCGCACCCTTGATAATCATATTTGCAGCGCTGCTGGATACAGCGTTTGCATCATCGCTGGTGACCCAGTTGTACTGCTTGAGCGCACCCTTAAGTACAATAGTGGGGTTTTCAGTGGTTTCAGGACCAACCAGGATGCCTGCGCCAAGCATCACCTTGCTGGTGTCGCCAATAGTAGCCTTCTTTTGGTACTGAATGGTGGTTACATTCTCAAAGGTTACGGTGTGGCTGCTGTTGCTCTGGATTTGCGCATTTGCAACAACACCGCATTCCAGAACGGTGTCCTTGACGGTGACATCACCGGTGTTGATAAAGATGTTGTTTCTGCCACCTGAGATGTAGCAATTTTGGATGGTCGCATGATCGGATGCGGCAACAGCCGAAAGCTGATAGTGGTATCTGGTTTTCGTACCCTCAACCGAGGAAGGACCACCCTGAACGTAATCGCCCAAACTGGTTGTTCCATAGTACATGTATGCGTTGGGATAGATGGTTGCTTCAATTCTCAGGTTATCCAGTGTGCCGTTTCCGGAAACGGTAACAACACCCTGCCTCAGACCGTTGTTCAAATACTGTCCGTTGCCGGTATAGTTGAGGGTGAAGCCGTTGCCGTAGACGGTGTAACGACCGGATACGGTGAAGCCGCTGCCAATATTGTTCAGCAGAACAACATTGTTTGCAGTTGCATCTGTTGCAGCAGTTGCATTTTTTGCATCCACGACTTCAAGAATCAGCTCAGTGGGGGTGCAGTAATCGTTATCGGTGATGGTCACCTTGACAATACCGGTGCCGCTGAACTGGATGGTTCCCTTAGTCCAGTCGGTGGTGTTTGTGGTAAATTTGCCGGTTGCGTTGCCGGCGATAGTTTCAAAGGAAACATCGGCACTGGAATCCACAACTGCAAAAGCGCCAATTTCCTTGAACATCGTGTCAAGGGCAACAGGGGTGTCGGATGCGTTACCGACGCGGTAGAGGAAATCGCCTGTGAATTTGGTTTCAAACTTGATTTCGGGCTGACGAGCGACAACGTCAACCTCGATTGTGGTGGGTGTGCAGAAATAATAGTCCTGAATGGTGATCTGCACGCGACCGGTGCCGGTCAGCGTCAAAATGCCGTTCTCCCAGTTTTTATCGTCACGGGTAAACTCAGCAGAAACGGGGTTATTCTCGTCCAGATAGGTTACGGTAACAGTCAATGCACCGGGCACGAGTTTGACACCGTTATCCACGAAGCTGAAGATATTTCCAAGCTTGATCTCAGTGCCGTTTACCAGATGATTGACCTTGCCGGTGAACTTCTCAACGGAATCTGCGACTTCGCGGTCCAAAATGGTGATACCGTCAAAGGCATAATCCTCGCCATTATAAACGGGAATGTGCTTCACACCCCAGCCGTAGCCGGTGAACAGCTGATTGAAGGGGAGGTAAACATGCTGCTTATCTTCTTTCAGCACGCCTGCAACACCATTAACAGTTTCAGTGCCGGCATCGGCATGATTCCAAACCGTACCGTTAACAAAGTGATAGCAGGTAGCATTTTCGGTAGAAGCGTCGCCATTGACGACCACGTAGTTATAGCGGCCACTGGTGGGAATTGCAGAGGTCTTGCCATCTACGGTGTAGGTCTTATTTACGGTGTCCACCGCATCAACCTTGTCCAAACGGCTGAACTGGTGGTCGTGGGTGTAGGATGCCAAAGAATTGACAACCAGCTCGCAGTAGTAGTAATCGTTCCATTCGCCGAAGTGAACGGTGCAGTTTTCTGCGTGGAACTTGGAAGTTTCGGGAACGGTATAACCGTTTGCGTCGGTGATCATGTTCTTGTTGGTGCCGATCATCATGCCGGAGTAGCGGTACCAATAGTACTGATAGTTGCCGCAGACGTCGTTAAATACATCGATCTGCGCGCCGACATGACAGTTGGTCATGTAAACATGACCTGCACCGCGGAACATACCAACCAAGCCGCCGCAGGCAACATCCCAGCTGCCCCATAGGGCGGAGATCTTGTTGGTATTGTCGATGGTGATGTTGGTAAAGGTCAGCTTGTAGGAATCAGGATCGCTGGAATTGCCGCCGATACCGACGATACCGCCGTTACCTGTATTATACACCCGGGGGTTGCAATTGACAATGGCAATATTTTCAAAGGTTGCATTTGCAGCGTAGGCAGCGATGACACCGGTGGGGGTAAATTCGCCGTCGGAGGAGAATTCTTCCACGGTCAAGTTCTTAACCGTACCGCCATTAACATAGCCGAAAAGACCCATAGCAGCATTCCAGTAGTTGCCGCTATAGTTGCCCTTCAGCTGCCAGGTGTTCTGATAGATGTTGGAGATTTTGTGACCGTTGCCGTCGAAAGTGCCCTTAAAAGAGCCACCGTAGGTGTACCACTTGACGGGGTCGCCGTCCGCTGCAGCATTTACGGAGTTGCGGGCATAGTCGGGATCTTCGTCAAAGTAAAGGAACTCGGGGGCATCGTCTACACCCAGTGCGGCGATTTCACCGCCGACTGCGTGATAGCCGATGGGGTAGAAGAGAATGCCATTGTTGGCATTATCTTCGCCGCCGAAATTGATGTCAGCGATCAGCTTGTAATACTTAGCGCCGTAGGTTTCGTTATCGTTAGAGATCAGATCGCCAAAGTAGGCAAGCTGGTCAGCATTGGCGATGAGGTAGGGGGCTTCTTTTGTGCCATCGCCGCTGGCAAAGGCTTCTGCATAAGTGCCATTCCATGCGTTTTCGGTGTCTGCAACCAGTGCGACCTCTGAGAAGGAGGCAAGGCTCAGGGTCATGTCACCGGTGGCGGGATCGTAGTAGAATTCGTTGTGGGCATCCAGCTCAGCAAGGGTTGCAGCGGAGGTCATCTGCACCTTGACGCCCTTATCCATGTGGTAAATCTTGTAGTTACCGATGTTCAGACCCGGCATCATTGCTTGAGCAATGGTGATCTGCATAGGAACGGTATTATTTGCAGCAACGCCGGCGATATGTACATCCAGAGAACGTAGGATCTCATTCTCGCTCAAGGTGATATTGGCGCCGCTGGTGGTCATTTCCCGAACGGTCAGCCGCAGGATATCCATGTCGGCATCCATCTGAACGCCAACGGGGATGTTAGCGCTGAGGGAATTGTCGTCACTTGCCATGGTCAGCGCCTGGGCAACCTTGTGGGCGGCATCTTTAACAGCAGTAGCGCTGACACTGTCAGCCAGATTCAGCACGGGGAACTGTGCCTGATCGTCGTAAGTGCTGTTAAAGGAGTCGGATTCGCTGGTGTACTGGGTAGCTACCAGAGAAATGCCAAGGTTAATGGTGGGAACGTCCTGTCCGGTAGCGTGGTTGGCATCATTGCCAACGCTTTCGGGCATATAGACGACCAGTGCCACATACTGCTCACCGTTGGGCTGCAGAGAGTTCTGCTTGCTGTAGCCCTCGCTGATCAGCTTGGAGGAGGTGACAGCCTGCACAGCTTCTGTGCGGCTTGCGAATTTATCAGAGCGATCTGCAACAGCGCCGAAGTGGATGAACTGAGAAAGGCGGAAAGGCTGACCGTTGACATTGATGGACGGAGTTTCCGACACAATGTTAACACCCAGCTGGTACTTCAGTGCAAGATTGCCCTTGTTGGAAACGCGCAGGTACACGACTTCCGTGTAACCGGGCTCCCAGTTGGCATTTTCTGCGAAAACATTGGTGCCTTCCGTCAAAGGCTTCCATGCACCGGCTTGCGTCCGGTATTCCAGCTCCACATCCAGGTTACCGGCAACAATATGGTTGATGCCACTGGTTACAGAGTCGGTAAACCATGCAAAGGTGCTGCCGATGAGCATGGCAAGGCACAGCAAAAGTGCCACCACGCTTTGCATGAAAGCGAGCTTTGTCTTCTTCATATTAAAAACCTCCAAGGTGTTTTTTCAGCAATCAAAGCACACAAAGTTTTTGTGTGCTTTGATCGCCGCCCAACCCCTTGCGGGGTTGGGTGGTTGGGGATTAGAAATTATTCACCAAAGGTGTGGCTGTAAGTGCCGATAACGATGTAGTTGCCGGTCTCACAGTCGACGCTTGAATGGTTGCATCCGCCACCATTTGCGCACTCGCCCTTAGCGGGAACCTCGTAAAGACGCAGCTCGACATTCAGAGTCACACCGTCCATGGTCTCATCAGCGTAAGCACCGCACAGGAAACCGTTCTTACCACCATTGGTAATATTTTCCTCGCGGATTGCGTACTTGCAAATCTCACCATAGTTGACAGTAGTGCCCATGCCGGCGACCAGTCTGAACTCCTCGTTTGCGGGCAGTTCCATACCGCTCATGTCCAGAGCGACCCACTTGTGGTCAATCGCCTCACACCAAGCGGAGTAGTAGCCGGCAAGACCGGCATCACCGGTGGTGATGCTCTTGTCTACGCTGACAACGAAATCAGCATGCCAATCAGCGTAACCGCTGGCTTTAGCTTCAAGCTCGGTCTGGTTGGGCAGGAAGGTATAGCCGCAATCCAGAGTGATGGGCTCGTTGCCATTCATGACTTCAATGGTCAGGTCGTCGAGGGTAGAAACCTCAGCGACGGGAACGCTGACAACAGTGTAAGTACCGTTGAAGTTGATGAGGCGGTAGCCTTCGGGAATGTTCTTGCTGGTGATTTCACCTGTCATAGCAGACTCAGCAATCTGAACATAAACGGGCCACTTAGCAGAGCCGGCAGTGACGAACAGGTAAGCACCGCTGACCTTGGCATTCTCTGCGATTACCAGAGAGCCGTTGTTTGCCTTAGTGCTGGGATCGTGGAAGAAGACACCGGTGTTGGCACCTTCCAAGGTACCTGCGTTGATAACCAGATCATTCTTCTTGGAGTCGGAATTCAGGAACTGGCGGATAGCACGGTAGGAAGACTTAATGGTGCCGCCGTTGATGGTGACAGAAACATCACCAATACCGCCATTGGTCAGAGAGTCAATACCGTAAGCCATATCGGTACCGCCCAGATTCTCCAAATAACCGGACTCAACGACCAAAGTGCCGCCGGGGTTGTTGGAGATAACAGCAGCGTATCTGTTCCAGCCGCTGTTGATGGTAGAAACCAGAGTCATCTTGCCATCACCGGTAATGGTCAGAGTGCCGTTGTTGTTGATCAAGCCGTAATTCTTAGCGGTGGTATCAGTGCCGATAATGGTCTTGCCGTTCAGATCCAGGATCAAGGTCTTGCCCTTGGCAACGGTCAAGGAAGCGGTCTGAGCAACATTCTTCAGCAGAACGATGGTATCGCCGGAGGCGGCAGCCTCGAAAGCTTCTGCGAGAGATGCATACTTGGTGCCGTTGACTTCAGCAACAGACAGATCTTCTACGATGGCTTCCTTCTGGGTCTCAGTCAGAGTGCCGGCAGTAGCAGCAGCTTCAACGATCTCCTTAACTGCAGCAACGTTTGCAGCGGGGATGACAGCAGTTTCCATCTTCTCTTCGTCCAGCAGAACTTCGATAACTTCATCTGCAGGATAAGCGGTATCGGCAGCAATGTCGACGATGACAGCTTCGCCCTTAACAGCATAGTTACTGAAGTGGTTGGTAGTGAAGACCAGATAGCCATCTGCAGCGCTGTAGCTGGTCAGAGCAGGCTCGTCACGACCGGTAGTGCCGGTGTAATCAACATGGCTGTTGTTGTTGATGACCAAGCCTTTGGAAACATAAGTCTCAACAGTAAATGCCTTGCCGTCAGGCAGCTCAAAATCAGCTGTGGTTGCAGCACCGTTAACCAGCATGGTGACATCCAACTGACCGACGATACCCTGACCGTCAGCCTGTGCGTTGGACAAAGAGTTCTGAGTGCTCAGAGTCATTGACACAACAGTGCCTGCGGCGAAAGCGTCAGCGGGGATGGTGATCTTAGTCAGCTTGGTGGTCAAAGAAGGTGCTTCATCAAAAACCAGAGTGGCAGCCTTGCCAGCCTCGATGGTTACGGAGGCAGAATGTGCATTGGCATCCACGTCATACTGGCTGTTGAAGCTATCTTCCTCATAGGTGTACTGAGTAGCAACCAGAGTTACACCCAGGTTTACATACAGCTGCTCACCGGCAACATTGTAGTTGTTATCGTTGGCGGTGGGCTCCCAGTAGATGGCTACATAGAAGGACTCGGAAGCTTGAGCAGGATCCACTGTGGCGGGGAGCAGGGCACGCTCACTCTTAGCAGTGAAGCTGGCAAGATCCATCAGAGTAGCATTCTTGATGCTGTCGCGGGTAGGCTCGGCATCCAAAACAGCAACCTTCAGAACCTCGTCCAGAGAGTGACCGTTGACCTCGGCGGCTTCCAGCACGTTCAGGTTCAGTGCATACTTCAGAGCCAGGCTGCCGTTGTTCTTAACGGTCAGCTTTTCCCAAACCATTGCACCGGGCTCCCACAAGGTAACATCCTTGAACATGTTGGTGGTGGAGGCAGTAACTTCCTCTTCAGCAACATTCTTGCTGGAGTGGAAAAGCTGCACATCCAGGTTACCAGACTTGATAATGTTATTACCGCTGGTAACGGAATCGGTGAACCAAGCGAAAGTAGAGCCGATGAGCATGGAGACGCACAGAAGCAGAGACAGTACGCTCAACAGCAATGCACGCTTGGTGCTCTTCTTGTTGGTCATAATAATTTACTCCTTATATGGCATTTTCATGTTTCACAGATTTGGGGCAATGCCTTCGCCCCAAGCTGCATCAGGGGTTGGTGGTGGGCTGGGGATACTCCAGACCGGCTGCCCAGTTTGCGGTGGCAAATGCGGTGTAAGCCTCATTGCCGGTGATGGTTGCGCCGTCAGCGATGATGTTATCGGACTGGATAGCGTCAGCCTTCACAGTGATGGAGAACTTGTCATCGGTAAAGCGCAGATCTTCCTGCTGAGGTGCAGTGGGAATGGTCACCTGAGTGAACAGGGGAGCAGTCTTCACACCAGCTTCTACGATACCATTGTGGTAGTAAACGTAGGTCAGAGTGTTGGCGGTAGCGTCATAAACGGGGTTGTCAAAACGAACCCAGTTCTGATGAATCTCTACCATTTCCTCCAGAATGCAGTTGTCGTCATCGGCAATGCTGTACTTGTCGCTGGCTTTAATCCAAGCGGTAGCGTTGTCCAGGGTCACGACAACACGGGTGTACATATCGTAGTCACCAGTATTCTTGACGGTGGGGTCCTTGGGAAGTACAGCACCGGGAGCTACATGGGGATATTCCTTACCGGCGGGACGGGGGTTGCCGTTTTTGTCGGTTTCGTAAACATCTACCTTGAAGTCGGGGGTGCCGTCACCGTCGGAGTCGTCGAACATGAAATCGTTCTTAACATCGTCGGTTGCGTTGAACCATGCCAAAGTGCTCATGGACAGGATGGCGATCAAACATACTGCCAAAGCCAGAATAAATACCTTCTTCTTATTCATAATGAATTTCCTCCTTTCTTCCATAATCATTTCAAAATCATGGTTATGGGAATTCCTAACACAACCACAATTTTAAAACCAAGATCATTGCTCCTTTTCGGGAGCTTGCTGCAGCTGGGCTTTCAGAGCTTCCAGCTCTTCGCGCAGGCGGGCATTTTCCTCCTGAGCGGCATCTTCAACAGGCGTTTCCTGCTCTTCCTTCTTCTTCGGCAGGAAGTCCGGCAAAAACACCAGCAGGATCAGTACCGCGCCGACGGCAATGGTAATGTAGGTGCCGGGGGGATTTTGAATGAAATTCGCAACATAGCCCAAATACCGGATCCGGAACTGGGGAACACCCAGAACATTCTTAAAATGCACGGGGGTATCTACGGTGTTGTTGTTAATACCTTTGGTTTGGAAATGCTGAGTCTCAGCGTCGATACCAATTACCCGGTGGGTGGAAATGACGCCTTCTTTATTCATTATATATGTAATATCGTCGCCGATCTTAATGGTGTTTACATCCACCTCTTTAACATAGATCAGATCGCCTACATTATATATAGGCTCCATACTGCCGGAAATAACGGTGTATACCTGATGACCCATCAGCCGGGAACCCACCAGAAATACAGCACACAGCACCGTAAGCACCACGATCACCGTGGAAGCAATATTCCATATCTTTTTTAGCTTATTTTTCATAGGGAAGCTCCTTTAGTCAGTAGTTGCCTCGTTCTCATCCTTGGCAGCCTGCTGGCTTTCCAGTTGAGCCTTGAGCGCTTGCAGCTCCTGCAGCATCTTGGCAGTTTCTTCACGCTCAGTTTCCAGACGAGCCTTTTCTTCTTCCAGTTCAGCGGTCTGCTCCTGCTTGTAGCGGCGGAACAGACGGATGCAGTTGATGCCCTGATAGACGATCAAAAGCATAAAGGGAAGGAAAATGCAGATAATATAACCCTGAGGGGTCTTGAGGAACTCAAAGAAGTAACCCACACCGGGCAAATGCGACTCATATTTACCCATGACATAAGGATAGGTGACGATGGTGTCGTCCACATGTCCGGTGGTAGTACCGTAGGTGACGAAGCCGGGATTGCCAAGGGCATCCTTGGTCAGTGCCTTGATTTTATGGGTCACAACCTCACCAAAGCTGTTTTGATCCTGAGAGATAAAAGTGATAATGTCGCCTTCTTGCAAGGTAGAGGCATCTATTTCCTTGACGAATATCAGGTCGCCGGCTTTAAAGTCCGTTGCCGCCATGGAGTCCGTGTTGACGATATAGGCTTTGTAGCCGAAAATATCCCGGTCGTTGCGGTTAAAAGTAGTGACGGAAACGATGGTGAAGATCATCATAAATACCGCCAGTGCCACCACCAGCCAAACAAGGGTGGTTTTGATAATGCTGAGTGCCTTTTTCAAGTTGATTACCTCTCTTTTTTAAACATACTGCAATGTTTGCAGTGCCTCGGAAAAACTGTCGCAATTTCCAACTTTTAACCGGCAAATAGTGGGGGAAATAGGAGAAAAAAACGACATATTAGAATTATAACGCGCAAAAACGGATGTGCAAACGTTTGCACATCCAACTGATTTGGTTCAAAATTGGGATACAACCCCAATTTAAATTATCAGCACCTATCATAATACAGCAAATGCAGCCAGATTACAAGAGCTATTTTCAAAAAGAGCTGGATTAATTTCCAAAAATTGGATTACCGGAAAGTTTTTCCGACAAAAAAAGAGATATATCCCAAGATATACCAAATTGGGATATTTTGATTATACCAATGTGGGATAATACTGTCAAGAGGTGGTGTGTTTGCGATTACGGGAGATAAGGCGCGCCAAAGGCGTGTCGCAGTTGAAGCTGGCGATGGATCTCAATACAAGTCAAAACACCATCAGCCGTTATGAAACCGGCGAACGTGAGCCGGGGATCAATGAACTTATAAAGTTGGCGGATTATTTTGGAGTCTCTGTTGATTATCTCATCGGCAGGACGGATAATCCCAAAATGCAAACGTGAGCCGGATAACCGGCTCACGTTTGCGTTTTATAATGTATATATTAGGACAATTTACATGTTTATTCAGAGAACAGATAATTTACAAGCTTGGTTGCCAGAATGATGATGCCGATTACCACAAAGATCACCAGCATACCTACGCCCATGTGCTTCAGATTGTCCACAAAAGCCATAGGGTTGAATTCTAAATTCACAGCAGTGTTTGTCAGAAAATTCATATCCTTAACCTCCCATAAGTTTGGCAGCCGTTTTCGGCGCTACATTATGGAGCTTGATCTGTCCGGCGGAGCCGGGAGCAGCGGGCTTTTCCGGCTCTTTTACGGGAACAGGTGCAGGTGCTACCACGGTCTCCGGCTGCGCTGCTTTTGTGCAAAACCGCTTGCGGATCGCCATGACAGCGACAATAATCGCCAGTACCAGCACCATTGCCAGTGCCACATAGTCCGGTTGGGTGTTTTGGGCTGCGGCGAGTATCAGCATAGGGTATTCTCCTTTTCAGTTAGTCATTTTCTTTGTCATCACCCACAGGATTGCAGATGCTGTAGCCTACATTGATAATATGGTCGGCTACACGCTCCAAACCGGTGATGGTAGAGGTGTAGTAAGGGCTGACCTCCAGGCTGCAGTTGCCTTCGGACAGCCGGGAGAAATGCTTGGCGCTGAAGGAGCGCTTCATTTCGTCGGTCTGTTTTTCCAGCTGCGCCAGCTCCGGCAGGCGGGCAGGATCCTCAGAATCGAAGGCAACCTTGGCGATACCGATCATCTCCATAACAATGCTGTGCATCTGCTTAATGTCGGAAAGGGCGGTTTCAGAGAAGGAAAGCTTCTTTCCAAGCATTTCCTGACCGATCTCGTGGAAGTTTTCCGCATGGTCGCCAATACGCTCCAGGTCATTGAGCACATGGAAATAAGAGCCGATCCTCTGCTCATCCCGCGCATCTACGCAGGAAGAAAGCTTAATGAGAAATTGCGTCAGCGCGCCGTTGGTAAAGTCGATGATTTCTTCGTTTGCAACAATTTTTTCTGCATTCAGCCCGGGTTTCCCCTCCATGGAAGCTAAAGAAAGCCGGGTGTTTTCCTCCACCAGAGAAAGCATATGATCCATTTCCTTTTTCGCTTGCATCAGCGCGACAGAGGGCATGGACAAAAGCCGATCATCCACATATTTCAGTGTATGCTCCTCAGTTTCTGTTTTCTTATCCCGGATTACCGTACAGGAATACTGCACCAGATGCTTTACAAAGGGCAGCAGCACCACCGTTGTGGTCACATTGAAGATCACATGGAACACAGACACCCGCATCTGCAAGGACATCGTATCGTTCCCGGGGAACAGGGATGTCAGCAAGTTGATCATAGGCTCCTTGAAAATCCAGACGATGGCGGTGAAGATCACTGTGCCGATTACATTAAAGGTAAAGTGGATCAACGCCACACGCTTGGAGTTTGCGTTGGCACCTACAGATGCCAAAAGCGCGGTAACGCAGGTGCCGATATTCGCACCAAGCACGATAAAAAGAGCAAGCTCCAGAGGAAGCACACCTGTGCCTACCATGGTGATCACAACACCGGTGGCAGCGGAGGAGCTTTGGATCAGCGCGGTAAAGATCACACCCACAAGGATCAGCAGCAGCGGGAAATTGATGGTGCTGAAGATCCCCTGGAACATAGTTTCCACCAAGGGATTTCCAAAAGCCTGCTCGCTGCTCATAACATTCAGACCGACGAAGATCAGACCCAAGCCGCTGCACAGCAAACCTGCAATTTTGATCTTTTCCTTTTTGAAGAAGCCCATCATGACTCCTGCAAAGGCGAAAAGATACATCAGCATATTAAAATAGTCGTTTTTCAGCGCAACCAGCACGCCGGTGATGGTGGTGCCGATGTTGGCACCCATGATGATGGGCGTTGCCTGCATCAGGGTCATGACACCGGCATTGACCAAGCCGATGACCATAACCGAGGTTGCCGAAGAGCTTTGAATAATGGCAGTCACACCCGCACCGATACCCACACCGGAAAAACGGTTGTTGCTGATCCTGCCGAGCATTTTCTTCATGCCTTCGCCGGCACTTTTTTCCAGCGCGTCGCTCATAAAGTTCATGCCGACGATGAACACACCCACACCGGCAAGCAGCCAGATGAGGCTTTGTATAAGCTGCATGACTTCTTCTGCTGTCAACATATTGTTTCTCCTTTCTCACAAGGCGGGCGTCGCAAAACCATTCCACCCCATTTTAAAAAAGCATATCACATTTCCGGTTAAGATACGGCAAATAATAAAAGCAGCATTGCACCTCTTGACAGGCACAATGCTGTTTTTTTATTCATTGAGCCGGTAGCCGACACCGAGCTCGTTTGCAATATAGTTTTGTTCGCCCGGCTGGTCTCCCAGCTTCCTGCGGATATTTGCCATGTTGACCTGCAGCTTTTTCACGCTGCCCTCCTGGGCATAATCGCCCCAGATTGCCTTAATAATGGTAGCGTAGGTCATCATTTTGCCGCAGTTTTCGGAAAGGAGCGCAACAATATTGTATTCTGTCTGGGTAAGCTTGATCGGCTCGCCGCGAATGAACACCAGCCGCGCGTCATAATCGATCTTCATCTCTTTCAAACAGAAGCTGCCACCCGGCAGCCGCCCTTCCTCAGCGCTGAAACGGTTGTTCCGCAGCGCTGCCCGGACTCTGGCAAGCAATTCTCCTGCACCAAAGGGCTTGGTGATGTAGTCGTTGGCACCTGCGTCCAATGCGGCGATCTTGTCCGCTTCATTGGTTCTGGCAGACAAGACGATGATCGGTGTCAGAGAATTCTGCCGCACGAAATCCAGCAGATGCATTCCATCCATGTCGGGAAGACCAAGATCCAAAATGATCAGATCCGGCAGATAAGAGGCATACAGCATTTGGGCGCCGGAGCAGGAGTCAGCAAGAATTGCCTGGTATCCGGCGGTGTCCAGCATGGTGGCAACCAGATTTCGAATGTTATCCTCATCTTCCACCAGAAGAATTTTGTATTTATTCTGCTTCATCGTTTGTTTCTTCCGTATCCAAAGCGAACCGGAATACTGCACCTCCCGTCTTTGCATTTTCCGCATTTATGCTGCCGCCGTGGGCTTTGATGATGGTGGCGCATACCGACAGTCCGATTCCCGCGTTTTTCTTACGACCGTCTGCCAGCTCACCGTCTTGTGTATCGTACCCGACAAACAGCGTTTCCAAACGCTTGGGATTGATGCCGCAGCCGTTGTCCTTGATTTCGAAGATCGCCTTGTTTCCAAGGGTAAATACGCGCAAGGTCAGCAGGGTCATGCCCCGGGCATGCTGCACGGCATTTTCAAGGATATTCACGATGACCTGTTCTATCAGCATGGCATCCATGGGAATGATGACCACGTCATCGGGAAGCTCCAGCTCCACCTTTTGCGTCGGATAACGCTTTCTGAATTTTAAAATTACTGAGTCGATCAGTTCCTCAAGCACAGTGGGTGTCTTGATGATCCTGACCTGCCCGCTGTCGATGCGGGTAACGGAGAGCAGGTTTTCCACCATGCGCACAAGCCACTCCGAGTCTTCTTTGATGCCGGTTATGATCTTGACCTTTTGTTCCCGGGTCATGGCATTGCTGTTTTCCAGAAGGGTGGTGCTGGAGCCGTAAATGGTGGTCAGCGGCGTTCTGAGATCGTGGGAGATCGCCCGCAGCAGATTTGCCCGCATGCGTTCCTTTTCGCTTTCCACCTTCGTTGCTTCATGCTGCTTCAGCTTTGTGGTAAGAGCACTTGTAAAAACGGCGATGGCGATCATAATAATGCCGGAGATCAGATTCACGGGAATGGTGAAATTAAGCATGAAGTAGGGGAATGTAAAGGCATAATTCACTGCCACCGTACCGAGAAATGCGGCAATTACACCGTAAAGATACCCATCGGTAAAGAGGGAAACCAGAAACACCGCAAAAACGAAAACCGTGGTGATATGCTCCTGGACCTCAAATATGTACTGAAACAGCATGCTAAGCCCAAATGCGCAAACCAGCGAAAGGACGGTAATCAAACTGTTTCTTATATGCTTTTTGAAAGACATTGCCGAATCACCCCTCTCCCGGAAACAATACGTATAGTATACTACATATTTGAGCAAAGAAACAGTAAAATATTTATACATTTTTTGGTGGACGATATAGGACGCGAGCTTATGACCTTTTGCATGCCATAACAGCAGCTACAGCTTAAAGCTTGACGACCTTGCCGGTTGCAATGCTCTCATAAACCGCATTCATGGCTTCCACGGTGCGCTTATGCCAGCGCAGATTGATCAGCGGAGTCTTGCTGTTGCGGATGTTATCCACGAATTCGTCAATGAGACCTACCCACTCGTCAAAATAGGTGTACTGGACCGTATATCTGTCGTTGGGGCAGCCGTTGTGGTACACGTTAGGACCAAAGCAGTCTGCCATAATAGTACCCTTTTCGCCGTTTAAAGTGATGTTCACTTCCATTCGCTTGGGGAACACCCTGCCATGGGAATGCCCAAACGGGAGAGAGGGTGATGTTGGTGGCATTGAAGGACTTGATTTTGCCGATCTCTCCGCTGGAGATCAGCTCCTTCATGCGGGCGATAACAGGGTTATAGTGCATTTCCAGCTCGATCTGGCAGACAAGGTTGTTCTTCTCAACGATGTCGATCATTTCCTCGTACTCGTCCATATCGAAGGTGGGGTTCTTCATGGAAAGAATATGAATGCCCCGCTCAGCGCACAGCTTCATTTGACGCAGGTGGTCGCTGTTTTCACTTGCCAGCACAACCGCCTCGATCTCGGGATGGGCATCCAGTATTTCCAGCTCGCTGTCGTAGCAGGGAATGCCCTCCACGCTGTTGAGGAAGATCTCCTTTACCTCGTCGTTGGCAGTGGCAACCGCAACCCAGTCCAGCTTGGGGTTTTCTTTTAAAACCTGATAGTATTTTCTTGTATGACCGTGGGTCATGCTCATCATGGCAATTTTAATGGGCTTCATTTCAGATTACCTGCCTTTCCCCGGTTGTAACGGAAATTTGTGCTTTTTCTACCAAGACTTTAAGCGCTGCGTCAATGGCAATAAGCTCGTCCTTTGTGCCCTTTTGCGCAATGGCAAAGGCGGAACGGACAACGGCAATATCTTCAATAGAAAGACCGTAAAGCTCAAAGTCTACATCGGTGAATTTCTTGTTTTCTGCACCGAAAACATAGATGGAATCCTGCTTCAGCTGGGCGTCCACCACCACATCGCAGGCGATGCCCCGCTGGGAAATGATCTCGTGCTTGTCCTTGGGGATTTCGCCTTTTTCCAAGGTTGCGGAGATTTCGATGGTGCAGACAACGGAATCATCGGTAACCGCAAGCACATCGAGGGTGTTGTCGTTTTGCATAGCGGTAATGCGCTGGATCTTTCTTCCTAAAATGTACTGGCAGATGTCCAGTTCTCTGTAGAGCTCCGCGAAAATATCAGAGCCTTTTTCCACGATTCGGGCAACGCGCATGACGCTGATGCCCTGCAGCGTGCCGCCCTGGACGATGTTTTTCAGCTCAATAAGGCGGCGCTCCAATCTGTGGGGCAAAATGGGGGTAGCGGTGCCGTCGATGCTCACCGTTTGGCGGCTTTCCAGCACGGCGCTGGTTTCTACAGAGTATTTATCCAGCAGAAACTGCAATTTTTCCTGTAAAACCTTCATAGAAAAACTCTCCTTAAAGCATTTTGATACGGGGTCTGTACTTTGCCAGATAAGCGGCATTTTTCTCGTCGCCGCCGGGGGTGTTGGCGCTGGACCAGACAGGCGGGGTAATGCCCTTATCGATACACTGCTTGACGCATTCGATCTCCAGCAGATGGGCAATGTAGAAATCAATGACATTGGAAACCGGCGCGATGGGGGTATCCAGCCCGGGGACGGTAACAACCGCATCGCCTACGGGGTTAAAATCGTCGATGCAAACATCCGCATAGTCAAAAAGATTGGTCTTGTTGGGGTGGCGGATGAAGTGGTCGGCGGGCATTTCGCTTTGCCAGTAGGAGCTGGAAACGGCAATGATCTTAGCGCCGCATTTCTTCGCTTCCATGGCAGCATCGATGGTGGCGGGGTTGATGCCGATGTTATGGAAGATGATCAGAACATCATCCTTTTGCAGATTGTAATACTTCATAATGGCGCTGCCGTAGTTGACGGTTCTTTCCAGTTCCAGATACTTCAGAGCCTGGTTGAAAACAGAAAGACCCGTTTCCATCACCGGATTGATGCAGCTTAGGCCGCCTGCCCGGAAAAACATCTCGCCCACAGGCAGGGTGGTATGACCGCCACCGCCATACACATGGATCAGCCGGTCATTTTCAATGGCTTCAGCCATCAGCGCGCCAGCCTTTTGGATGTTTTCGCCTTGGGTTTCGTTTACAACCTTAAAGTTAGCCAGCAGACTTTCAAAGTAGCCGAAATCATTCATGATTTATCATCCTTTCCTTATTTAACGGGTTACATTTCTGGTGATAATTTCTACCCAGTTATTAAAGCAGGTTTTTCCGGTATACAGTGGCAGGATCTCCTCTTCCAGTTCCGGAATGGAGTCGATCTTGCCATCGCGGAAGTCGATCAGCCGCTCCATGCAGTGCTTCATGCGCATGATCAGAGCGCCCAGCCGGGCGTCATGAATTTCAAAGCCGTAGGGTTTATTTTCCCGATCCCACTGAGCCTTGGTGGCAGAATACAACTGCTCGGTTGCCTTGATCATCTTCTTGTAATCCGCGATCAGCTCGTCAAGACCTGCGTGGTTTTCGTCCCGATACATAGCTCTGGCACGGATGCCGATTTCTGCCTTATAGGACAAAACAGCGCACATTCTGGAGTAAAGCTCAAACAAATAAGCATACTCGCCGCATCTTTTGGCTGCGTTATTCAGCCTGCGGGCGTAGGTGGCATACTTTTTGCCCTCACCCGGCTTCACAGCGCAATCGAATCGACCGGAGAAACAGTCATTGAAAAGCTCGTACTTGGAAGGATTAAACAGAGCCCAAGTCTTTTGGTTTGCAACCTCTTTGGTAGGCACAGATCTGTCCGGCAAATCCAGCAGCATGAAATCATCAAACTCGTAGCCGACCCACTCCCGGAATTTTGCCTTGATCGCATCTCTGTCCGTGATTCCCTGTGCCAAACAAGCAGCATAGGCAAGGGTTGCCAAAACGGCATACACGGATATCTCACCAGCCCACATGGTAATCATCACATCCTTAATATTCTGCTCCAGGCAGACATCAAGGGCGGCTTTCGTGGCGCGGATCGAAAACTCGTTATGGGGTGCATAACCGGACCATTTCCAGGCGCCGCCGGCAAACATCACCTTGTCGGTAAGTGTCTTGTGACCGGAAATTAAGGCGCGGTAGGACTTCTTGTCGGTGTGGTAGTAATCCCAGTACACCAAGGTGACATCCTTGGGAACCATCTTTGCGACATAGTCCGGGAATTTGGTGTTCAGGCTGTAATATTCGCCGTTATTCGCCAAGCGGTAGAACATATCGCTCCAGATCATGGGCTCAAAGTCGTATTTCTTGGTAATTTCGCAAACACGCGCAAGGTGCTCCAGGAATACCGTAGTGCCGTCCCGCTCACCGTGGATCTGCCGGTAGCGTCCTTTTGCCATACCATCGGCTTCGTCCATGCCAATGTGGATCTTTTTTGTGCGGAAATACTTGCGCAAGGAAGCGATCATCCGCTCGATCAGCTGATACGTTTCTTCCTCGCCCACAAGGAGTGTCCAGCCGTCATTGTTGATATTCTTGTAGGCAGGCCAGCGAAGGATCATTCCAAAATGGCCAAGGGTCTGAATGCAGGGAACCAGCTCCACACCCAAGCCGTATGCGTAATCATCCAATTCCTTAAGTTCCTCGGGGGAATACTGACCGCGCAGGTAGCCAAAATAGGGCTCACCATCCACAACATAGGTGTCCTCCATACAAAGCTGAACCTGATTGTAGCCCATTTTCGCCAGCAGAGCGATAAATTTCTTCAGCTCCGGCAGGTTCATGACCGCATTTCGCGAAAGATCGATCATAACGCCAAAGGTATTAAACTTCATCATAGTTTTTTGTCCTTTCCAATTCTTCAGTAAAGGCTTTATTGGCTGCGCTTGTCAGAAGATTACTTTTTCAGTACGCGCTTATAGTTTCTGCCGATGTTGTCCCACAGCTCCAGGGCGTCCTTGGCAGCAACGACCGTACCGTAGCCGCCGCGATAAGTCCAGGTAGCCAGCCGGTCAACACCCATCTTTTCGTACATATCCACAACCTTGTCGATCTGGGCGAAATCGTCGGGGCGCTTGTTGTAGCCCATCAGCCAGCGCTCGGACTGCTTGCCGTACTTTTTAGCCATATCAACGGTGCGCTGGGTGATCTCCTCAAAGAAACTCTCCGGCAGAGACCAGTTGATGATGGTGGTGGAGAAAACATCAAAATAGGGGCAGGATGCAACCATATCCCAGTTGTCGTAGCCGCGAAGCTCCGTTACATAGTAGCTGTTCAGCGTTGCGTGGACGCAGCAGGTGATCTCCAGGTTGGGATTGTATTCCTTCAGCGCCTTGGAGGTGTCGGCAAGGGTGAACAGCGCCTCTCTCCAGCGGAACTGCTTTACATCATCGTTCATGAACTTGGGCATTTCATAGCCGTAATATTCTTCGAATTTCTTCATACATTCGGGGCAGCGGCAAGCCCAATCATCGCCTGCGCCGCCGATGATGGATGCATAGGACTTGGGGTATGCATAGTGAGGCTCGTCCCAGAAGAAACCGTCGACCTCAGTGTTCTTTGCGATCTTCAGACAGATATTCTTGAAATAATCCCGGAAGGAGTTGGTATTGAAGCAAGCAGCGTTAAGTACTTCCCCCGTATAGGCGGAAACCTGGCGGTGGTGGATGTTATTCTGCAGGAACAAACTTACCTGCTCACCGCCGAAGTACTTGCCGATGCCCCAGGTATCTGCAATGACGCGAAGCCCCAGATCGTGGGCAGCTTTTACGATGTTGTTGATGTTGGGGAACCAGAAATCCATGTCGAATTCGGTGATGGCGAGAATAACGGTATCGCAGCCGTGTTCCTTCATTTCCTTGAAATCTGCAATGGCATGCTCAACATAGTTCATTCCGTAGTAGCTTACTGCTGTGTGTTTAATTGCCATAATATCAACCAACTTTCTTTTTTGATAGTTCCGGCTAAGCCGGGAGCCTAATTTCATTATAATGACCGGTACCCATGGGAACAACTCACAAAAAAACAAAAAGGTGGATTTTTCAACGCTTGAAATCAACTGAGAATTATGTATAATAACAACGAGGTGGATAAAATGTTATATCATGCGAACAACCCGATATTGCGTATTGTCGGCGTTGAACATATGAAATGGGATGCAGGCAATTTTAAGGTCAATCCCCGCGAATACTCGGCATTGGCTTTTCGAATAAGCGGAAATGCAGTGATCGATAACGCAGGCAAGGAGTATTTTGTAAATGCCAATGACATCTTATACCTGCCGCAAAATATGGGATATGCTGCCCAGTATACCGATACAGAAATCATCGTGATCCACTTTGTGACAGCAGAAGATGACAAGGAAATAGAAATATACTCATTTGAAAACAGCGAACAAATCTACAAGGTGTTTTTGCAAGCCTTGACGCTTTGGCAGAACAAGGAGACGGGATATGCCGTATATTCCTTGGCGCAACTATATACTGTTTTGGGGACGATTCTCGAAAAAGAAACCAAAGCAAGTTTACCGAAGCATTTCTTAAACGCGATTTCATATATAAATTCTAATTATAAAGACAGTGCGTTGACAGTTGATGAAGTTTGTAAAATGGCAGGAATCAGCGCAACAGTATTCCGGCAGCTTTTTAAAAAGCATTATCAAAAAACGCCGGTAGAATATATTACCGAGCTGCGGCTGGAGTACGCCAGAAATCTGATATCCAGCGGAATGTCCATTGAGAAAGCGGCGCTTGAGAGCGGGTTTAATGATCCAAAATATTTTGCCAGGACGGTCAAAAAGAACTACGGTTGTACACCCCGCGAGCTCAAAACATACGGAAAATAAAAAGCTCCTTTGTTGACCGATGATCTGATCAACAAAGGAGTTTGTTTTTGCTGTGTGCTTGTTCGCAAACTGGTATGGCGATCCCTTACTGAAAGGGCGATATAGGACACGATTTAATCAATAAGCGCCTCCGTCGAGCCGTCGGCGGCAACGCTCATCCGCGTTGCAGTTAAATCTGTTCGAGATCTTCCTTAATGCCGCACCAAAATCACTCCGAATGGTAAGGACGATATAGGACTCGATTTGCATTTTTGCCCCGGTTGGGGCAAAAATTATTGTAGCCACCAGTTTTTGAACTGGTGGCAGCAGATGTCCACCGGACATCTGCATTTAAAACTGTTCGAGTCCTAGTCCATTAGAAAAAGAAAAGACCACCCAACGGGTGGTCTTCTTTTTCTGGTGGACGATATAGGACTCGAACCTATGACCTTCCGCACGTCAAGCGGATGCTCTAGCCAGCTGAGCTAATCGTCCAAGCGCATAGCAGATTATAACGCGGTGAAACCTATTTGTCAAGCCTTTTTTCACCTTTTTTCAAAAATTATCCGGATATGCCGTCGATACCTTGCTCACCCACAAATTTGATCACCAGCCGGTTGGGCAGGCACACGATCTGGGCACCGCTGTTACAAAAGCCCCGCTGCATGCAGTAGTGGTCGGGGCAGGTGGCGCCCGTTACGGCGATTTTTCCGTCCTTTACAGTCACGACGTTGGTGCCGTAGCTGCTTTCTACGGAAAATTGCTCCTCTTTCAGAAGGTGCACTGTCTTGATCAGTTTGCCGTCAGACCAGATTTCCGCCCATTGGGATTCTTCCCCGGGAACAAGCAGGAAAATACTTGCAATTATGCACAGCACCAGCACGCACCCCAGCAGCACGATCCAGTATTTGCTCTTCAAAGCGGCACCTCCTTTCAAATGTAACCACAGTATAGCAAAAAATGCGCAAAATAGCAAGAAAACTTGCGAAAAAGTTCTTGACTTTTCTTTCCGCCAATGCTAAAATAGTCCAGCCGCATCGAATGGGCTTAAGTTGGTGCGCCCAAATGCACCCGCCTTCAGAGCGAGACTACACATTATAAAGTAGGTGAAACAAGAAATGAAAGCAGTTATCGTTACCGGTGGCAAGCAGTACACCGTTTCCGAGGGCGACGTTCTCTTCATTGAGAAGCTGAACGCTGAGGCTGAGGAAACCGTTAAGTTCGATCAGGTTCTGGCAGTGCTGGACGGTGAGAACTCCAAGGTTGGCACTCCCGTTGTGGAGGGCGCAGCTGTCGAGGCTAAGGTGGTTAAGAACGGCAAGGGCAAGAAGATCCACGTTCTGCGCTACAAGGCTAAGAAGGGCGAGAAGAAGAAGATCGGTCATCGTCAGCCTTACACCAAGGTCGAGATCACCAAGATCGCTCTGTAAGAAGCTATGACAAAATGCGAATTTTTCACGGAAGACGACCGGATCACCGGTTTTACCGTCTCCGGACACAGCGGCTATGCTGAGGCAGGACAGGATATTGTCTGCGCTGCAGTTTCTGCTGTTGTTACCATGGCTGAGGCCACCATCAATGATGTGTGTGGCGCAAAGGCCAAAGTTCGGGTCAAGCAGGAGGACGCCCGCGTCACTCTGACCCTCCCCGCATCCTGCGATGAAGAAGAAAGCGTGCAGGCAGTGCTTGCCGGCATGATGCTGACTCTTATCAGCCTGCGGGATGATTATCCTGATTATATCGAAGTTTTGGAGGTGTAATACCATGCTGAAGATTGGTATTCAGTTTTTCGCTCACCATAAGGGCGGCGGTTCCACCAAGAACGGCCGTGATTCCGAGGCTAAGCGTCTGGGCGTGAAGCGCGCTGACGGTCAGTTCGTTCTGGCCGGCAACATTCTGGTTCGCCAGAGAGGCACTCACATCCATCCCGGTACCAACGTTGGTATCGGCAAGGACGATACCCTGTTCGCTCTGGTTGACGGCACCGTCAAGTTTGAGCGCAAGGGCAAGGACCGCCGGCAGTGCTCCGTGTACGCCGAGCAGTAATTGACTTGGAAAAGCTGCCGCAAAATGCTTGCGGCAGCTTTTTTAATGGAAAATTGACAATTGAAAATTGAAAATTTTATTCCCAAAGAGGATACAATAATTTTCAACTTTCAACTTTCAATTTTCAATTCCGACGCAAGGAGGAGATATTATGTTTGTCGATAAAGTGCGAATTACGGTCTGTGGCGGTCGCGGCGGCGATGGTGCGGTTGCGTTCCACAGAGAAAAATATGTGGCGTCCGGCGGTCCCGACGGCGGCGACGGCGGTCATGGCGGCAGTGTAATTCTGCGGGTCAATGACAATTTGTCCACCCTGCTGGATTTTCGCTATAAGCGCAAGTATTCTGCCCAGGCTGGTGTCAACGGCATGGGTCGGAAGATGGCTGGTAAGCGGGGTGAGCCGCTGATCATCCAGGTGCCCCGGGGTACGGTGGTGCGGGATGCCGAGACGAATCAAATCATCGTGGATATGTCCACCGGAGAGGACCATATCATCGCCAAGGGCGGCAGAGGCGGCTGGGGCAACTCCCACTTTGCCACCGCTACCCGGCAGGTGCCACGGTTTGCCAAGGCCGGCACGAAGGGTGTGGAGCGGGATGTGATC
>JAZQHM010000084.1:0-2959 GCA_045540575.1 Faecousia sp. | reverse complement strand
CCGAGACGCATCCGCCGATATGGATGGGATGCGCAGTACCCATAAGCAGTGCGGAGACCTTGGCAGAAGCCAGTCCCGTATCGGAAGTCATGAAGCGAATTCCGGGAACCAGTCTGGAGGCCATTGCCTTCTTGCCGTGGGCTTCCAATGTCTTGGTGTAGGTGCCCAACAGGTCTTCCTTTTGAGCCGGGAAGGTCCAACTACCGCTGGTGAACGAGTGATCACGGTATCCGGACTCGAAGTGGTAACCCGGGAAACGGGATTCCATCTTCTGCTCCAGTGCAACCAACAGTTCATCCATAGGTAGTACAGAATAATCCTTCTCGTCGCCGGAATGGGCTGCAGAGACCTTTTCTTCCCGAATCAGCAGAAGAGCTTCATTGTTGTGCACGGCCAGGCAGGCATTGAGCACGCCGGCCAGCTCCTTACGGCTGAGTTTGGGAAGTGCGGTGCCGCCGATCTTTGCACGATCCAGCAGCGTCTTGTAGGCTGTCGAGCGAAGCGGATAGAGAACGCCATCCACTTGCAATGCGAGGCCGAGGTTTTCGACGGTATCCGTGACCGCATCCAGAGTGGTTCCCGTTGCGAATGCAGCAGGGTTACCGCACAAGGGCGAGGATCCATCCAAAGGCTCCACATGCAGGTCTTTGACCTTACAGCGGTGCCAGTGGGTGCCGATACTCAGTGTCTGATGATAACTGAGCATAGACGGATAGTTGTCGAAGGTGGTTGCGTAGTTGTCGTGACAGGGTAACATTTTGCTTGCTCCTTTCGGTTTCGGCGGGGTCCGCCAGATATAACAAAAGCCAGCAGCCCCCGGACGACAGGAGACTACTGGCAAATTGCTTACGATATAAAACTTGTCCAGAACGCAAAAAATGCCTGAGGCGCAAAGGCTTCAGGCATAGTAATATTCGGACACTTTAGATTGCTTACGCAAAACATCGAAACTTTAGTATCAGTATTATACCATAGCTATATGTATTAGTCAACTGCCGTTTTTCAAAAAGGAGTAGAAGCCTGGTCAAAAGAAAAGGGCCTCGCCGTAGCGAGACCCTATTACGATCCGTTAGACAAATTGGACTCATTCATGAGTTGCAGTGGTGGGTTCTTTTTTAGGAAAGCCAACCAGCCAAAGTGCAATGCCAAAGATAGGAAAAACACCACGGTATTTTTGAATGTAAAACAGCAATCTTGAGGAAAGAGGATTCCACACTAGATTTTGCCAGATTCCAGGTAATTCAAAATCTGCACTTGAGTAAGAATTATGAGTTTGCAGCCACTGCTCGCGAATAACCGCTAGTCGCACCATATCAGCTAAAGGCGGCAATACCAATACTATCCACAGTAACAAAGTGGTCAACAGGATACCTCTAAACAGACGAATGTTCTTACCCTTCAACCGTTTAGCACCAAGGAAAACATGAAAACCTTGCATTATGGTCCAGCCGATCATAATTAAGAAGCTTGGAAGAACAATAATCTGAAGCAGGAACTGTGGAACGACATCGTAGTGCCTAACCGTATACGCTTCTACTAACGGTGCCAATATGAACCACGCAAGCCCTAATACCAGGGTTATCAGAAAAGCTATAACCAATGCATTTCTTTCTAACCGCTGTTCAGGTGATGGTTCTACGCCATAAATTACCGCATTAGCATCAACATCTAACACATCGGCAATCCTTGTAAGCATTTCCACATCTGGTCGTGAGCGACCAGTTTCATAATTGGATACGGTTTGCCTGGTGACAAACAATTTCTCTGCCAGTTGATCCTGAGAGAGTTTTTTCTCCTCACGTAGAGATTTTATGTTCTTTCCAATATCTCTCATATTCATCGCCTCCTACCCGGAGTATAGCGTAACCGGAGAAATATGTCACGCCAAGAATCTTTGCAACGGTCATTCGCCAATGCAAATGTTCGGGGATTTGCTTCTTCGCCAAAGTCAGGTTTGATTTGCTGTATTATAACACAACAATCATCATATTTCCACCAAACAGAAAAGGGACACCACCGCAGTGGCATCCCTTATTCCCTAGAGGTCAAAAAAGTAAATCATCAATTGTTCGGTTCTGCGGGTAAGCCCTGGCTCACGCGATACTTCTTCACCAAGTCAAACGAGGCTTCTGAGACTGACTCCCAATAGGATTCCATCAGGTAACCGTTTTCGTTCAACTGTTTCTTGATGCGTTCAGGCACATCAGCTCCTGCAATCATCTCGGCAATCTGTGCTTCGGTCAAGCCTTCCAACTCTTCCCAGTCCTCAATTTGCTCAGCAAAATGCTTCCGGAGAATACTGTCCACATATTTGCGGCCGAGGCTTTCAAACAGCTCTTCACTAATGCACATATGAATGGGCGTGATCTTCACCTTGTAACGGTTCTCACAGTACTCATCCCGCAGCCAACATTCGTAGAAAGTAGGCGTAATCTCAACCTCAAACTGAGGATCATCGCGCCATTCCAGAATGCAGCCCTCCGTGCTTTCGTTATGGATCAATTCTGCCATACGCTGTTTGGCCTGCATTTCATCCAGGGCTGGAGTAACTTCCATCCCGGGCTCGCCCTTGATCACCCACGATTCTTCTACACGGAAAGCAGTAATCATATGGGTGCTAATCGCCGAGGTAACTACCTGGATCATATCCGGTGCCATAATCACCTCATCCAAAGCAATATCCTCAACCTTCTTCGGAGAACGATACAGGTCACTAAATCGGCTTTCTAACTCGGCAATAGCCTTCGGCTCAAAAGGCGGGTAGAAATAGCAGTGGAAGTCCGGCGTATCGTTATCCGTCTCCCGATCATCACCGGTGCGGATCTCTTTGATATAACCAAAGAGGCCTCTGAAATCACTGGTGTCATTCGAGAAGATTTTGTCGCCGATGGTATAGGTGACGCCTTCGTATGTAAACTGAGCGCCTATACGGTTGATAATCATAATGCAAACTCCTTAC
>JAZQHM010000083.1:0-9721 GCA_045540575.1 Faecousia sp. | reverse complement strand
TGGAGAAGGTGCTGATGGAGGAGGCCGGTGAAGAGGCCATCCACCGCGAGGGCTATCGCGGCGGCACTTGGGTGCTGCTGGACTACGGCTGCATCGTTATCCACGTCTTTAACGCCGAGGCCCGCGAGTTTTACGGCCTTGAGCGCCTGTGGCGCGACGGCAAGCCCCTCTCCCTTGAGGGCGTTGTGACCGAGGGCAACTAAATAAGCGCAAAAAAGAACCGCCAATGGCGGTTCTTTTTTGTTTAAATATTGAACGATTACCATGTGTTGTTATGCTTGTGCGCGCAATTTCTTGAAACGGTATTCTCCCACGATCTGCAGTACCATCGGCAGCAGAAGGAATACGGCATAGACGGCATAGAATCCATAGGACAGCACCGTGATCTTGTTCATGATGATCACAGGATCGAAATAAATGGTAGTCTGATTGAACAGCACCGCCATCAGCACAACAATCAAGCACCAAAAGAAGGCAATCACCAAGCCTCTATCGCGGTTATCGAAACGATAAATGGAAAAAGCAGTGCGGCCTCGTAAAGAATATCCACGGCTCTTCATGGAGTTGGAACTCTCTACGAAATCCTCCAGTGTCCATGTAATCAGAATGGAGAGAAGGGACAGTAGATGGAGGAATTTTCGCCAAAGATTACCCTGTCGGATACCGCGCCCAATACCTTCCCGAGAGATTTCAATGCGTTTGGCGCGAACTTTTACTCTAGGGATTGTGCGGAGCAGAATGGATAAAAACAGGGATAATTTTGGAGAAATACGGCCGAAAAGATACACGATTTTGTCGGCGGTAATCAGCTTAAAGATGCAGCAAAGCCAAATGATGACCGTTGCCACCGTCACACCCTGCACAGCACCGTATACTACGGATTCCAGCGTGATTTGATTGCCGATATAGTTCACCTGCAAATTCGTTACACCGAAATGGTTGTAAGAGGAATACCAAACGGCATAGATGACAGCCAGTATAAATAAGCAGAGGTTTAGTACTAAGTTTTTCCACCCGTTCAGCTTCACAGAATACGCAAAGGCGCACAGGAAGGAAATTGCCAAAAAGATGGGGTGGTGAAAACACACCGTACAGGCAATGGCTGCTGCAAAATAGATAAAGTTGATCATGGGATGGTAGCTGTCAAAGCGCATTACACATCCTCCCACTCATCGGCATCTTTGCTCATCATACCGTACTTCACTTTGATGCGGTTGAGTTTTTCCATCATGGGCTTGGCTAACAGGAACAATGTCAGTGCCGTAGCGATGCCATGAATAAGGTTGGGCACTAAACCAGAACCGAAGATGGCAAGAGCATAAGCACCATCCACGGGCTGTCCCATGGTGAAAATCGCGCAGACATCCAAAAGAGGACCTACGATCACTTGGATGATGAGATAACCAAAAATCGCCGTTCGTATCTTTTTAAGCTCATTCATGACCTTTGCTTTATAAAAAAGGCCTGCCAAAATACCGGCGACACCGTAGGCAAACATCTGCCAAGGGGTCCACGGGCCCTGTCCGAAGATGAAGTTACTGACAAAGGCGCTGACAACACCGGTCAGGAATCCTGCACCGGGCCCAAAGGCCATGCTGGTGATCATAATGATGCCCGCCATAGGCTTAAAAAAGGGAATCATGGAGAACACCGCTCTGGAGGCAACGGCGATAGCACACATCACGGACAGTGTTACCAGTTCCCTTGCTTGAGGTTTTTTCTTCTCATAGGAGAAGAAAAACACAACAAAGGCAAGAAGAATCAGTACGACACTGATGAGATAATAATTTCCATTTATAAGTTCTTTTGACATAGTGCGATCACATCCTCGTTGGTAATGGTGTTTTCAAATAGATGACGGCTCATGCGGTTTGCCGCAGTGGTATAAAAGCTGTTGCCGGAGAAGAAACGGTTGGGTGTATTGGTGGTGACGATACCGCCATCAAAGAACATGCTGACCGTGTCTGCATAGCGGGCGCAGAACTCCACATCATGGGAGACCATAATGATGGTAACGCCCTGCGCTTGCAGCTTCTTCATGATCTCGGCAAATTTCAACTTGAAGAAGCTGTCGATACCCTTTGTCGGCTCGTCAAGCAGCAGAACCTTCGGCTCGGTCAGCAGCACCTTGGCAAGTGCTGCCCGCTGCTGCTCGCCGCCGGAGAGATCATAAGGGTGGCTCTCCAGTAACTTCGTGATCTCGCAAAGCTGGGCGACAGCGGAGATTTTGGCTGCTTTTTCTGTATCATTTGAAGTAAGCATCTCAGCCAGATCCTCTTTTACCGTCTTGTGTGCGAACAGACTTTGAGGATCTTGGGGCAACATAGCCATCATGCCGTGAAACAGCTCTTCAGACTTATACTTTTCGATTTTCTTACCATTGATCAGCACCTTGCCACGATAGGGCCTGCAGATACCGCTGATGGCTTTCAATGTGGTGGATTTGCCCGTACCGTTGCCGCCTACAATGGCAAAGAGGCTGTTGCGGGGGACTTTCAAAGAAACGCCCTTCAAGATATCGGGAGAATCCTTCTCGTAGCGGAACCACAGTTCCTGTAATTCCACTGCGGGGTCTTTCACATCTTCTTCTATGTATTTTTCACCCTTATCCACCTTGGTTTGTTTGACGGTTACGCCGTCAAACAACTGATCCAACCACTCAGCGCCTTCACGAACCGTCAGCGGGCAGGGAAGGGAAGAGAGCCGATCTTGCGCAGAAGGCGCTTTTCCCTGCACGCCGTAGTAGATTTGCACGGGGGTCGGCATAGCGGCAAACATCTGATTGTTCTCGACCTTTAAGAACTCGCCGATCCGCTCGGGTCTATCATTGGCAATGACTTTGCCTCCTTCCATCACGACAACGCGATCAGATGCATAGAAGATGTCCTCAAGACGATGCTCTGTAATAATGATGGTAGTGCGCAGCTCGCGGTTGATCTTGCGTACTGTGTTGAGAAAGTCGGAGGCGGCAATGGGGTCCAACTGACTGGTAGGCTCATCCAAAATCAAGACGCTGGGCTGCATGGCCATGATGGAGGCCAAGTTCAGCAGCTGCTTCTGTCCGCCCGAGAGCTCGGAGACATTTCTATGGAACCAATCTTGAATACCAAAATAACTGGCCATTTCAGCAACTCGTAAGCGGATAGTTTTCTGATCACAGCCGAGACTCTCCAAACCAAAGGCCAACTCATGCCACACCTTATCTGTCACGATCTGGTTATCAGGATTCTGCATGACATAGCCAATTTGGGCAGACTGGTCCCGCAGGGAGATGTCTTTTAAAGGCCTCCCCTGAAATAGGATGTCGCCCTTAAGTTTGCCGTGAGGAGCAAGCACACTTTTCAGATGCTTCAAGAGGGTAGTCTTGCCGCTGCCGCTTCGGCCGCAGACGGTCACATATTCACCCTGTTCGATGGTCAGGGAAACGCTGTCAAGAGCCCTATGCTCCTGCGCTGTGGGGTAGCAAAAACTCAAATCTTTGATCTCAAAATGCGCCATGTCTGATCCTCCGTAATATGCATCACAATCGGTATGGACAGGAACAAAAAGTAGGCTATTCCACCGATTGCTGTCCAAATTGTATCTATTCCTGAAATGTGTATCCGCGGGATATAGGTTACATCCATTCCTCCGCAGAAAGCACACAGTATCATCAAAGCAATATAGAAAAACATCAAAATCAATAGAATTCTATCGGTTTTTCTCATTCGGTACAGGGAAAAGCTTGTCCGCTTTCCGCATCCAAATCCACGACTGCGCATGCTGTCGGCCATGATCACGCCGCCTTCCAACGCCCAAGAGGTCAGCGACGATACAATGGTCATGCCATGGGCAGCCTTTTCATAAGTAGTTCCATTCTCAATGGATTTGCCGACGCATTTTCTTGCGCCGCTGATCTGCTCTGCCTTTTTCTTGAAGGAGGGCACAAGCCGCAGCACCATGGTCAGAATCAGCGACACTGATGGTGCCAACCGCCCAAAGCAGTACAAAAATTTATCACTGGTCATCACCTGATTGTAGGTGGCAAACCATGTAAGGATGGTAACGAACATTGCGGCCATTGCCGCTCCGTAGCACAGCGCTTCCAGCGTATAAGGTCTGCCACCAAGCAAGGTAAACAGCACATGGACACCCTGTGTGTTAAACAGGGGATTGATGACCGTAATGGCCACAAACAGCATCAGCATCCCAGCCAAATACTTGATGCAGCGCTTTTTCAGTGCCGCATAGTAGGAAAAGGACAGCACAACGGAACACACCAGAAATATAGGGTGGACAAAGCACATCCCCATCACCAGTGCGCCGATGTAAAATATGAAGTTGACGATCGGATGACAATCCGAAAATGCGTCTCTCATAGCCCGTTTCCCGTCTTTTCCATTTGTTCTAAAAACCCACACTAGGCAGGGAGAGGATTCCTCTCCCTGCCTGTGCTTAATTAGTTATTCGGCGTACTTGCCTACCAGTTCCTTCTTGTTCTTTCGGATAAGAAAGACCACAACGGCACAAAGTGCCAGTGCACAGCAACCTGCGATAACCCAGGGGATTACGGGAGCGCTTGCATCATTGGTCGTGTTATCCAGAGGAGACATACCCTCGTAACCAACAACGGCAAAGTAGGAGAACTCCACCGTATTGAAGGCGATGCAGTCACCGATCACCGTGCTGTTCAGATATTCCACCGTACCGTCATCAGCATAGTGAACGACAGCAAGACCGTCAAAGCCGGAATAGTCACCCAACAGCGTCAGAGGGATCTTCACCAGCACACTTCCATCGGGCTGCACTTCCTGACTCAGAAGAACGTCGCTCAGATGGATATCCCACAGACCCAGCATGGTGTTATCACCGAGCTTTTCCTGCATTTCCTGAACCGCCGTTACATTCAGCGGGTCACTTACCACAACCTGAATGTTCCAATCCATACCGGAAGCGCCGATACCGGTCTTGCTATCGGTCTGGAGCATCTCGGCAATCTGCTTCTTCATGAACTCAACCGTCTGCTTCTTACCGATTGCGGCCTTTTCAGCTTCCGTCAAAGTCTCGTAGGCAAGAATCACATCAAGAATCTCACCTGTCGTAGCATCGTCAGCAATGTTTTCGATCTGCTCGTCAACCTTGCCTGCAAACACCGTCAGATCCTTCACCGTCGTTGTGGTGGTCGTCGTCTTGTTGCTGTCGGGGGTCTCTGCCAACTTCTTGTAGGCTTCCTCGGCAGCGGTAAGGACACTCAGGTTACTGACTTCCTTCTTGTTTGCAGCACTGAGGTTGTTATACGCAGTTCTTGCACGGTCGATCTTGGTCTTGGAATCCTTCGTCACCGTGCCGATAGAAGAGATCAGATCCTCAACATATTCAACCTTGGCCTCTTCCAGTTCCTCTTCTGCATACAGGAGATAATAGTAGTTGCTCACCAACTTCTTCTGAGCAGCCGTCAGGCTGTTGTAGGCGAGTCTTGCTTTGGCGATTCTCGTTTCGGAGTTGATGGTTACCGTGCCGATGGCATCGATAAGGTCAATGACATTCTTTACCACAGTGAGCTCATCGTATGTCTCCTCGGCATCCTCCAGCGTCTCAAGATTTGTCACCTTTTTCTTGTCTGCGGCAGAGAGACTGTCATATGCCGCTCTTGCAGCCTTGATCAAGTCGCCGCTATCCATAGTAACGGTTCCAATGGCGTCGATCAGCGCTTCCACCGTCTTGACTGTGCTCATAATGGTCACATCAGTCATGTCGTAGAGAGTCGTCTTTTTCTCCAACATGCGGTAGTAAGCGGTCAACGCATAATAACCCTGCTCAGTTGCCATACCGTTGCGACCACCATTGGGAACATGGGCAAAGCCGCCGTCCTTAACTGCAAACAGGCACATGGCATCCACCACGGAAACGCCGTTCTTTACAAAGCGGTTATCGGTTTCAGGGTTGATCCCCAGTGCAGTCAACGCCACGATAACTTGTGCGCAGGACTCACTGCAAGCACCATCAACAGAACCAAAGCCGCCATTGTCATACTGCATCTCAGAAAGACGGGTAAGCGCTTCATCAACAGCAGCTTTTGCTTTGGCGTTTGTTTCGTAGTAAGGGGCCAAAGCCTGAATGGCCATACCGGTAATATCCGGATCTGAGGCCGCAGTCTTATTGGCGCTGAGAGACCAGCCACCGTCATCATGCTGCGCTGCCAAAATGGTATCAATCAATTTATCGCGGGTAACCTGTTCAGTTGCTTTTGTGTTGGTGGGGATATCGTAATTGTGGCAATCAAAGGCAATCAGTGCCCAAATGGGGCCATTGATGCCCTGCTTCTTCACGTAGGACATGTCGGTAAGGCCCATCAGCAGGTTATGACCGCCTACATTGGTCACATCATAGCCGGCGGAGGTGAGTCCCAAGATCACTCGAGAGTTATCGGTAGACTTGGACTTGTGGAGCTGTTCCAGTTCGTTGATTTCTGCCTCAACGTACTCAATTACATTCTTATAATAGCCTTCGGGGCAGCTATAGCCGGAACGAGTCAGGCCGATGACCATCCATTCGCCACCGGTAGAGCCAACAGAAGGGGTGCCGAGGCTCTTGATGTACTTGCCGGTAGACTCATAAATGGCTTTGTGATCTGCTTTCGCAGCCTCAGCATACAATGCGGAAATCGCGCTTTCCGCAGTCGTCAGCGTAGCATAGTTTTCGACAAATTCTTGTTCTGCCGCACTCAGCGCATTGTAAGCCTCGCGAGCGGCCTTAATTTTGTTACAGGAATGGATCGTCACGTTGTCAATGGCATCGATCAGATCTTCCACCTTATCAGCAGCGGTCTTGGCCTCTGCTTTCAGCTCATCAAACTCTGCCTCGGCAGCTTCCAAATCGGCATAGTTCTCAACGAGGGCTTTCTGCGCAGGGGTCAGCTTTTCATAGGCAGCACGGGCATCCTCAATTTCATCCTCGCTCTCCAGTGTGACCTCTCCAATAGCAGTGATTTTCGCCTCCACCGCATTGGCAGGGGCAATATCAACATTGTTCGCAACGGTAAGGGTGCAGAGAGCAGGAACAATGGGGGTTACATTGTCGTAGGCCACAATGGTATAGTTTCCTACAGCTTTGACGGTTACATCATATGTACCGTCACCGTTATCGGCAACCTTATATTCGTTTGCTGCAAGTTCATTAAAATCGGAGTCGTACACCTTCAGGGTAGCGCCCTTATGTGCAGTAAAAACCGTATTCCAGTTAGAGTCATAACCGGCTTTCTGAAGGGTGACGGGGACTGCAACTTCTGCTTCGATGGTATAGGTATCATTTGCAAACTTGGCATAAGAATCCCATACTTCGGTGTTCTGATAGACAAATGCAACAAGGGAATCCTCGGCCTTTACCGTATCATCGAGGCTCCAGCAAGAGGCATCGTTCAGCCAATAGCCGTAATTGCCGCTTTCGTTGCCCCAAAGCTTTGTGATATACAGGCCATAATCGCCCATTGCGGAGGCATAGCCTGCGGCAGCACCGCCGGTATAGCCGCTCTCATGGGCAGCATACAGCACCTCGTTCACATTAAAATCACCGCTTGCGTCAAGGTCGGTTGCTGTGATGTTCTTATTCGTCATAACAACCGTCCCCTTGTCGGCGATGGTCACCGAAACGTTGATGGGAGCCGCAGCTACCGTGATGACGCAGGATGCCTCCTGATCTCCCGCCTTTGCGGTAATCTTTGCTTCGCCTGCTGCCATAGCAGTCACAACACCACCAGCAACCTTAGCAACAGTTTCATCATCAGAAGTCCATGTAACCGTTTCATCGGCGGCTTCATCAGGGCGGACAGTTGCGTTCAAGGTAAGAGTATCGCCAACTTCCAAAGTTGCCGTGCTCTTATCCAGCGTGATGCTTTCAACCGCTACCTCAGCGGCTTCAACCGTCACGGTAGCAAATGCGGGGGCGGAAACAATAGCCTCAGGATTCTCCATGCCGTAGCCGCCATCTGCCCAGATATACCAATCGCCCGCGGTGGGGAAGATAATTTCAAACATACCGACTTCGTCGGATTCTACTTGACCTTCCGGGACACCGTAAACTCTACCATAATAGACACTATAATCGGGTTCAGGATCAAATGCAGGCTCACCTCCATTATTCCAATCAGAATAGCTGCGGACGATACCAAGCTTCAAGGGGTCACCGGCCGCTACTGTATAAGAATGCTGAAGACCGCCTTCCGCATCTTTGAAATAATGGAAGCCTGTGGCACTATCTCCCCAAAAAGACCAATCAGTATAATGGGCAATATTCAAAAAATCTCCATCAGAGAGGACAATCTGGTCGGCGGTCAGTCCCCACCCGTCCACAGCGGGATACGCACCATTATAATCGTAGCGTAGGTTCTCGTCACTGAACCCGAACAGGCCGCCGGCAAAATAGATGCTGCCTGCACCGCCGGTAATGGTCACATCATCCCAATCAAGGTCCAAAATTTCGGTATGGACATAGATGTACAAATGTAGTGCAGCGATTTCGGGGGAACCATCTCCGTTAGAATCATAAACATAGGCACCGAGAGAATAATCCTCCAGGTTAATATTGGACAATTCATCTAAGGTTACCGAAAAGAACCCCATAGGAGTTTCGCTTGATGTGGTAACGAACTGTGCATCGTCGCTGATGGAGATATATACTGTGTCCTTCTCCGTAGCAAACGCCGTTGTTGGCAGAGTGCCGACAAGCATAAGGACTGCCAGCAGCATTGCCAGCGTTTTTGAAATTGTATTCTTTACTCGTTTCATTTTCTCTTTCCTTCATTGTTTCTCTTTTTTGCTTTTACCTAAACATTTGGCCGCCTACATCAGCACCCAATCCGTTGCAGGTATAGCACCACACGATGGTGTCGCCGTCGGTCAGATCATAGCTGGAGCAGCCATAGTTGGGGAACCAGCCGTTGACCTTGTACATCCAGCCGGATTCATATCCGCAGTCGAACTCATACAGGTGGTTGATACCCTCGATGTAGTAGCTGTCATAGATGGGTGTCCAGGAGTATTCCAGCTGAATTCCGGCGCTGCTACACACGCGCTGCAGTACATCGAACACCGTCTCGCCCTCGTAGAATGTCACCTGGGTAGTGCCCAAAATCGTTCCGCTGGAGGGGACATAGCCCTCTTTGCCCGCTGTCAGATTACCCATGTTATTGAGAATCGTATCGCAGCGAATCTCAATGGTGCAGCTTCCTGCGGGTTTTGCAGAACTCTGCCCGGAGCCGGAAGAGCCTGCGCTGCCAGACCCGCTCACGTCACCTCCGGATGAGCCCGTACCCGACGGAGTCACCGTGGAGGGGTCGAGGGATAGGTCGTTTTCAATCTCTGCCATCTCCTGACGGTGCGCCTCCTGTTTGGCGGCTTCCTGCTGAGCCAGCAGTTCCTGCTGTGCCTTCAACTTCTCAGCCTCGCGGTCAGCACGAACCTGCTCCAAATCTGCCTTGGTGAGGCAGAAGGTGTCATCCATACCGCAGCCAATCAATTTGACCATCTGAGCTTCACTGAGGCTGTTGGCGTTGAATGCAGCCTGCTCCATGCCGCTTGCAACGATGGTGGCAGCATGTCCCGCTTTCACGGTCTCGGTCTCATCACCCCTCGTCAGCGTTGCGCTGCCGGAGTAGACATACACCATGCTGGAACCTGCCTGCGTGGATACAGAGATGACCGCATCTTCTGCTGTGACCTGCGTATCCGAGGACTGGACTGTTGTA
>JAZQHM010000082.1:0-6425 GCA_045540575.1 Faecousia sp. | reverse complement strand
CCGAACAGGCTGACTGGGGGATATTTATGCCGCATAGCGGCATATCGCCCTGCGGGCGATGAATCCCTCCGTCCAAAATCAGAGATTTTGGACACCTCCCTTTAGACAAGGGAGGCTCGCGCTTCGCGCTCCATCTGCCCGACAAACTGAAATTTGACGGGTTCGAAGCAGTGACGAACCGGGCAGGCCCAATGGCGTAGCGATTATTGCCTGCCTGTCAGGCTCGAATTGTCAGCGGCGACTCGCCGTAACAAATTATTTACGCATTTTTCCAAAATAGGGCTTGCATTTTTTTGCAGGTGTGGTATTATGTATTAGCACTCAGTTGTTTGGAGTGCTAAACACATAGATAAAAGCAGGAAATCCTGCGGTCTAAATACTATTGTATGGAGGAATACACAATGAAGCTAAGACCCATGGCAGACAACATTCTGCTCAAGGCCGCCGAAGCTGAGGAGACCACCTCCTCCGGCATCATCCTGGCCACCAGCAACAAGGAAAAGCCCGCTATTTTCGAAGTCGTGGCTGCCGGTCCCGGCACCAAGGACGTGGAAATGACCGTCAAGGCAGGCGACAAGGTCATCGTCGGCAAATTTGTCGGCACCGACATCACCCTGGACAAGGAAGACTACAAATTCGTCAAGCAGGAAGACATTCTTGCTGTCGTGACTGACTAAGGAGGCAATCTACTATGGCAAAAATGATCGTTTACGGCGAGGATGCCCGCAGAAAGCTGCAAGCCGGCATCGACCAGCTGGCAGATACCGTTAAGGTCACTCTGGGACCCAAGGGTCGCAATGTTGTGCTGGGCAAGAAGTTCGGCGCTCCCCTGATCACCAACGACGGCGTTACCATCGCCAAGGAAGTGGAGCTGGAGGACGCTTTTGAGAACATGGGCGCTCAGCTGATCCGGGAGGTCGCTACCAAGACCAACGATGTTGCCGGCGACGGCACCACCACCGCTACCGTTCTGGCTCAGGCCATTACCCGCGAGGGCTTAAAGAACCTAAGCGCTGGCGCAAACCCCATGGTTATGCGCAAGGGCATCGAGAAGGCAGTTGCCGCTGCTGTTGAGGCTATCAAGGCAAACTCCGTTCCTGTTTCCGGCAGCGAGGATATCGCAAGAGTCGGTACGGTTTCCTCCGGCGACGAGGCAATCGGCGCTCTGATTGCTGAGGCTATGGAAAAGGTGGGCACCGAGGGTGTTATCACCATCGAAGAATCCAAGACCGCTGAGACTGGTCTGGAAGTTGTGGAGGGTATGCAGTTCGACCGCGGCTACATCTCCCCCTACATGGTCACCGACACCGACAAGATGGAAGCTGTTCTCGATGACGCTTACCTGCTGATCACCGACAAGAAGATCTCCTCCATTCAGGAGATCCTGCCCATCCTCGAGCCCGTTGTCAAGGCTGGCAAGAAGATGATGATCATCGCTGAGGATGTGGAGGGCGACGCTCTGGCAACTCTGCTTGTGAACCGTCTGCGCGGCACATTCAACTGCGTCTGCGTCAAGGCTCCCGGCTTTGGCGTTCGCCGCAAGGAAATGCTGCAGGACATCGCCGTTCTGACCGGCGGCACTGTGATCTCCAGCCAGCTGAACATGGAGCTGACTGAGGCTCAGCTGACCGATCTGGGTCGTGCCCGTCAGGTTGTCATCACCAAGGACACCACCACCATTGTTGACGGCGCAGGCGATGCCGATGCCATCAAGGGTCGCGCCCATCAGATCCGCAGCGCCATTGCTACCACCACCTCCGATTACGATCGCGAGAAGCTGCAGGAGCGTTTGGCAAAGCTCAGCGGCGGTGTTGCCGTTATCAAGGTCGGCGCACAGACCGAGGTTGCCATGAAGGAGCAGAAGCTGAGAGTGGAAGACGCTCTGAACGCTACCCGCGCTGCTGTGGGAGAGGGCATCGTTGCCGGCGGCGGTACTGCTCAGGTCAAAGCCATCGCAGCTGTTGAGAAGCTGGTTGCGAAGCTTACCGGCGACGAGAAGACCGGTGCAAAGATCGTTGCTACCGCACTGCAGGCTCCCATCCGTCAGATTGCTGAGAATGCCGGCGTTGACGGCAGCGTTGTTTACGAGAAGATCCGCTCTTCCAAGAAGGTGGGCTACGGCTACAACGCATATACCGAGCAGTATGTGGACATGGTTGCTGCCGGTATCGTCGATCCCACCAAGGTGACCCGTTCCTCTTTGGAGAATGCCGCATCCATCGCAGGCTGCGTGCTGACCACCGAGAGCCTGGTTGCCGACAAGCCCGATCCTGCCGGTGATGCCGCTGCTGCTGCAGCTGCCGCCCAGGGTGGAATGTACTAAGATATCAGAAAAGCCCTCCGGGAAACCGGAGGGCTTTTTTGTGCGCTTTTTTGTAGGGGAGGGTCTTGACCCTCCCTATCGATATGCAGCATAAGTAAAGGGCGGGTCAAGACCCGCCCCTACAGTGAAATTATCTTTCCTTATTCAGCTTATCTGCCTTGCAGAAAAGGGCGTAGCCCACTAAGAACAGCACCACCAGCACGCTGACGGCGATATTGGCATTTTGCAGCTTCAAGCCGAACAGATTGATCTCCAAGCCTGCGGTGATCTGATTGATAAAGCCCACCAGCGCCATTCCGAAGAAGGATGCGCCCTTGCCGCAGATGTCCATCAGTCCATAGAATTCGCCGCTCTGCTCTGCCGGCACGATCTTGCCGAGGTAGCTGCGGGAAAGCGCCTGGATGGCACCCTGGAACATGCCCACCAGCACCGCCAGCACCCAGAACTGCCACTGGGTCACCAGGAACACGGCAAACAGGGTAATGCCGGTGTAGCAAACGATGCAGATCTTCATCAGCTTTGCACTGTCATGCTTGGCAGAGAGTCTGCCGAACAAAATCGCAAAGGGAAATGCCACGATCTGGGTCAGCAGCAGCGCAAGGAGCAAGCCTGTAGTGTCAAGCCCCAGAGCTGTGCCGTAGGCGGTTGCCATGTCGATGATGGTGTAAACACCGTTGATGAAGAAGAAAAATGCAATCAGATAGACAAAAATGTGCTTTTGCTCTTTCGCCTGCTTGAAGGTTCTGCCGATCTGGCGGAAGGTGTCGCGGAAAGGCTGCTCGCCCCGCTCCACAAAAGCCGTCTGCTTATACCGGCGCATCAGCGGCAGCGTAAAGACAGCCCACCACGCAGCGGTGATAATAAATGCCAGAATCATGCCGGTGGTCATGTCGATACCAAAGCTTCCGCCCAACAGCACCAGCGCAAGGCAGGCAACAAAGGGAATCACTGAGCCGATATAGCCGTAAGCATAGCCCATGGTGGACACATTGTCGATGCGATCACCCGTGGAAATTTCCGGCAGCATGGAATCGTAGAACACCAAACTTCCGTGGAAGCCCACCTTGCCGATAATGAAGATCGCCAGAAATACCAGCCAGTGCTGGGTAACACCCAAAGCCGCGCAGCCAACCACACCGAGGATCACCATCAGCAAAAACAGGGGCTTTTTATAGCCCTTGCGGTCAGAAAGGGTGCCGCAAATGGGACCGATGATGGCGACCAGAATGGTGGCGATGGAGCCGGCATAGCCCCAATAGCTCAAATACAGGTCTTCGTTGACACCGGCAGCTGTTGCCAGCGCGTTAAAATAGATGGGAAGCAGCGTCGATACCAGCAATGTGAAGGCGGAATTGCCCACATCGTACAAAATCCAGCTGCGTTCCAGCGCCGTGAGCTTGAACTTTTCTTTCATTTGTTGTCCTCTCTGTCTTTATTTTTATCCGAAAATTCCTTTGAATTCGTTGCCAAAGGGGGCGGCATATGTCATATGCGCCTGAAGCTGGCTCAGCATTTCCGGGAACCGTTGCGCCGCTTTTTCATAGCGCTCCATCAGCTCCGGAATGTGGGGCGCGCACAGCGGCAGAGGCTTTTCTGCCATGAGCATATCTCCATAGGATTTTGCCACGACCCCCACACCCTTTTCAAGCACCCTGCGCCGCATACCCGCAGGTGCTGCAAAAAGCTTGACAAACAGCGCCATATCCTTCACGCTTCTGCTTATATTGCCGGAATTTGCCGGAGGATAAAACCGGGCTACGGTTTCACTTTCGCCGGGCGTTAAGCGGATATGCTGGCTCAGATCCTGGGAGCAGGCAGGAATTTTGCCGTCCAGCTCCAGAAGATATCGCTCAAATTCCGTTTCCAGCTGGGCATGGGTGACTTCGCCTTTTTCCGCAGTCTTTCGCACGTAAGGGTGGCAAAAGGTATCCAGGCAGTAGTGGCACAAAACACCATAAAGATATGCAGCCCCTGCTTCCGAAGGCTCCAACCGCAGATTCCGGCAGACCCGCTCGAAGAAGGCTTCGCCGGTCTGTTCGTGGTATTTTGCGCCCAAAAAGCTGACATTTGTTTTCAGCAGTGGGCTGTTGTAAAAGAAAATATCCGGTCCGTGCAGACCGACCTCGAACATCTGGCGAAACCGCTGAATGGTCCGTCTGACATCGCCGGGCATGCCCGGCAGCATCGCAGTGCCGAAACGGTAGTGGGCATAGGTAGAAGGCATGGATCTTTGCTCCTTTAAAAACAAGTTACATTTATATTACAGGAAAAACCCCGGCTTGGCTAGTGGTATTTGAAAAAACTTTTCAAATTATAAGATATGTGCTATCATTTAGATATATAATCGTTTAGTGGTTGCAGTGGCGCGGGAGCGCCCTAAGCTTCCCCTTGGGGGGGAAGCTGGCAAAAATCTTCGATTTTTGACTGATGAGGGGGGCTGTTCGCAGCGAAAACATGTAACATTTTCGGCGAATTGGTGCAGCGACCCCTCATCCGCCTCACTTCGTTCGGCACCTTCCCCCGAAGGGGAAGGTTTTGGTGCGGTAAACGATCATTTCCCTTTACAAAGGAGAACTACTTATGCCCACGGAAAAGCTATATTATAAGGATTGCCACCTAAAATCCTTCCCCGCCACCGTTTTAAGCTGCGAACAAGCAGAAAAAGGCTGGCTCGTTACCCTCTCCGCCACTGCCTTCTACCCCGAAGGCGGCGGACAAGCCTGCGATTTGGGCACATTGGGCAGCGCAAACGTGCTGGATGTGCGGGAAAAGGGTGAAGAAATCCTGCATCTGTGCGACGCGCCATTGAATGTCGGCGAAACCGTCGAAGGCGCTGTCGACTGGGCGCGGCGGTTTGATCTGATGCAGCAGCACACCGGCGAGCACATCGTCTCCGGTCTTCTGCACGCAAAATTCGGCTGCCACAATGTAGGCTTTCACATCGGCGCAGAGATGATGGAGGTGGATTTCGACTGCAACCCCACTCCAGAGGAGCTATCTGAGATCGAACTGCGGGCAAATGAGATCGTTTGGCAGAATCTCCCCGTTCAATCCGGCTATCCCGCCGCGGAAGCGCTGCCCGGAATCCCCTACCGCAGCAAAAAAGCGCTGGAATACCCCGTCCGGATCGTGGAGATCCCCACGGCGGACATCTGCGCCTGCTGCGGCGTCCATGTCGGACACACCGGTGAGGTAGGTCTCATTAAAATTCTCTCCTGCGTGAAATTCCACCAGGGCATTCGGCTGCAGATGGTCTGCGGCGGACGGGCATACCGGTATATGAGCAGCCTTTACGAGCAGGCAAAGCTGGTTTCTCAGAGCTTTTCCGCCAAATTGCCCGAGATCGGCGCGGCTGCTGCCCGCATGAATGAGGCGCTGGCAGCTGAAAAATTCCGCTGCGCCGGTCTGCAAAAGCAGGTTTTTGAAGGCATCGCGAATAGTTATGTAAACCAAAAGGATGTTTTGCATTTTGAAGACGCCCTCGAGCCGGGGCAGGTGCGGGAGCTTTCTGACAAAATCGCCGGCTGCGTCACCGGCTTTGCCGCAGTTTTCTCCGGCTCTGAGGAAACTGGCTACAGCTACTGCCTTGCCACCCGGGAGGGCAATCTGCGGGAATTGGGCAAGGAAATGAACGCCGCATTAAACGGTCGCGGCGGTGGCAAGCCAAGCTTCCAGCAAGGCAGCGTAAAAGCAAAAAAATCGGAAATTGAAGCCTTTTTTGTCGCGGCTGCCAATTCTAATCGATAAAAAAACACTTATTTTTACAATTCAACCACTTTACAACCGGTTTCCCATATTGTATAATGTTCAATGTATGGGGTCTTTTTTGAGCCCGTGCAAACTATGTACATTATGCTGCACAAGCAGCAATTAAAAATTGGAGGAATCTACCATGTCTGTTAAAGTTGCTATCAATGGTTTTGGCCGTATCGGTCGTCTGGCTTTCCGTCAGATGTTCGGCGCTGAGGGCTTCGAGGTTGTCGCTATCAACGACCTGACCTCCCCCAAGATGCTGGCTCACCTGCTGAAGTATGACTCCACTCAGGGCGCTTACGCTGCTCCCTTTGGTGCTCACACTGTCGAGGCTGGCGAGGACAACATC
>JAZQHM010000081.1:0-2591 GCA_045540575.1 Faecousia sp. | reverse complement strand
GGAACATGTTCTGTCCCTTTACCAAAGCGCCAAAAGCAGTGCATTCTGTGTGTGGAACGACAGCTATCCTTCCATTGCAGAAATCGAGCATGATTTAGAAACAAAGAATCTGTATGTAATGACCGATGACAGTAAAGTAATCGGTGCAATTTCTGTTGTGCCCGAAAACGAGCTGGATGATTTTGATTGCTGGTCATGTAAGGATGGCAAAGAAATTGCCAGAGTCGTAATTGACAAAGCCTACCAGGGTTATGGCTTATCTTTTGAAATGGTACAAGGCATTGCGTCAATTCTGCGAAAGAACGGTTGCAAAGCAATCCATTTGTCTGTAGTAAAAACCAACGTCCCAGCCTATAAGACATATATAAAAGCAGGCTTTGCCGTGGTTGGAGAAGCGCAGATGTATGGCAATGACTATTATCTCATGGAGAAAGCAATCGATACAAAATTCCAACCTAAACGAAATACAGACGAAAGCATTTGTACGCTGATTAAAAAGGAGGATTCCATACAATGAAACACACCGATTATATGGTCCTTATTAACGAAGCAAACCGCCTGCCCGAGGGTTTTGAGGATACCATCGAGCTGCTGCAGGTAGAAAATGCGGTTGGCGAAAAATATCAGATCGAAAGAAAGGCCTACGAAGCCTTTTTGCGGCTGCGGGATGATCTTTTGGAAAACGACGGCATTCAAACAGAGCTTATTTCCGTTTACCGCACCGTCGAAAAGCAAGAAGAGATTTTCCAGCGCTACACCCGGGAGCACGGCTTGGAATATGCAAAAAAATACGCTGCCGTACCGGGTCATTCCGAGCATCACACCGGCTTTGCCATCGATGTGGGCATTCTGCTGGACGGCAAACTCTCCCACGCCATTGCAGATCTTTTAAGTGTGGACCATTTATTCCTGACCGTGCAGGAAAAGCTTCCCAAATACGGTTTTATTCTGCGCTATCCCAAGGGTAAGGAAGCCATTACCGGCATCGGCTATGAGCCCTGGCACTTCCGCTACTTAGACGCTCCGGAAATCGCCAAGGAAATCACCGATAAGGGGCTCTGCTTTGAAGAATACTGGCAACAGCGTTGATGTGAATCCTTCGACTGTTTTCCGTCTGTTTTTTATATCGCTCCTGCTATAATTCCTTAGGGAGCAGTACCGCGCTGCGGTACTGCTCCCTATTTTTTTACAGGAGGAATCTTATGAAAAAGTCCATTTCCCTATTGCTGGCGCTGTCCTTGGCGATTTGTCTGTGCGCCTGCGCAAATACCAACGGCAAGACTACCTTAAACATCATCGCCGCCCAGTACGGCACCCAAACCGCCAACTGGTGGAAAAATTTTGAGACGGAATTCGAAAAAACAAACGAAACCATTGATCTGGTGGTGGATGTGGTGTCCTGGAACGACATTTACACCACCGTCAACACCCGGGTCGCCAACAACGACGCGCCCGATATTTTAAACATCGATGTGTTTGCAGACTATCAAGCCGACGGTCTGCTGCTGCCTGCCAAAGACTACGTATCCGAAGAAACCTATGCCAAATTCTACCCCTCTTTTTTGGAGCAATCGGTGGTAGACGGCACGGTTTGGGCGATTCCCGACCTGGCATCCGCCCGGGCGCTTTACTACAACGTGGATATTCTCAAAGAAGCCGGAGTGGAAGTGCCGAAAACCTGGGATGACCTCACTGCCGCCTGCCAAAAGATTCTCGACCATTTTGACGGAAACGTTTACCCCTGGGGTGTGGACATGACCACCGACGAGGGGCAAGCCTGCTTTGCTTACTACATCTGGAACAACGGCGGCGATTTTGTGGACGAAAAGGGAAATTGGACCTTAAATTCTGCCAAAAATGTGGAAGCCATTGAATATGTTATTAACATGGTAAAATCCGGCTACACCAACACAGACCCCGCCACCGAGACCCGCTACGACAATCAGGATATGTTTGGTGCCGGCAAGGTTGCCATGATGATCGGACCCAACTCCATCCCTGCCTATCTGGAAGCCGGCAACTATACGGTCAATTATGCCGTCGCCCCCATCCCCACCAACTCCGGCACTTCCGTATCTGCCGGTGTTATGGACCGGTTTATGTGCTTCGACAACGACTATTCTGACGCGGAATTGGCTGCCATCAAGACCTTTTTCGACTTTTTCTATGAGGATTCCCGTTATTCCGACTGGGTGCTGATGGAGGGCTTCCTGCCTGCCACCATTGCCGGCGGCGAAGCGGTTGCCGCTGCGGATGAATCTCTGGCTGCATGGGTGGAGATCGTAGGCTCTTCCAAGTTTTACCCCACCGCCAAGGCAGAATGGGCGGATGTGAAGCAGGGTGTGATCCATGTGCAGCAGCAGGCTCTACTGGGCGGCAATGTGCAGCAGCTTCTTGACAAGCTGCAATCCGACATCACCGGCTGATTTTAGCAGCTAAATTGCGGTTTATCGGGCAGATAATCAACCGTTTTGTCATCCCGAGCGACCGAACGGGAGTCGAGGGATCTACGCATTATCGTCCCTGCTAAGCAGATAATCGGTGCGAAGATCCCTCCACGCGGCTTCGCCTTGGTCGGGATGACAACATTG
>JAZQHM010000080.1:0-19788 GCA_045540575.1 Faecousia sp. | reverse complement strand
TATGCCGCCTATGGCGGCATATCGCCCTATGGGCGAAGTATCCCTCCGTCTCTGCCTTGCGGCAGAGCCACCTCCCTTTAGGCAAGGGAGGCTTTGGGCGCCGTAAGCGCCAGTGCAACGCTAAACGATCATTTACCACTCAATAAACGACAAACGACGCTGGTGAAAACCAGCGTCGTTTCTTATATTCTTACTTGCAGTATTCCACAGCGGTCTGGGCTGCGACCTTTGCGTTATTGAACACCAGACGGATGTTGGATGCCAGGCTGTCGCCGCCGGTGAGCTCTGCCACGCGAGCCAGCAGGAAGGGCGTGGTCTCCTTGCCCTTGATGCCCTTTTCGTTGCACTCGCCGATTGCCTGCTCAATTGCCTTGTCGATGACTTCCTTGGGCATTGCAAACTCCTCGGGGATGGGGTTGGTGACCAGCATGCCGCTCTTCAAGCCCATCTCGTGACCTGCCTTGAAGGCTGCCGCCAGCTCTGCGGGGGTGTCGATGCGGTAATCCACACCAAAGCCGGACTGACGGGTGTAGAATGCGGGCAGCTCCTCCGTGCCGTAGCCGATGACGGGTACGCCCTTGGTCTCCAGATACTCCAGAGTCAAGCCCAGATCCAGAATGGACTTTGCGCCGGCGCAAACAACCATCACGGGAGTCTGACCCAGCTCTTCCAGGTCAGCAGAAATATCCATGGTGGTCTCCGCACCGCGATGCACACCGCCGATGCCGCCGGTGGCAAAGATCTTGATGCCAGCCATGTGGGCGATGATCATGGTGGTAGTAACGGTAGTAGCGCCGTCCTCGCCCCGGGCGCACAGCACAGCCAGGTCACGGCGGGAAGCCTTGTGGATTGCCTGACCCTTCTTGCCAAAGTATTCGATCTCCTCAGCTGTCAGACCAGCCTTCAGCCGGCCGCCGATGATGGCGATGGTAGCAGGCACAGCGCCATTTTCGCGAATGATCTTTTCAACCTGCAGAGCAGTCTCCACATTCTGTGGATAAGGCATACCGTGGGAAATGATGGTGGATTCCAGCGCCACAACGGGCTTGCCGCTTGCAATGGCCTCTGCCACCTCGGGATTTACATCAAGAAACTTATTCATATCGATTCTCCTTTGTGAAGTTATTTAAATTTTCATCCGCGCCCGCAATGCTGCGGCGCTCATGTTGGGATTGATGGTCTCTTCCGATTCCATGGCAACCGCACCGGCGGCAAGACCAGCCAGTGCCGTTTCCTGCAGGTCGCTGCCCTGCAGATATGCCCAAACCAGCGCAGCCATGAAAGCATCACCGCAGCCGGTGGTATTGATCATCTGTCCCGGCAGATTCTTAAGATGCAGACGCTGATCACCCATGGCTGCATACACGCCCTCGCTGCCCAGGGAAATAAACAGCCGATGCACACCCATTTCGAGCAGCTTATCCGCTGCCTTTTCCACATCAGCAAGGCTTTCGATCTTCACACCGCTGAGCAGCTCTGCTTCAATGCGGTTAGGCTTTAAGGTGTGGAGCTTGTGTAGGATCGGGCGCAGCTTTTCTGCCTTTTTGGTGGAAACCGGATCGCAAAACAGCGGTGCGGTGCAGTTTTCCGCCAAGTACACCAAAGAATCCTCCGGAATATTGGTGTCTACCACCACCACCTGGGCATTTTGCAGCAGCGCAAGATTGGCTGCAAGGTAGGCAGGTGTGATCCGCTTACACACCTCCATGTCTGACACTGCCAGCGCCATTTCGCCCTTATGATCCGTCAGATACAAATAAGTGGAGGTTGCCGCGTCGGAAAGCCGCAGCGCATGGCTCAAATCGATACCCAATTCGCTGCAGGATGCGGCTACGCGCTGACCGTTGGCATCGTCGCCAAAGGCTGTCAGCATCCGCACATCCACGCCCATCAGGCTCATGTTGTGAGCAATATTTCTGCCTACTCCACCCAGGCTTATACGCACCTTGCCCGGGTTGGAGTCCTCCGCCACCAGCGGTGAAAAAGCTTGCCCGCCGATGTCCACATTCACGCCGCCGACCACTACCGCATAGCTGCCGGAGCGCAGCACATAGCCCTTGCCGGCGATGGCGCCTTTTTTCATAAGGTTGGAAATATGGACCGCCACGGATGACCGTGTGATTCCCAGTCGCTCTGCCAGCTCCTGCTGGGAGATCATGGGGTCTTTTTCGATCAACCGCAGGATCTGCCGTTCTCTCTGTGTCACTTCCCCGCCCCCTCTATCTAATCATAAGTTTATTATATAAGCAAACATAAGATTTGTCAACAAATATTTATCCTACGGCAGCCGTTACCAAAATCCCCACATTGTCCCGGTAAATTTCATCAAACTGGCTCAGCGGCAGCGGATTTGTGCCCTCCCCCACCTCCACGGTATAGCCCGGTCGGCGGAAGAATTTGATAAACCAGTCCTTGTAGCCTGCATAGGCAGATTCCGGCGGTGTTTCGTCCAATGCATAGCCGCTGACCGCTGCCATTCTTTCTCCCAATTCCCGGGCACCGGGCACTTCGATATCGTCATACAGCCAGTAGATCACCCTGCCCTGAGAATGGTATGCCAGCACCAAATCCGGATCCACCGTTTCCGTGTAGCCCGCCAATGCCCGGACTTCCCGCTGGGTCAAGGGCGCTCTGCCTACGAAATCCCGGGGTGCAGGTCTTGTGAAGCCTTGAGAAAACTTGATTTCCCTCGCCCGCAGCCAGCCGGCAGGATACTGAAGATTCAAGTCCACTCCCAAAAGATTCGCCTTCCACCCATCGGGAAAGGGAATCGTGGGATACTGCCGGGCGATCATCGCCGCCTGCTCATACTGCGCCTGCCCCGGCTGGATCGCCCCCGTTACCAAGTCTACCCCGTCGGGGTCTACCATGGGCACAGTAAAAATCGTCACCGCATCCGAAAGCGCCCTCGCGTCCACCCCGCCGATCTGCCCGCCGGTTTCTATGGCAGAGGCGAATTCTTCCATAAATTTCAGTATCACAGGGGTTGTGATCCACTCGTTTGCATGGTGGGCTGCGGTGTAGAGCACCTTCCTCGCCCCGGACCCGATCACCAATGTGCGAATGGGTCGGCCAAAAGCCGTTGTGGTCAAAAGCTCCGACCTTAAAATATCGGGATACCGCTGCGTCAGCGCCAAAATGGTGTCCTCGCACAGCTGCGCGGTTGTGGGTATGTCCGTTCTCACGATGGCCATAAAAAATCACCTCCGTGCAATCTATGCAAGGGAGGTGATTTTTGTTCAATCCTTATTCTGTTCCAGATAAATCAGCAGCACCGCAATATCCGCAGGGCTGACACCGGAAATGCGCCCCGCCTGTCCGACAGACATGGGTCTTATCTCCGCCAGCTTCTCCTGCGCCTCCAACCGAAGACCGGTAATGGCATGGTAATCGATATCGGGGGGCAGCAGCCGCTGCTCTTCCCGCTTAAATTCTTCCACCTGCTTCAGCTGCCGCTGCAGATAGCCTGCATACTTGACCTGAATCTCCACTTCCTCAGTCACGCTCAGAGGAAGCTCCGGGCGCTGAGGATCGAAAGGCGCAATATCGGCATAGGTGACTTGCGGTCTGCGCAAAAGATCAGCAAGCCGGGCAGAATTGGCAACCGGTGCGCTGTCTCTGCCGGCAAGCATTTCGTTAAGTGCATCGCTTGCCGCCACACCGGTGCTTTCCAAACGGGCAATTTCCTTTTCTACCGCCGCATACTTTTCTTCCACCGCCTTCAGCCGTTCCTCCGGCACAAGCCCCACCATAGCGCCAATGGCGCAAAGCCGCTGATCGGCGTTGTCCTGCCGGTGAAGCAGCCGATATTCCGAGCGGCTGGTCATAATGCGGTAGGGTTCTTCCGTACCCTTGGTCACCAGATCGTCAATAAGCGTGCCGATATAGCTGGTATCCCGGGTCAGGATCAAGGGCTCTTTTCCCTGCAGCTTTCGCGCCGCATTGATGCCCGCCACAAGACCCTGGGCAGCCGCCTCCTCATAGCCGGAAGAACCGTTGAACTGACCGGCACCGTAAAGTCCGGAAATCGCCTTGGTTTCCAAGGTAGGCAGCAGCGCCGTGGGGTCGATGCACTCATATTCGATGGCATAGGCAGGACGCATCATTTCTGCGTTTTCGAGTCCCGTTACCGTGCGCATCATCGCGATCTGCACATCCTCGGGAAGCGAAGAGGAAAATCCCTGAATATAAAGCTCCTCCGTGTTAAGCCCGCAGGGCTCAATGAACAGCTGATGCCGCCGCTTATCTGCAAAACGGACGATTTTCGTCTCAATGCTGGGGCAGTAGCGCGGACCCACACCGGAGATTGTGCCATCGTAAATGGGGCTGCGGTGCAGATTTGCTTTGATAATATCGTGGGTTTTCTCGTTGGTATAGGTCAGATAGCACACGGCGCTGTTTTCCACCTTGTGCTCCGTGCGGAAGGAAAAGGGCTCTGCCTTTTCATCTCCCGGCTGCAGCTCCATTTTGGAAAAATCCACACTGCGGCGGTTGATTCGCGGGGGTGTTCCGGTCTTAAAGCGGCGCAGAGGCAGCCCAAGGCTGCGCAGATTGTCCGCAAGACCCACACTGGGGTGCATGCCGTCCGGACCGGAGGGAATGATATTTTCACCAATGACGATGGTGCTGTCCAAAAATGTGCCCGTGGCGATGATCACAGCTTTGGCATCATACCGGGCGCCCAGCTGGGTCTTCACACCCACAACCGCGCCGTTTTCCACCAAAACTTCCGTGATCTGCCCCTGCTTCAGCTCTAAGTTCTCCTGCTTTTCCAAAGTGTGCTTCATTACCGATTGGTAAAGCCGCCGATCCGCCTGAGCACGCAAGGAGTGGACCGCAGGACCCTTGCCCCGGTTGAGCATCCGGTACTGAATGCAGGCCTTGTCCGCTGCAATACCCATCTCGCCACCCAGCGCATCGATCTCCCGCACAAGGTGACCCTTGCCGGTGCCGCCGATGGCAGGATTGCAGGGCATATTGCCCACCGCATCCAGATTGATGGTAAAGAGGATGGTGTGTAGACCCAGCCGGGCTGTGGCAAGAGCAGCTTCAATGCCGGCATGCCCGGCGCCGATCACCGCAACATCACAGTTACCTGCGTGATAGCTCATGCTTCTTCCTCCGCGTTTTTCTTCTCTTCCGGGGGCAGAATAAAGGGCTTGCAAACCACTTCGCAGCGGTTGATGGGCGTTCCGAGAGCATAGAACTTTTCCTCGTAGCCGGTCATAATGCCCACGATTCCGTTTTCATGGAGGTTTCTTGTCAAATTGTTCACCTGCAGACCGCAAGCGGCAAACTCCTCAACGGAGAATTCAAAAAGAGGTGCATTGTCGGTCTTGAAATGGAATTCGCCACCTTCCCGGACCACCCGGCAATACTTGTCCAAGAAGCCTCTGTGGGTCAGTCGCCGCTTGGCATTTTTCTTCCGGGGCCAGGGATCGGGGAAATTGATAAACAGCCGGTCGATCTCACCGGGGGCGAAAATTTCCTCAATACCCGCTACATCCATATCGATGTAAAACACATTCTTAAGACCCATATTTTTCGCCTTTTCCATGGCAACCACCATGGCCTCCCGGCAGCGCTCCACGGCGATGAGCAGCACATCGGGATTTGCCTCGGCGGTCTCGGCGGTGAATTTGCCCTTGCCGCAGCCTACTTCCACCCAAAGGGCGGTGCAGCCGGGCTTTAAAGAGCGCCAGTTTCCCTTTAAGGAAGCAGGGTCTGCGATCCGAACATCGGCGCAGCGCTCCATGCGGGGCTCTAAATTTTTCATTTTACGCATTCTCATAACGGTATCCTCCGTTTTTCATATCTCAATTCATGATTATAGCAGACAGCGCACCATCCGTCAAAACATTTTCACAAATATCCCCCCTACGGGCTTGCATACCCCAAAAAATTGGGGTATAATGCAGAAAACGACAAAGGGGGCTTGCGCCTTGGCAGACCATCATCACGAACACGATCACGCATACATGCACGAACACGGCATTGCCCACAGCCACGGACATGTCCATGAAAATCAAAAAGCCGTCATCAACCGCCTTGCCCGTGCCATCGGTCACCTGGAAAAGGTCAAGCGCATGGTGGAAGAGGGCTACGATTGCTCTGAGGTGCTGGTGCAGCTGGCTGCTGTGCGCTCCGCCATCGACAACACCGGCAAGGTGATCTTGCAGGATCATATGCGCCACTGTATGGTGGACGCGGTCGCCGCAGGTGATACGGATGCTATTGAAGATCTCTGCGATGCCATTGATAAGTTTATGAAATAAAAGGACTGCACCCGCAGTCCTTTTTCTATGTAAATTGGGATTTGTCGGGCAGTTCGCGGCAAAACCGCAAAAGCTTCCCCCACTGGGGGAAGCTGGCAAAAATCTCTGATTTTTGACTGATGAGGGGAATACCTATGTTTTTTATCCCCTCATCCGGCGCTGCGCGCCACCTTCCCCCCAAGGGGAAGGTTTTGATGCTGCCCGTCAAACTGAAATGTGAAAAACGCATATCCTGTCCCTGTAGCGCATAGGCTGTACCACCAAAAAACCGGAGGGAGAGTCTATGAAACGACTTTGTATTTTGCTGGCGCTATGCTTATTTTTGACCGCCGTACCCTTTGTCCATGCCGCACCGCTGGAGGTCAAGGGCAAAAGCGCCCTTTTGATGGATATTGCCACCGGCACCGTGCTGTTTGAGCAGAATGCTCATGAAAGATTAGCCCCAGCCAGTGTCACCAAGGTCATGACCATGCTTCTGATCATGGAAGCCATCGATTCCGGCAAAATCAGCTGGAACGATACCGTCACCACCTCGGAAGCCGCCGCTGCAAAGGGCGGCAGCCAGATTTATCTGAAGGTGGGCGAAACCATGTCGGTAACGGACATGGTCAAATCCATCGCTGTCAGCTCTGCCAACGATTGCGCCTGCGCCATGGCAGAGCATATTGCAGGCTCAGAAGAGGCTTTTGTCGCCTTGATGAACAGCCGCGCCAAAGAGCTGGGCATGGGTGACACCAATTTCGTCAACTGCACCGGTCTTGACGATGACGAAAACGCAAAAGATCACCTAACCTCTGCCCACGACATTGCCATTATGAGCAGGGTTTTGATGAAAAATCACCCCGATATTCAAAAATTCACCACCATTTGGATGGATACTGTTCGAAACGGGGAATTTGGTCTTGCCAATACCAACAAGCTTGTCCGCTTTTACCCCGGCGCAACCGGGCTAAAGACCGGATTTACCTCTCAGGCAGGCTATTGTCTTTCTGCCACCGCCCAGCGGGAAGGGCTGGGACTGGTAGCGGTTGTCATGGGCGCGGAAACCTCCCAGGATCGATTTGCCGCCTGCAAGCAGCTGCTGGACTACGGCTTTGCAAACTACGCGCTTGTCACGCCTCAGCTGCCCCAAAGCAGCACCGTGCCGGTCAAGCTGGGTACGCGGGATTCCGTAGCGGCTGTGCCGGCAGAGGATACTTCCCTGCTCATCGACAAATCCCAGCGGGATATGGTAACTACACAGGTAACTCTTGACGAACAGGTCAGCGCCCCCGTCAGCAAGGGACAGAAATTGGGGACACTGACCGTAAAAGCCGGGGAGCAGATTTTAGCGCAAGTGCCTATGGTCGCGGAAACTGCCGTGGAGCGGCTTACCTGGGGTGATATTTTCCTTATGGTACTGCGCAGACTCTGCATGGCAAAAGGATAAAAATAACGGGTGACCGATCGGTCACCCGTTTGTTCTTTTTTTCAGCAGCTGGGGCGCATAGACGATGAGAAGATACACCACCAAAATCGGCACGATCATGTACATATACCAGTATTCAAAAGGAATCACTTTATAAAACAGCGCCAAAAGCGGATTTTCCGGATCAATGGAGTACATATAGTTGACCTTGATCACCTCGCCGTTGAGATCCAAAAGCTGAGCTGCATTCAGCGCCTTGTTGAAAAAGTGGATCAAGGTGTATACACCCATGGTAATGCCAACGGTGGACACAATGCACTTGGGATCTTTTTTCACCAGCCCCAGCTTGAACATAAGAATCGGGATGCCGAACTCCAGCGCATGGGGGAAATAGAAAAAGCAGAAAACCGGGTCTAAGACCTGCGCCTGCGCCACAGCTTGATTCATCACCAATGCCGCCAGCGCGCCCAGGCTCCAAACCAGCAGCAGATTGCTGATGGTCTTATTGCGACTAAACACCGCAATAGGCAGCAAAAGCGCGTTGACCGAGCAAAGGTGCAGCGGCAGATATTCCAAAGGTCTTCCCCACATCAGCAGATTGAAGATCACCGCCGCAATGCCGGAAAAAGACAAAATTCCCAAAACAATGGTCTGCACCTTTTGTGATTTGTTTTTCAGCAGAAAGTACAGCGCCACGATCATACCCGCAGCAAAAACCAGCGACGCGATGTGCACTGCCCCAAAAGTTCCCCATTTCATACCGTTACCTCACAAATTCTTTCAGAATCCCCCACTTTATATTCCATTTCCACAAAAAAGTCAACACTATTTTGGAAAAAATAACAAAATCTTAAGACATCCCCTTTTCTTTGGCGGATTTTTCCTGTATACTACAGAAAATGACAAAAAGGAGGCTGCCCTATGAGCCATCATCACCATGGGAAAACCCCCGCAGACCCCCATTTGGATGCCCGCATGGAGAAACTTGCCAAGCGCGACCTGCGTGTGGAGCATGTATTTCGCCGGATTCTGCACGTTATCGAGCGGATCATTGCCGTGATCACGATTATCGTGCTGATCGTGTGTCTGGGTCTTGAGCTGTTGCAGATCTGGAATGCCGGTATTTTGAATGCAGACTTAAATCAATATCTGCACAATGTCCTTACCATCGTGGTTGGTCTGGAGTTTGTGCGTATGCTCATCGACACCACCCCGGCAAACGTGCTGGAGGTGCTGACCGTGGCGATCACCCGCCATGTTATCCTTTCTCACGACGATCCCTGGAGCAATGTGGCTTGCATCGCCTGCATTGCAGGACTTTTTGCCATTCGCCGCTACCTTGTCCGCAGGAACGAGCTGAAAGAAGAAATGGTGGAAATGGAATAAAAAAACGCGCCCCGTTGGGGCGCATTTTTTATTCTTCACGAAGCACTCTTGCGCCTTCAAATTCCACATGCAGGGGAAGCATTTCCCAGTTTGCTGTGGTGATGGTGGCAAGCTTTTTCGCAAGCTTTTCTTCCAAGCCGGGGTTACGGGTGATGCACAGCAGAGTAGGTCCTGCGCCGCTGAGGCAGAATGCCGCGCCGGTGGTGCGGATCAGACCCTCAATTTTTTCGTAGTCTGTGATCATGCTCTTACGGTAGGGCTGATGGATCCGGTCCTGCATGGCATTGCGCAGCAGCTTTTCATCACCCAGCTCCAAAGCTTTCAGCACCATAGCGCCGTGGGAGATGTTGTAAACCGCGTCCGCGCGGTCGTATTCCGTAGGCAGCACCTCACGGGCAACAGAGGTCTGCAAATGAAAGTCCGGCACCAGCGCAAGGAATTCCCAGTCAGGATGCAGCGGGAAATTCACCGTTACCGGCAAGCCGTTATCCACCATAGAGGCGGTCAATCCTCCAAAGAAAGCAGGCGCGAGGTTATCCGGGTGACCTTCCATAGCGTTACAAATGTTAAGTAAGCCCTGAATGGACAATTTGTTGCCCCGCAGCACATTGGCGCCCATAGCGCCTGCCACCAGCAGAGCCGCAGAAGAGCCCAAGCCGCGGGCAATGGGAATCTGACTTTCAATGTGGATCTTAATACCCCGCAGCTCTTCGTTCATGGATGCCAGAACTGCACTGTAGGAAATATAGGCAAGGTTATCCGGACCTGCATATTCTTCCTCGCAGCCGGTGATCTCCAAACCAAAATCCGACTCTTCAAAGGTCACATCGGTATAAAGGCTCAGCGCGCAGCCGAAAGCGTCAAAGCCCGGACCTAAGTTAGCCGTGGTAGCCGGCACGCGAATGGTTACTCGTTTCATAATTCTCTCTCCTTACAGCTTCAGCACATACTCCAGCATGTCGTCCTTGTTGATGACACCGGTGTGCTTTTCTGACTTTTGCCGCAGACCTGCAAGATTCTTGGGAATGGTCACACCCGTCATCTCCTGCAGCCGCTCCATTTGGGCAAATTCATCGCCGCTGCCGTCGCCGCCGATGGCGCTCAGCACTGCCGCCGGGAACTTATAGGGGGAGGCGGTGGACAACACCACCATGGGGCGGTTGTCGCCGGTTTGGTTAACATAATCTTCTGCAACTGCCCAGCCGGAACCGGTGTGGGTGTCGCAAAGATAGCCATGCTCCTTCCAAACCTTGCAGATGGCAGCCTTGCCGCCTTCATCGTCGCAGCAGCCTGCCCAGAATTCCGCCTGAATCTTCTCAAGCAGCGCTACGGGTACGGTGTAAGCACCCTCTTCGCTCAGCTGCTTCATAAGCTTCGCAACCAAGGCGGTATCGCCGCTCATCAAATACAAAAGCCTTTCCAAATTGGAAGACACCAAAATGTCCATACTGGGAGAAAGGGTCTTGTGCAGCGGACGCTTGCGGTCGTATGTGCCGGTGCGGATAAAATCGGTCAGCACATTGTTGGCATTGGACGCGCAGATCAGCTTGCCAACGGGCAGACCCAAAAGCTTTGCAAGATAACCTGCCAGAATGTCACCGAAATTGCCGGTGGGAACGGAGAAATTCACTTCGTCTCCCAGCTTGATCTCGCCGCGATCCAAAAGATCCCGGTATGCCTTAAAATAATAGGTGATCTGGGGTGCCAGACGACCGATGTTGATGGAATTGGCGCTGGACAGCGCAAAGGGCAGCTCCTTGCCGGCGCAGGCGGCAAACACATTCTTCACGCCGGTCTGCGCATCGTCGAAATTGCCCCGGATGGCGCAAACTGCCACATTGTTACCCTCTTGACTTACCATCTGCCGGCGCTGGACCTGGCTGACACCGCCATCGGGATAAAATACACAAATCCGGATACCGGGCACATCCTTAAAGCCCTCCAGCGCAGCCTTGCCGGTGTCACCGGAGGTTGCTGTGAGGATCAGAATGTCCTCTTTCATGCCCTTGGCGGTCTTGGCTGCGGTCATCAGCTGCGGCAGCATGGAAAGCGCCACATCCTTAAACGCAGAGGTAGGTCCCCGGAACAGCTCCAGCACCGTAAACTGACCCACTTTAACCGTGGGAGTCAGCGCTTCTGTCTCAAATTTTCCCGTGTATGCTTTTTTCACAAGCCCGCCCATATCCGGAATATCCGGCAGGAAGGCAGACAGGATCATCTGCGCCATATCCATGGCCTCAGATGCCACACATTTTTCCCAATCAAAAGCCGGGATCCTCTCCGGCAGGTAGAGTCCCCCGTCAGATGCCAATCCCGTCAGCACTGCTTGCGCGCTGTCCGTACGGGGCGCTGCACCCCGCGTGGAATGATATTGCATAACTTCCTCCTCTAAAAAAGCCCTTTTCTTTGCTATCTGCACAAAAGATGAACTTTTTTACAAAAAAGCTTGGTTTTTGGTTGGATATATGATATACTGTTTCCACTAAAAAAGCAAGTGTTTTCGGCAAGAAAACAACTGTTCTTAAAAGGAGGGCTTATCATGAATATCGGATTATTGGGTTTCGGCGTTGTGGGAAAGGGTTTGTATGACCTGACACGAATGCGCACCGATATGCAGGTCACAAAAGTCCTCTGCCTGGAGGATGTGTCCCTCCCCGATGCAACCGTCACCAAAAACTATCAGGACATCCTGACAGACGACAGCATCGACACCGTTATTGAGGCCATGGGCGGTCTGCACCCGGCTTATGAATTTGTCCGCGCTGCTATGGAAGCCGGTAAGAACATCGTCACCTCCAACAAGGCGCTGGTGGCAACCTTCTATGACGAGCTGATTCCTCTGGCCGAAAAAAAGGGACTGAAATTCCGCTGCACCGCAGCCGTAGGCGGCGGTATCGGCTGGCTCAGCGAAGTGGAGCGTTCCCGCCGGGCACAGACCATGAGCGCAGTCGGCGGCATTATGAACGGCACCTGCAACTACATTCTTGACAACATGACCCGCATGGGTCTTGGCTATGACGAAGCGCTGAAGCAGGCGCAGGCTTTGGGCTATGCAGAAGCAAACCCCACCACCGATGTGGAGGGCATCGATACTTGGCATAAGATTATTCTTTCTTCCAACATTGCTTTTGGTGTCAGTTTGGACACCGCCACCGTTCCCGTGGCTGGCATCAGCAAGATCTCCGCTGAAGATGTGGAGAATTTCAAAAGCCACGGCTATGTGTGTAAGCTGATCTCCACCGGAAAGGTCAACGACGGTGCTTACTCCGTGTATGTGCAGCCCACGCTGTGTCCCGCCGGCTCTTTGGAGGCTGCTGTTCCTTTAAATTTCAACCTCATCACCCTCTACGGCAGCGCATCCGACCGCATGAGCTTCTACGGTCAGGGCGCAGGTCGCTACCCCACTGCATATAATGTTTTGCAGGATTGCGTGGATATCCTCTGCGGCAAGGGCTTCTACAGCCCCTATGGTGAAAAGGTCGCCGCCGTCAACGACGAAACGCTTTGCTACTATGTCCGGGGCGCAGCCTGGGACGATGTCAAAGAGCGCTGGGGCAACGCGGTTATCACAAATCCCGTCAGCGTAAAGACTATGCACGAATGGCGGAAGGCAAATCCCGATGCCTTCATCGCTGCCCTCATTTAACCAACAGAAAGCAGGAAAGAATATGCTGAAAGTAGTAAAATTCGGCGGCTCCTCTATGGCAGACGCCGGTCAATATCAAAAGATCCGCGACATTCTGGCAAGCGATCCCGACCGCCGCGTGGTGGTGGTCAGCGCCGCCGGTAAGCGCAACAAAAGCGACCACAAGATCACCGATCTTCTCTATCTGTGCCATGCCCATACCCAGTACGGTGTGGACTGCACCGGCGTTTTTGAGATGATCACCTCCCGTTATCTGCAGATTCGGGACGATCTGAACATCAAGCTGGATCTGGAAACGGATTTTGCAGCCCTGAAGGCACGGCTGGATGCCAAGGAGGTTTCTCAGGATGAGCTGGCAAGCCGCGGCGAATATTTCTCCGCCAAGCTGATGGCAGCCTATCTCGGCTTCCACTTTGTAGATGCCGCCAACTGGGTCAAATTCAATTTTGACGGCACCGTGGATCAGAAAGCTTCCTATGACGCCCTGCGCAAGCAGGTGCCTATCAAGGGCGGTGTTGTGATCCCCGGCTTCTACGGTGTCATGCCCGACGGTCGTATCCGCACCTTCTCCCGTGGCGGCAGTGATATTTCCGGCTCTTTGGCAGCTGCCGCTTTGGTTGCCGATGTCTATGAAAACTGGACGGATGTTTCCGGCATTTTGTTGGCTGACCCCCCAATTGTAGAAGATCCCCCGGCAATCCCCGAGGTAACCTACGACGAATTGCGGGAGCTGAGCTACTCCGGCGCCCAGGTGCTTCACGAGGACGCCATCTTCCCCGTCCGCGAGAAGAATATCCCCCTCAACATCCGCAATACCAACGATCCCAGCGCCCCCGGCACCATGATCAAGGAAGACTTCACCGATACCGACCCCAACCGCTTCATCACCGGCATTACCGGCAAGAAGGACTTTACCATCATCTCCATGTCCAAGCGTGGCATGAGCAATCAGGTCGGTGTTCTGCGGAAGGTGCTGACGGTTTTGGAGCGCCACGGCATTTCCATCGACTATGTTCCCAACGGCATTGACAATGTGTCTGTTGTGATGCCCACCGCCGATGTTGCCCCCCACCTTTATACCATTATGGCAGAGATCGAAAAGGAAGCCGAGCCCGATACGCTGGATGTCCACGATCAGATCGCCGTTGTCGCGGCTGTCGGTCGTAAGATGGCATTCCGCCCCGGTATTTCCGGTAAGATCTTCGCCGCCTTGGGCGAAGCCGGCATCAACATCCGCATGATCAACCAGGGTCCCGACGAATTGAATATTATCTTTGGTGTGGATAACCGGGACTTTGCCGAAGCCATCCGCGTGCTGTATAACAGCTTCGTTAAGTAATCCCCTTTGGAGGTATGTGAAATGAAAACCTATACTGTTGCCGTCCTGGGCGCAACCGGCGCCGTGGGACAGGAAATGATCAAAGTTCTGCAGGAGCGGAATTTCCCCGTTGGCAAGCTGATTCCTCTGGCATCGGCAAGAAGTGCCGGCAAGACCCTTAAGTTTAAGGGCGAGGATGTAACCATCCAGCTTGCCTGCGACGAAGCATTCGAGGGTGTGGATATCGTTCTGGGCGCTGCGGAAAACGATATTGCCAAGCAGTTTGCCCCCGCCATTACCAAAGCCGGCGCTGTGTTTGTGGATAACAGCTCCGCTTTCCGTATGGACCCCAAGGTGCCTTTGGTCGTTCCCGAGGTCAACCCCGAGGATGTTAAGTGGCACAGCGGCATTATCTCTAATCCCAACTGCTCCACCATCATCACCCTTACTGCTGTCAATGCGCTCAACTCCATCGCCCCCATCCGTACCATGACCGCCTCTACTTACCAGGCCGTTTCCGGTGCAGGCGCCGGCGGTCCGATCGAGCTGATGGCTGAGGTGGAAGCCCTGCGGGAGGGTAAGACCTACGAGCCTAAGGTATTCTCTCACCAGATCGCCTACAATCTGATTCCCCAGATCGGCGGCGAAAGCTTTGAGGGCTATACCAGCGAGGAAATGAAGATGCAGAACGAAGGTCGCAAGATCATGCATCTGCCGGAGCTGAAGGTCACCTGCACCTGCGTCCGCGTGCCTGTTGTCCGCAGCCACTCCATTTCCGTTTCCTGCCATTTTGATGTGCCCGTAACTGTGGCACAGGTCAAAGAAGTCTTGGCAAATGCTCCCGGTGTCAAGCTGGTGGATGACCTTTCCAAGAAGATGTACCCCATGCCTTTGGATACCTCCGATCAGGACATCGTGTTCGTCGGCAGAATCCGTCCCGACCTGACGGATGACAATGCTGTGGCGCTGTGGTGTTGCGGCGACCAGGTCCGTAAGGGCGCTGCCACCAATGCAATCCAGATCGCGGAATTGCTGGTTAAGTAAATAGTAAGAGCCTGCCGTCCCGGCAGGCTCTTTTTTTATACTCCCAGCAAAGCATTGGCAAATAAGAAATAAACCAAAAGGCTCAGCGCGTCCACAATGGTGGAAATGAAAGGACTCGCCATAACTGCAGGATCCAGCTTCATGACCTTTGCGATCATAGGCAGCGCGCAGCCCACAAGCTTTGCACCCACCACCGTCACCGCCAGGGTCAGACACACCACCGCGTCCACCATCAGCGTAATGTCGGGGTTGTTCATCAGCAGATGATCCACCAGCCAGATCTTCACAAAGCACACGATCGCCAGCGCGATGCCGCACAGCACCGCCGTCCGCAACTCCTTCCACAGCACCCGTCCAATATCGGAAAACCGCAGCTCGTCAAGGCTCAGCGCGCGGATCACCGTAACAGAGGACTGGCTGCCGGAGTTGCCGCCGGTACCCATCAGCATGGGGATAAATGCCGTCAGTGCCACCTGCGCCGCCAGCGCACCTTCAAAAGCGGTTATGATCAGCCCCGTGAAGGTTGCCGACACCATCAAAAGCATCAGCCACGGGATGCGGCTCTTAAAAAGATCGAATGCGGAGCTCTTAAGATAGGTCTTTTCCGTGGGCAAAATACCGCCCATCAGCTCCATATCCTCTGTGGTCTCTTCTTCAATGACGTCAATGGCATCGTCAACTGTGACGATACCCACCATTCTCCCCTCGCCGTCCACAACAGGCAGCGCAAGGAAATCATACTTGGCAAACATTTTCGCCACATCTTCCTGGTCGGTCAGGGTGTTGACGAAGATCATGTGGGTTAACATAATATCCTTGATCAAGGTTTCGTCATCCACCGCCAGCAGCAGATCCTTTACCGTGACGATGCCCTGCAGCACCCGATCGGCGCCGGTGACATAGCAGGTGTAGATGGTCTCCTTGTCGACACCCTGCCGGCGGATACGCAAAATTGCTTCTTCCACCGTCATATTGGGGCGCAGCGTCACATATTCCGTGGTCATGATGGAGCCTGCGGAATTTTCGGGGTAGCGCAGAATCTGATTGATAGACCGGCGCATTTCGGGGTCCGCGGAACGCAGGATCCGCTTGACCACATTGGCAGGCATTTCCTCAATGATGTCTGCCGCATCGTCGACATACAATTCGTCCACGATTTCCTTCAGCTCATTATCGGAAAAGCTGCGGATCAGCAATTCCTGAGCATCCGGCTCCATTTCCACAAAGGTTTCCGCCGCCAATTCTTTCGGCAGCAGCCGGAAAAGCAGCGGGATCCGTTCCTCCTCCAAATCGAGAAACAGCTGCGCAATATCAATGGGGTTCATCACCAGCAGGATATCCCGTAATCCTGCATATTTTTTCTCCTCCAGCATACGAAGGAGTGCTTTTTCAACGATCTCAAATCGTTCAGCCATTTTGCATTCCTCCTTTAATTTTGAAAATTAAAGGCAGCTTCGCAAGGCCGAAGAATCAGAAAGCCACGCACAGACGCGGCGTGTTTCTACTTCGGTCCGGTATACTGCCACTATTGCCGGTGTCCATGCATTTCCCTCCTTGAAAAATAAGTCTTCCATTATTTTACCCTTTCTTTTCTTTCATGTCAACCTTGACTGTCACAGCTGTAACAGGTAAAATAGAAATAACATCATAATTTGATTTTGCGAGGTGACTTTATGATCCGCATGGCAACGAAAGCCGATATTCCGGCGATCCTTAATATCTACGCACCCTACATTTTGAATACCACCTACACCTTTGAATATACCGTGCCCTCATTAGCGGAATTTACCGCCCGCTTCGAAGCCGTTACCGCCCAATTCCCCTGGCTTGTTTGGGAAGAAGACGGAATCGTACTGGGCTATGCCTACGGCAGCGCCCCCTTTGAGCGCGCCGCTTACAGCTGGTGCGGCGAGGTCTCCATCTATCTTGCCCCGGAGATTCACGGAAAGGGCATCGGCCGTCAGCTTTATGCCGCTTTGGAAGAAATCATGTGGCAGCAGGGCTATCAAGTGATTTTTTCTCTCATCACCTCGGAAAACGACGCATCCATCCGCTTCCACGAGCGCCTTGGCTATACATACAGCTTTGAATGCAAAAACTGCGGCTTGAAATTTGGGCGCTGGCTGGGTGTGATTTGGATGGAAAAACGCAGAAAAACTGTCGAAACTCCCAGTAACATCCCCATTCCTTGGCGCTGCGTTGTGGAAAATGACAGAAAGTTAACGGATATTTTAGCCAATTTGTCCCTTTCTTAATCGGGAAAAATATGGTATGTTATTCATGGAAAATTATTGCCCGGTTGTTCCGGGACATCACAATAAGGAGCTGTATTTATGTATTTCCAGAAGAAGCGCTGCATCGCAATGCTGCTGGCAGGCGGTCAGGGCAGCCGTTTGAAGGTTCTGACTGAAAAAACAGCCAAACCTGCCGTACCCTTTGGCGGTAAGTACCGCATCATCGACTTCCCCCTAAGCAACTGCGTCAACTCCGGCATCGATACCGTGGGCATTCTGACCCAGTATCAGCCCCTGGAGCTGAATGAGTACATAGGCAACGGTCAGCCCTGGGGCTTGAACAAGACCCACAGCTGCGCCCAGGTGCTGCCCCCCTACGAGCGCCACGACAAAAAGTCCGGCTGGTACAAGGGCACTGCCAATGCCATTTATCAGAACATCGATTTTATCGAGCGTTTTGACCCGGAATATGTGGTCATTCTTTCCGGCGACCATATTTATAAGATGGACTATGCCGCCATGGTGGAATACCACGAAAAGCATGAAGCCTCCTGCACCATCGCCGTGCGCAATGTGCCGCTGGAGGAAGCTTCCCGCTTCGGCATCCTCAATACCAATCCCGACAACTCCATCTATGAGTTTGAAGAAAAGCCCAAGGTGCCCAAGTCCACCAACGCTTCCATGGGCATTTATGTGTTCAACTGGAGCGTTCTGAGAGAAGCCCTTATCAACGATGAGGAAGACCCCGATTCCTCCAACGACTTCGGCAAGAACATCATCCCCACCCTTTTGAATGCAGGCCACAAGATGATGGCTTACCCCTTCGACGGCTACTGGAAAGATGTGGGAACCATCGATTCTCTGTGGGAAGCCAATATGGAGCTTTTGGGCAAGAATCCCGAGTTCAATATCCGCGGCGACGAGCGCAGCAAGATCTACGCCCGTAACGATGCCCATCCCTCTTCCTACATCGACGAGAATGCCAAGATCGTTAATTCCTTCGTGGCAGAAGGCTCTGATATCTACGGCACTGTCCGCCACAGCGTCATTTCCGTAGGCTGCACCGTAGGTGCAGATGCCTTGGTGGAGGACAGCGTTGTGATGCCCGGTGTGGTGATTGCCCCCGGTGCCATCGTCCGTCATGCCATTTTGGGCGAGAACAGCCGTGTCGGCAAAAATGCTGTGGTCGGCGGCGCTTTCAAGGACAAGGAAAAGAAGAAGATCAGCGTCACCTCCAAGGGCGCTGTCGTGGAAGACAACACCGTGCTGCTGCCCGGTGAAATGCTGTAAAGGAGGGTATGGCCATGAATGTAATGGGAATCATTTTTACCAATGACGCATCTCTCGGCGCGCTGACCAACAAGCGCACTATGGCAAGCCTGCCCTTCGGCGGTCGCTACCGTCAGATAGATTTTGCCCTTTCCAATCTTGCCGCTGCCGGCGTACGCCACATCGGCGTCGTCTCCCGCCACAACTTCCAGAGCCTTATGAACCATGTAGGCGCCGGTGAAGAATGGGGCTTGGAGCTGGAAGAGGGCGGTCTGGAATTCCTGACCCCCTACGCAATGTCCACCACAGATATCTACCGCGGCAAGCTGGACAATCTGAATTTCGCAATGGACTTCCTGGAGTTCGGTACCGACGATGAACTGGTTGTTATGGCCGACTCCGCCATTGTCTACAACATCGACCTGACCCGGGTCATCGCCTCCCATATCCGAAGCGGCAGGGATGTGACCGTGGTCACAAAGCAGGGCATCGCCAACGGCAAAAAGAAGCTGGATCTGGCGGTGAAGCTGGACGAAGCCGGTGAGATCGCCGATATGGCCGTTGACTATGTGGCCGATCCCAGCTATCTTGCCTCTATGGACATCTTCGTACTGTCACGGAAGTTCCTGCTCCATAAGGTGCAGGAGTGCATCGCCCACAACCAGTTCCATATGGACCGGGACCTGGTGATGGGCGGCTGGCAGGCCGGCACCGTCAGCGTCAACATCTATCAGTTCCAGGGGCCTGCCCTGTTCAACGAAACTGTGGAAGAGTACTTCCGCAATTCCCTGGCACTCATCAACAAGGATCTGCGCCACGATATCTTTGGCTTCAACCATCCGGTCTATACCAAAGTCCGTGACCGTGTTCCCACCTATTACGGCGAGGCCTGCGAGCTGGACAACTGTATCGTTGCCGACGGCTGTATGCTGGATGGCCACGTGAAGAATTCCATTCTTTTCCGCCAGGTCAGCGTCAGTGCCGGCGCAAGTGTGGAGAACTGCCTGATTATGAATGACACCGTCATCGGTGAAAACGCAAAGCTCAAAAACGTAATTCTGGATAAGGATGTGGTGGTCCGTCCCGGCGCGACTCTGATCGGCACCGAATCCAATCCCATCATTGTAAAAAAAGGAGAAATCGTATGAAAATCGCCATTCTGGCATCCGAAGGTGCACCCTATGCCAAGTCCGGTGGTCTGGGCGACG
>JAZQHM010000079.1:0-17507 GCA_045540575.1 Faecousia sp. | reverse complement strand
ATGAGGCTCTGGGGGGTAACAGCGTCCAGATCCTGCACGGTCATGCGCTCGCGGATCACGCGGTCCAAGCGGCTGAAGCCGATGCGGAACTGGTTCTGCAGCAGCTCGCCTACGCAGCGCAGACGACGGTTGCCCAGGTGGTCAATATCATCAGCAACACCTACGCCCATAGCCACGCAGTTGAGGTAGTTGATGGATGCCATGATGTCGTCGACAATGATATGGTTGGGGATCAGATCGTCATAACGCTCAGCGATAGCCTCTTCCCAGTTGATATCGGCAGTTTCCAGCATTTCCTTCAGCACGCTGAAGCGAACCTTCTCGCGAATGCCGTACTCAGCCGGATCAAAGTTCACAAACTGAGACATGTCCACCATGCCGTTGGACAGGATCTTGACCTTGCTGTCGCCGACCTTGATGGTAGCCTCGTTGACGCCCTTCTTGCTGAAGGTCTTGGCCATCTCGCGGCTGACAAAGTCGCCGGGCATAGCCAGGATCTCGCCGGTCATGGGATCGGCAATGGGCTCTGCCAGCTCCTGACCGGAAAGACGGTTCCAGATCTCCATCTTCTTGTTGAACTTATAGCGACCCACCTTACTCACATCGTAGCGGTGTGCATCAAACAGCAGACCTTCCAGATGGGCAATGGCAGTCTCCACCGTGGGAGGCTCACCGGGACGCAGACGGCGATAGATCTCCAGCAAGCTTTCCTCGCGGGTCTTGCAGGGATCCTTCTCAAGAGTCGCAAGAATACGCTCGTCCTCGCCGAACATAGCCTTGATCTGCTCGTCGGTGGAAACACCCATAGCACGAATCAGGCTGGTGATGGGCAGCTTGCGGTTCTTGTCGATACGAACCCAGAATACATTGGAGTTATCGGTTTCATACTCCAGCCAGGCACCGCGGTAAGGAATGACCGTAGCGGTGTAGGTATGCTGGTCAGCCTTGTCCACCTCGTGACCGTAGTACATGCCGGGAGAACGGACGATCTGGGAAACAATGACACGCTCAGCACCGTTGATAACAAAGGTGCCGCCATTGGTCATAATGGGGAAATCTCCCATGAAGATCTCCTGCTCCTTGATCTCGTCAGTCTCGGTGTTGCGCAGGCGCACACGGACCTTGATGGGCTTTGCATAGGTAGCGTCCCGCTCCTTGCACTCCTCAATGGTATACTTGGGCTTCTCGTCCATGGAGTAATCCAGGAAAGAAAGCTCCAGCTTACCGGAGAAGACGGTAATGGTGCCCACGTCCTTGAAAACTTCCCGCAGGCCCTCTTTCAGAAACCACTCATAGGAGTCCTTCTGGATTTTGAGCATGTTGGGGATCTCAAGGATCTCATCATACTTTGCGTAGGATTTACGCATGGTCTTGCCGAACTTTACGTCCTTGACCATATGGATCATCACAGCCTTTCTTTCGGCTTTCGCCTGAATGTTGTGTAGTTCACATTTTGATACGCGCGGAACAGTTGTAAGTTTTCTTATCTTTTTCACTTGACAACCGCCACAACCTGTGGTAATATGACCATGCTGGGCAGGATGCCTATTGGGGCATATTATCGCAGTATGGAAGACCATTATATATCATCTTCGTCCGTTTGTCAATCCATAATTTTCATTTTTTCGAGGCATTCGCCTCGTTATTTTTTTGCCTTATTATATATTATAATGTATAAGCAAAAAATCGCGCCCGTCCAAAGACAGGCGCGATTTTTACATTTTTCTTACAGAACAGAATAACCGAAGCTGTTGACCAGCGCGTCGATTCTGCGACCCTGCTTGCAGTAGGGGCATTCCCGGCTGTCATAGCTTGCGTAATCCGGCAGATCGTTGACGCTGTAAACAGAGCGCACGGGATAACCCGCAACCTCGTCCACCGCGCGGTAAATACCGGCAACGCCTGCCACCCGGCCGCCGTAGTAGCCGATGGCTTCAATGGCGCGCTTTGCGGTAAAGCCGGTGGTAACGGATGCCATCAGCACCAGGACGTGCTTATCCCGGATCATGGGCTGGATATTCTGACGGAAGATCATCTGGGAGTTGGAATTAAACTCCGGCTCCACAACATAGATGGTCTGATGCTGATTGATGGTGCGGAAACCGCTCTTGGTCAGCTCCTCTGCGATGCAGGCACCCAGCACAGCAGTGCCGTCCAGGCACAAAACCGTATCCACGGGAGTGTTGTTGATAAAATGGGAGACCAGCTCCTTGGCGGTATCCTTGGCTTCGCTCAAGCGGGTCTTCTGATATGTAATATCAATATAATAATTGATATGGCTGTGGTTGGTGGCAAAATGACCGGTTGCATAGCGCAGCGGTACCTTTCCGCGTTGTACGGGCAATTTTTTCAGTTCAATCATGGTGGTTTCCTCCGTATGAAAAGAATAAAAAAGAAAAACGTTTTTTGTACCCCGGCAACAGCGTTTTCGCCGGGACAACTAAAACGCTTTTTTTCATTATATCGCAAAAAGACCGGGATTTGCAAGAGCAAATCCCGGCTTGATGTAACAAAATTTTCCTTTTAATCTTGTGCAATCTGCTTAAGTTTCAGCATTTTTTCCTGCTTGAGGAACTGATTGGCAATGATCCAGCAAATTTCCTTTCTTCGGATCATCTCATGCACCTGCTGAAAATTAACCCACTTGACACCGTCGGTCTCCCCGGGCAAAAGCACGATTTCCTCCACCGGTGTTTGCCGCTGCAGGCAGTAAAAATCATAGATCGTATGGTTATCAATGTCGGAATCAATGAGCTCAAATTCCTCCTGGGCAGCCCGGATTCCCGTTTCCTCAAAAAGCTCCCGGGCGATGGCCTGCCGGCTGGTCTCCCCCGCTTTGGCAGCACCGCCGGAGTTTTCCCATGTGCCGGCAAAGCTTTTGCCCTTTGCCCGGCGGGTCATGAGAAGATTCCCCTTTCCGTCGTAGACCCAAACGCACACCACAAGCCCGTATTCCCCGGGTTTCCAGGAAGTACCTCTGCAGTGTACCCGACCGGTCAGCTGCCGGTTAACATCATATATATCATTATATTCCATTTCGGCAGCCTCCTTTTTTATCGTGCACATACTTTATCACATTTCCCACAAAAAGGCAATATGCAGAATCCTCCATCCCAAAGCAAAAAGCGTGCCTTGTGGCACGCTTTTTGTTTAATCCAAGGTTTCAGCCCGATCCCGATAGGGGCTTTTCAGCGGGCTGTCGGTATCTGCTTCTTTCTGATAGCGACCAACCACGCCGGCTGCCAGCTCCACCGGCAGCAGAGTTCCTGCGCCGGCAACACATCCGCCGGGGCAAGCCATGCCCTCCAGAAGATAGCCGCTGTATTTGCCTGCCTTTGCAAGGGTCATCAGCTTGCGGCAATCCCGCAGACCCTCCGCCCGGGCGGTTTTGACTTCCATATCCGGATTGGTCTGCTTGATGAGATTCGTTACCGCACCGGCAACACCGCCGGATACCGCAAAGCCGCGACCGGCAGCCGTGCCCTCATTCAGGTCGTACATAGGCTCAATGGTCTCAAAGTCGATCTCCTTGGCCTCGAACATACCCTGCAGCTCTTCAAATGTCAGCACAAAGTCCACATCGGAGCGAATATCCTCCCGGATCGCCTCCAGCTTTTTCGCAGCGCAGGGACCAACGAACACCACCTTGCAGCCAGGATATTTCTTTTTCATCAGCCGGGCGGTATACACCATGGGCGTCAGCGTCATGGAAATGTTCTTCGCTTCTCCGGGGAACAGCTTAAAGATCATAGAGTGCCATGCCGGGCAGCAGGAGGTTGCCATATAGTTCTGCTCAGCCGGAACTTTCTCCAAAAAGTCCTTCGCTTCCTCGATGGTACACATATCCGCGCCGATAGCCACCTCCACGATCCGGTGGAAGCCCAGCTTTTTCATGGCGGCAATGAACTTTCCCGGAGTGGAGTGCTTGCCGAACTGACCGATAAATGCAGGCGCGACGATGGCAATGACCTTGTCACCCTGCAAAATAGACTGGATGGTCTGGAAAATCTGACCCTTATCCACGATAGCGCCAAAAGGGCAGCTGACCAGGCACATGCCGCAAGCCACGCACTTGTCCTGATTGATCACGGCTCTGCCGTATTCATCTGACTCAATGGCATCCATACCGCAGGCTGCCGCGCAGGGGCGCTGCAGATGCACGATGGCATTGTAGGGGCAGGCTTTGGCGCACTTGCCGCAGCGAATACATTTATCCAAATCGATGTAAGAACGGTTGTTTTTGAAAGAAATTGCGTCCTTGGGGCAAACCTTTTGGCAGGATGCCGCAAGGCAGTTCTGGCAGTAATTGCTGACCTTATACTGATTGGTGGGGCAGCTATGGCAGGCATAGGGAATGATATTTACCAGCGGCGGCTCGTAATACTGCTCCGCCACCGCCGCAGCATCCATGCCCTCGGTCATCAGATGTCTTGTCTGAATGGGATTGATGTTCAGACCCATAGCAAGCCGCACCCGCTCGCTGGCGATTGCCCGCTCCAAAAACACGGATTCTCTGTGCAACGGACGGTCGCCGGGTACAATGATGTACGGCAGCTCGTCCACACCCTCGTAGCCCTTGCCGGAGTACGCCATCCGGGCTACCTCAGTGAATACTTTTTTACGAATGTCTGTAATCAAAGACGGAATTCCACGCATAGCATCATCTCCTCAAAGCTTTTTTAAAATCGGCAAAATCAGCATCGCCACACCGCCGCCGATCAGCGCCGTCACCAGCTGGGGCGCGGAAAACATGGCAGTAAAGGTGTCGATCTGAGGCTGCTTCAGCGGCAGCACCCGGCACAGCAGCTCCACCACCACAAGATACAGCACGCCGAATTTTCCCAGCGATGCATTCAAAAGCGCCCCGATCCTGCTCCACAGGCTTTCTTTATATACAAAATGAAGTGCCAGAACATACACCGCATTTCCCAGCGCGATAGCAGGAATAATGGCAAACAGCTGGGGACCGATGCCCAGCAAAAAGGCACAAAAAGGCGAAACCGCCGCCACCGTGACACCGCACCACAATCCGCCAAGCAGCACCGAAACTGCCAGCACCGCATTGACGCAGGAGCCGGTAACGATCTGTCCTAAAGGCTTTGTCAGCCACTGCAGCACAATCAAAAGCGCCAGCATAACGGCTGTTTGAGTGATCCATAATGTTTTCTTGTTCATAGCTTGACCTCGCTGTTATTTTCTGCTGACCATTATAGCAAACATAACAAATTAGTCAAGAAGCCACAATGTGGCAGTCCCGTAAATGATCGTTTAGCGCACCAAAACCTTCCCCCGAGGGGGAAGGTGCCGAACGAAGTGAGGCGGATGAGGGGTCACTGCACCAATTCGCCGAAAATGTTACATGTTTTCGCTGCGAACAGCCCCCTCATCAGTCAAAAATCGAAGATTTTTGCCAGCTTCCCCCCAAGGGGAAGCTTAGGGCGCTCCCGCGCCACTGCAACCACTAAACGATCATTTATCACAGCAAAAAGGCGGCTCTTGCGAGCCGCCAAATTCCTTATGTATCGGCGGACCGTTCCCTGTCCGCCTTTTTCGCATCATACCGCTGCGCTTTTCGGTGACACACTTGACGAAAAATGTACTGTTTTTTCCTTTTCTGTCGTCACAGCGTAAAGTTCAGTGCGTTTTTCGTCCACAGCTAGTATGACCGGAATCATGTGCCTTATACAAAAAATTATTTATCCAAATGTACATTCAAATGCGGATATGTCATTTCCACACCGGCTGCGTCAAACGCCGTCTTAATGCTCTGATTCACTTCAAACATAGCTGTCCAGTAATCCTCAGATTTGACCCAAAAGCGCAGGGCATAGCCGATGCTGCTGTCGCCATAGTTTGTAAGCGCTGCAAAAGGCTTTTCCGGTGCCTCCAATGTCCATTGGGTATCAGCTGTTTTCAAAAGCGTGTCGATAACCAGCTGAGCAGGCGCATCATAGGATGCCGTCACCGTAATATCCACACGGCGCACGCCGGTGGTAGTATAATTGACGATCTGGGATGCAACTACAGCGCTGTTGGGAATAGACACCAGCTTGTTATCCGGTGTGGTCAGCTTGGTGTAGGACATGCCCACCTCCTGCACTGTGCCGGACTGACCGGCGACTTCCACATAGTCGCCAGCGCGGAAAGGATGGGTATACAACAGGGTAAACCCGCCGATCACATTTGCCAGCATATTTTGCAGAGCTAGAGATACTGCCAGCGTTGCTACAGATGCCAGTGCCACCACGCCGGTCACATCGATCCCCAGGCTGGATGCAACCATCAGCGCCAAAAGCACATACATAACGGTCTTAGCCAGCGTTTTGATCAGACCATGCGCCTGCTTGTCCAGCTTGGACTTATCCAGCACCTTTGTCAGCAGCTGCATCACCAGCCGGATGATCAGATATCCCACCACTGCCACGATCACAGCCTTAAACACATTGCCAAGCAAGGCTGCACCAACAGTCGTTATCCAACCGACCAAAGCAGAAACTCCATTCATATCTTTTCCTCCTTTTATTTTATTCGATATTTTTATTTTAACTCTATTTTTCCACATTATCAAGGGTAGTTTAAAGGCTTCTTAAAAAACTTTTTCTTTCATATTATGAAAAAGGTGCTATAATGAAAAAAATAGAGTTTTTCGGAGGTCAGTATGTATAACATTCTTATCTGCGACGATCAAAAAGATATCGTAAATGCCCTTAAAATATACCTCAGTGCCGAAGGGTATCGGCTTTTCGAAGCCTATAACGGCGAGCAAGCACTGGAAGCTGTAAAAAAAGAAGACATCCACCTGATTTTGCTGGATGTGATGATGCCGGTAATGGACGGCATTACCGCCACCGCAAAGATCCGGGAGATTTCCAATGTGCCCATCATTTTGCTGACAGCCAAATCTGAAACCGAGGACAAAGTCCTGGGTCTGAATGTAGGTGCGGATGACTATATCACCAAGCCCTTTGTTCCCGTGGAGGTGTTGGCGCGGATCCGCTCCCACCTGCGCCGTTTTTCCTCTTTGGGAAGTAAGGCAGAGGAAAACGATGCCGAGCTGGTTATCGGCGACATTGTGCTCAACGACCGCACCAAGACTGTCACCGTGGAAGGCGAAGCCGTCAGTCTGACCCCCACAGAATTCAGCATTCTGCGGCTTTTGATGCAGAATCCCGGCAGGGTCTACTCCACCACCGCCCTTTACGAAGCTGTTTGGCAGGAGGTTGCGCTGGGCAGTGAGGGCGCTGTGGCTGTACATATCCGCCATCTGCGTGAAAAAATTGAGATCAACCCCTCAGAGCCCCGTTATCTGAAAGTTGTCTGGGGTCAGGGCTACAAAATAGAAAGTGAGCGTTAACGCTATGAAACACAGCATCGGCGTCAAATTTCTTGTAATATTGCTGACAGCCTTTTCTTTGGTTGCTGCTTTTTCCGGTGTTACCGGCATTGTTTCTATGGAAAGTGCGGGGCTGTATGTCAACAGTCTTGACGAACTGCAAAATCACGAGTATGAATCCATTGCCCGCAACATTGCAACCAATTATGCAAATCTGTATGCAGCAGAAGAGCTGGGCGATGTGCCTTATCTTTTAAAACAGAATTTGTATCCCAACCCGGCAAGCCGCAGCGATACGGACTACTGGTATGTCAGCCTCCGGCAGGACGGTGTCACCATTTCCGAGTTCGGCTCTTCCAGCGCGCTGGATCACTGTGCAGCAGTGGAAGAATTTATCATTACTCCCCTTTACCCCATTGTTTCCAGCAAATCCCCGGATGAGGCAGAAACCGAGCCGCCCACCCAGATAGAGACCCAGCCTGCAACACAAGCAGACCCTCGCAGCTCGAATTTGAAAGCCACCTCCGTTCCTGAGGATTACCTTTACTATGAGCAGGAGACCATGTGGAGCGGCGGCAAACTGGTTACCTATTATCTTTACTACTATCAAGCGCCGGAATATGTGGTCAATGTATTTTTGCAGGAGCAGGTGCTGGAAAACAGCTCGCTGCACATTCTGACCTCCATGTACCCCTACCGCTATGCCTGCATAGCCGTTTTGATTCTGGGTCTGATCCTCTTTGCTGCGGGCATGGTGTTCCTTTTCTGGAGTGCCGGTGTAATGCCGGACGGGCATATCCGTCCCGGCGGCTTGAACCGGATTCCGCTGGACATCTATGCGCTGATCGTGGCGATAGGCATTCTTCTGCTGATCCAGCTGTTTAAATACCTTTCCAACTGGACCCAAAGCGAGGGTCCACACCCCGGAAATCTAAGCCTGCTGATCGTAAATCTACTGGCGATGACCTTGCTGGGTATTGGCTTTTTGTATGCGCTGGCTGCGCAAATTAAGGTCAAAAGTGCCTATTGGTGGCACCACAGCGCCGTTGGCTGGTTCTGTGCGCAAATTAGCAAGGGTATCCGTTTTTTGTGGCGGGGCGGCAGCGCTTTGACCCGCTTGATGCCGGTCATCTGGCAATGGCTGCTTGCCGCGGCTGTTATGGGTATTCTGATTTGTACCGCCGGTCTTTTTGCCATGTGGCATACTGCAGCCGCTTTCCTGCTGATCGCTGTTTTGCTGATTTGCGCCGGCTTCGTGCTTTACGGTGGCTATTGCTTCGGCACGCTGCTTTCCGGCGTTAAGCGCATGAGTCAAGGCGATCTGAATCACAAGATCCCCGAAAAATACCTTTCCGGCAGCTTCCGGGATTTTGCAGCAGAGCTGAACGCTCTGTCGGAAACCGCTATGCTGGCAGCCGAGCACGAAATGCGCTCCGAGCGCATGAAATCCGAGCTGATCACCAATGTTTCCCACGACATTAAAACCCCATTGACCTCTATCATCAACTTTGTGGATCTGCTGCAAAAGCCCCATACCGAGCAGCAGCGCTTAGAATATTTGGAAGTCCTCTCCCGGCAGTCGGAACGGATGAAAAAACTTATCGAAGATCTGATGGAGCTGAGCAAAGCCAGCACCGGCAACATCACCGTGCATATTGCTTCCATGGATGCCGCCGAAACCGTTAATCAAGCCTTGGGAGAATTCTCCGATAAGCTGGAAGCCGCCCGGTTGACTCCCGTTTTCCGCCAACCGGAAAGCCCAATCATGATACGCTCTGACGGGCGGCTGGTCTGGCGGGTGCTGAGTAACCTTTTAAGCAACGCGGTCAAATATGCTCTGCCGGACACCCGGTTGTATATCGACCTTTCCCGGTTCGAAGACAAGGTTCTGCTATCCTTAAAAAACATTTCCAAAGAGGAATTGACCGTCCACGCTGACGAACTGATGGAGCGTTTTGTCCGTGGCGACACCTCCCGCAAAAGCGAAGGCAGCGGTTTGGGACTGAACATCGCCAAAAGTCTGATGGAGGTTCAGGGCGGACAGATGCAGTTGCTTTTAGACGGCGACCTTTTCAAAGTTACCCTTATCTTCCCCGCAGATTAAGAACAAAGCGCGTGCTGAAATTCAGCACGCGCTTTTTAATCCGGAAAATATTCTTTTACGAAGTCCACATTTTCCACTTGGAAGCTTTTGCCGTTCAAGTGTTCCAATGCGCCGGCATCGGTAGTAAACGTAAATGTCAGCTTATAAGAGTACAGCGCCTGATAGTTCCGGTCAAACCGCTTATCCAATTTGCCGTATTTGCCGTCACCCAGCAGAGGATGCCCCCCATGGGCAAACTGGGCGCGGATCTGATGGGTGCGACCCGTAATCAGCTCGCATTCCACCAGCGATAAGCCATTTGCGCTTTTGAGCACCTTGTAGTTGGTCTGACAAGACTTTGCGCCGGGCTGGGGCGCATCGGTCACAAACACCCGGTTCTTCTTGGCATCTTTAAAAAGGTAGCCCTTCAAGCTACCCTCTTTGGGCTTAGGTATACCCTCCACAATGGCAAGATACCGCTTGTCCATCTCCCGATCCTTGATCTTCTGATTCATGACCCGCAGCGCCTCTGCGGTTTTTGCCGCGATAACAATACCGCCGGTATTGCGGTCGATCCGGTTGCAAAGGGCAGGGATGAACGCATTTTCCCCTCTGGGACTCCACTCCCGCTTTTGATAGAGGTAAGCTTGAATGTGGTCGATCAGCGTTCTTCCGTACTCCGCGCCGTCATGGGGATGCACCGCAAGTCCGGGGCGCTTGTCCACCAGCAAGATCTGATCATCTTCATATACGATATTCAGCTTCGGCGCAGCCACCGTAAGGTAGGCATTGTCCTCCCGGGGCTTGTCAAAAAACTCATCGTTGATGTAAAGCTGCAGCACATCGCCTTCTTGCAGCCGGGTATCCCGCTGGGCGCGTCCGCCATTGCACTTGATTCGCTTCAAGCGGATATATTTCTGCGCCAGGGATGCCGGAAGCAGCGGTACTGCCTTCGCCAAAAAACGGTCCAGCCGCTGATTGGCATCATTTTTGCCTATGGTAAATTCTTTCATACAATCTCTTCCGCATTTTCATCAAAATGGCGATTGATCTGCTCTGTAAATTCCAGCGCGGCATTGTAGCCCATGGTGCGCTGGCGGTTGTTCATGGCAGCAACCTCCAAAATGATTGCCAGATTACGACCCGGTGTGATGGGAATGGTGTTCATGGGTATCTTCACACCCAGAATTTCCATATGCTGATCTTCCAGACCAAGGCGGTCGTAAATCTCCTGATCGTTCCATTTTACGATGTTGACCACCAGATTGATCTCATTTTCCGCCTTAACAGCGCCCATACCGTAAAGCTTCGCCACATTGATAATGCCAATGCCACGCAGCTCGATATAGTTGCGGATCAGCTCCGGAGCTGTGCCCATCAGAGAATTTTCAGAAACTTTGCGGATCTCCACCGCATCATCAGCGATCAACCGGTGACCGCGCTTCAAAAGCTCAACCGCAGCCTCACTTTTGCCGATGCCGCTGTCTCCTACCAGCAAAACGCCTTCGCCGTAGACCTCCATCAGCACGCCGTGGCGGGTGATGCAGGGTGCCAGTGCAGCCTTCAGATAGGTAATGATAGCAGAAACAACCGTAGATGTTGCTCTCTTGGAGCGAAGCAGCGTCACATTGTGCTTTTTCGCCATTTCCACACACTCAGCATCCGGCTCAAAATTCCGGGCAAGCAGCAGCGCCGGGAATTTGTAGGAAAACAGCCGGTCAAAAATCGCGAGGCGCTCTGACGCGGTGCGTTTTCCCAGATAGCTCATTTCCGCGTTGCCCATGACCTGCAGACGCATCGGCTCAAAATGGTCAAAATATCCAGCCAGCTGCAGACCGGGACGGGCAACGTCTTCCACGGTCAGCCGTACCTTATCATAATCCGTTGCGGCAAAAAGCACCTCAAGATGAAATTCCTCCACCAGTTTCGTCAGCAAAACATTGTTACTGTCCACCATAGGGCTTCACATCCTCTCTTTTGATGCCATTATAGCCCCAAAAACGGCTAATAGCAACATAAATTTGAAAAATGAAAAATTTCTCAAAAAAAGGCTTGCTTTTTTCGGCAAACTTTGTTATCATATGTAAGCGCCTTTGGTAGGCGCTGATTTTGAGACTAATTATGGAGAAGGAGGTGCAGAGAATGGCTAAGTGTGATTATTGTGGCAAGGGCGTTACCTTCGGCATTAAGGTTTCCCACTCCCACAGACGCTCCAACCGTACCTGGAAGCCCAATGTAAAGAGAGTCAAGGCGGTTGTCAACGGAACTGCGTGCCATGTGTACGCCTGTACCAGATGCCTCCGTTCCAACAAGGTTGAGCGGGCCATCTGATTATCCCTGCCACCAATTTACGCCACCGTTTTCGGTGGCGTTTTTTGTCGTATTTAATATTTTTTTAAGAATATCTGGCCTACCTTGATTTTCCCGGAAAGCAGAACTACAATAATTGTAGCCTGCCAAAAGGAGATGTGCCTCATGTTTGTAAGATGGCTGATCGGTGATATGGGAACCCGGGGCGAGTACATGTACACCGCCATGCACTGGTATACCCTTGCAATCGTTGCTGCCGTGTTTGTCATCCTTCTTCTTGCCGCTGTGCTGAGCCGCAGGAATAAGAGAAGCTGCCGGGGATTGATCGTTGCTGTCTGTGTTTTTCAGCTTGTTTTCGAGCTGGGTTGGCGACTGATCTATCTTTTTGTAAAGGGCGACAGTGTCCTTTGCTGGTGGCCCATGTATCCCTGTAATTTAGGCGGCATACTGATCCCGATATTTGCGCTGACGAATTGCCGCAGAGGCAAACAGCTGTTCTACCTTTTCGGCTTTGTGGGCGGTGTGCTCACCTTTGCCTTGCCAGATGGCATTTTCTGCACCAGTGTATTCGTGTTTCCCATTCTCAAAAGCGTTCTGCAGCATACCGGTCTTCTTCTGATCCCGATGCTGGAGTATGTGTCCGGTACTTACCGTCCTACCCTGAAGGATATGGGTTGGGTAACCGGCGGCTGCGTGATACACCTTATCAACTGTGAAGGGATCAATCGGCTGTTAGGCTTTACGGAAGACTATATGTTCTTTCGCAGCGGTTTGCCCTTTGTGATTCCCGGTGTGCCGCAGTTCATTACCTTATCTGTGTTTGCGCTGCTTGTCCTTGCTCTTCTGAGTTTTCTTTGCGACATCCGAGGGTCTGTTGCCTTTCTCCGGTCGCTGAAGCGAAAATAATCTTACCTCCCACCCATGTGGGAGGTTTTGCTTATGTCGGCGAATATATTCCCCCTTGTAAATATTCCTAAAATGTGGTAGAATACTTTAGTTTTAATAGAAATCCCCCATTCAGGAGGCAATTATGTACTACGGTCCTATCTAGTATTTCTCCCAATCAAATTTACATCATTTGGAGGAAATATTATGTCAACCTTAATTGAAGAAATCAGCCGCCGCCGGACCTTTGCGATCATCTCCCACCCCGACGCCGGTAAAACCACCTTAACGGAAAAATTCCTGCTCTACGGCGGTGCCATCGCCCAGGCAGGTGTTGTCAAGGGCAAGAAGAATTCCCGGGCTGCCACCTCCGACTGGATGGAGATTGAAAAGCAGCGTGGTATTTCCGTCACATCGTCTGTCATGCAGTTCCAGTACGGCGGCTTCTGCATCAACATTCTGGACACCCCCGGTCACCAGGACTTTTCCGAGGATACCTACCGTACCCTTATGGCGGCGGACTCTGCGGTCATGGTCATCGACGGTGCAAAGGGTGTGGAGCCTCAGACGAGAAAGCTTTTCAAGGTCTGCGCCATGCGCCACATTCCTATTTTCACCTTCATCAATAAGATGGACCGGGAAACCAAGGATCCTTTTGATCTTTTGGACGAGGTGGAACGGGAACTGGGCATCGAGACCTATGCCATGAACTGGCCCATCGGCTCCGGCAAGGATTTCCAGGGTGTTTACGACCGGGAAAGGAGCCAGCTTCTGTTCTTCTCCGGCTTAAGCGGCAAAGCAAAGGCCGAAAAGCAGGAAATCGACCTTTACGATCCTGTGGTTGCCGAGCTTTTGGACAGCGAAAGCAAGCACCAGCAGCTCATCGACGATGTGGAGCTTCTTTCTGCCGGTCGCGAGATGGACATGGAAGCTGTTCGCAACGGTCAGCTTTCCCCCGTGTTCTTTGGCTCTGCGCTGACCAATTTCGGCATTGAGCCCTTCCTGGAAAACTTCCTGAAGCTGACACCGCCGCCCCTTTCCAGAGTGGCAGACTGCGGCGAAATTGATACCTTTGATCCCAATTTCTCCGCCTTTGTCTTCAAGATTCAGGCGAACATGAACAAAGCCCATCGCGATCGCCTTGCCTTTATGCGCATCTGCTCCGGCAAGTTCCAGCGCGACACCGAATACTACCATGTGCAGGGCGGCAGAAAGATGCGTCTTTCCCAGCCCCAGCAGCTGATGGCAGCGGAGCGCGAGATCGTGGACGAAGCTTACGCAGGCGACGTTATCGGTGTGTTTGACCCCGGCATTTTCTCTATTGGCGACACCATTACTGTCCCCGGCAAGAAATTCCGGTATTCCGGCATCCCCACCTTTGCACCTGAACATTTCTCCCGCGTGTCCGCCAAGGACTCCATGAAGCGCAAGCAGTTCGTCAAGGGCACGGAGCAGATCGCTCAGGAAGGTGCCATTCAGATCTTCAAGGTGCCTAATTCCGGTATGGAAGAGGTCATCGTTGGCGTTGTGGGTACGCTGCAATTTGATGTGTTCCAGTACCGCATGAAGAATGAGTACGGCGTAGATCTTCGGATGGAGGGTCTTCCCTACGAAGAGATCCGGCTCATCGACAGCTATCCCGGCGATCTGCAGGATCTGAATTTGGGTAGCGACGCAGAGCTTTTGGAAGACTACCGTGGCAGAAGCCTGCTGGTTTTCAGTAGCTACTGGGCTATCGACTTCATCTGCCGCCGCAACCCCGGCCTTGTTCTCAAAGAGATCGTGGTAGAAGAAGGTTAATAAAACAGCCAACCCATTTGGGTTGGCTGTTTCTTATTCTGTACTGTTTGCTCCGGGCAAATCCCGATCTGAGTCCAACTCAATCACTGCGATTCCCATTTTTTCAAAAATCGGCAAAGCCTCTTTTCGGGATGTTTCTTCATCCGTATAGCCGTACAGATCAACAAGCCTTCCGTCTTCCATGGCAATTACGTAGGATCCATATTCAATACGGTCTCCATAATCATTGTATCTTGCTTGAATATGGTAAATCGCATCGATCTGTTCGTAGTAGAATTTCTCTCTCCCAAGCAACCCGTCATCCAAATCGCCATAGGTATCATACAGTCGTACGCTACCGTTCGCCATCATAACGCCAAAGAATAGGGTAAGTGCGGTGGCAACCACAAATGCACCCATTGCAAATTTCTCTACTGCGGAGGAAGAATTGATAATGTCATCGAACTCCAACTGTTGGCGGGAGGTCTTTCTGTTCCAAATTGGCATCAACTGCCGGCGCAAGGCGATACCACCAAATATTGCAGGAAGTCCTCCAAGCATAAAGCCTTCATACCAAGGTGGTCCAAGCCAGCAAAGTGTTCCATTAGAGGATATTATCTGATTCAATCCCATCAGCAGACAACCCAAGGCTGCGCACACGGGATACAACACCAGCATTCCTATAAACAAAGACAGACCATCATCCTGACCCTTCGTAACCGCGCGCAGATCCTTTGCCGCATAACACTCCGGCTTAATAGGTACAAAGCTCTTTGCTGCCGGTGTCTCCAAAAAGGCGCACAGCCCCTGCTCATAAATCAGCAGATCCTTCTGCTTTTTATAAGCGCTGGCAGCCTTTTTCAGCTTTCCGTCCAGATACTTTTCCCACGGACTCCATTTCGTAAAACGAACAACAAATGCCGGATCCTGCTTGCGCTGAATATACAGAAACATATTCTGCTGCTCGCTGCCGGCACACAAAACTTCTTCCGGATTTAAGCCATCTATCTCAAAGGAAAGCAAATGCTTTTCAAGCAAATCCCGGTCCTTTCCAGCAGATGCCAAATTCTCAAGTACGGGATACAGTTTCTCCCAGAATTCTGTCAATGCCGCAAAGCATGCCTCCATACGGCTGCGGGATTCAATATAGGGAAAGTAGCAAGCTCTGTAATCCTCGATTTCCAAGAGCGGCAAAAGTTGCGGGATGTGAAGATAAAGCGGGCAGTTTTTGTCTGGAAACACCCGGCAATAAAGTACACTTGGGGCAATGCTTACAGAGCTCTCGCTGTGGTACACAAGCTGAAGCTTCACATTCCGGTAGAATAAATTAAATGCGCAGGACTTCTTGTTCTGTTCTATTTCCGTTCCAAGCACTTGAGGCTGCTTTGCGTATTCTTGACACAAGTGCAAAAACGCATTGCGCAAATTTTTCGGCTTCATCCAAATCCCTCCCTCTGGAAAAATTATACCAAATCACCGATTGCCTTGTCAAATACCGTGCCGAAGCCGATGTGATACAAGAAAGGCCAGCCCAACGGGCTGGCTTTTTTATTCATTTTCCAAATCATCCAGCGCAGAGCGCACCGCTGCAATCACAAAGGCAGAGAATGTGCAGTCTTTTCCCTTTATTGCTTTTTCCACATTCTCTACCACATCGTTAGGAAAGCGAATGGTTTTGTTTGTTGTGGGCGGTGTTGTGGGAATTTTAAACTTTGCCATAATGAAATACCTCGCAATGCATTTGTATTGCTTTAATCTTATGACATTGTCTTGCAAAAATATGCATTGCAATTGCAATGCATATTTGTTATATTGTCATGGAGGTGATCATATGGCGGAGCTGTGTTTGGATTGCTATAACGCAATCATGAAAGAGAATCACAAAAAGAAAGAATTTCTCATGACTAGAAACCCCGACTTATGCGAAGAATGCGGGCAATGGAAGCCTGTTATTATTCGCGTGCGAACAAGGTATTTGATAAAGGAATGGCTTTGCGAGATTGGAGAAAATATACGGTATTATAGGCAAGCTGCAAAATAGCACTCTTTTTCATCATGGCAATTTATCCCAAAGTGTGTTATTATAGCTAAAATAACTCAAGGAAAGGACTGTTTAATATGAAGTGTAAAGTATGCGGCGCCGAAAGTGGCAAGTACCCTCTCTGCCAGAGCTGCAATATAAAAAAGGAGCAAGGTGAAATCATCAAATGCGCCATATGCGGAAATTGGCATTATGCCGCGCAACCCTGTGTTGTTTTGGAATCTTCCGCAAATGAAGATAACTATCTTTACGAGGTTAAGAAAACCTTGATTAGTAAGAGCGAGCAAGGGTTTTATGCCGCAATTAATGCTGCAATTTCAGAAGACTATTTCGTATTCCCCCAAATCAATTTAGCAACCTTTATAAGCCGGACAGATGGGGCACGCTTTCAGAATGAGCTGTTCCGCAATGTTGACTTTCTAATAACCGATTCTCAGTATCAGCCCAAGCTTATAATTGAAATCAATGATCAAACACATCTTACCGCTGAACGTCGTGAGCGTGATGAAAAAGTCCATAAAATATGTGAAGAAGCAGGCATCCCCATTGTAAAGCTATGGACATCTTATGGTGTAAACCCTGCATATATCAAAGAAAAAATTGAGGAATCGCTCAACAAATCCCCCATTATTAGAGTGCATCATTTTAGTCAAAAACAAGTCCCCCCGCAAACAGTTTCCCCCTCCGGTACAGAGCGATCTGTCCCTCAAAAAAGTGGCGGTTGCTATGTCGCAACATGTATTTATGGTTCCTATGATTGTCCGCAGGTTTGGGTGCTTCGTCGCTACCGTGATTATAAGCTCTCCACTGTTTGGTATGGAAAAGCTTTCATCAAACTGTACTATTGCGTTAGCCCAATTCTAGTAAAGCTGTTTGGTAACCAAAGCTGGTTCCGAAACATCTGTGGCAAACATCTTGATTCTTTTGTGAGAAAATTGCAATTCGCAGGGTATAAAGATACCCCTTATACAGACTAAAGTCCACCGGACTGTTGCATTTAAAACCGTTCGATTCTTTCGGTTAGCGGCACCAAAAAAGACGACCCACTTGGGTCGTCTTTTTTGGTGCCGCTAACC
>JAZQHM010000078.1:0-11793 GCA_045540575.1 Faecousia sp. | reverse complement strand
CAGCCCGTGCTGATCCACGCCGGTCCCTTTGCTAACATTGCAATCGGTCAGTCCTCCGTTATCGCTGACCGCCTGGCTCTGAAGCTGTTTGACTACCATGTCACCGAGTCCGGCTTCGCAGCTGACATCGGCTTCGAGAAGTTCTGGAACGTTAAGACCCGCCTCAGCGGTCTGACTCCCAACGTTTCCGTTCTGGTTGCTACCGTCCGTAGCCTTAAGATGCACGGCGGCGGCCCCAAGGTTACCCCCGGTGCACCCCTGCCCAAGGAGTACAAGGAAGAGAACCTGGAGCTGCTGGAGAAGGGTACTTGCAACCTGTTCCACCATGTTAACACCATTAAGAAGTCCGGCATCACTCCCGTTGTCTGCATCAACCGCTTCTACACCGATACCGACGCAGAAGTCGCTCTGCTGAAGAAGATGTGTGCTGAGCGCGGTGTTCGTTGCGCTGAGTCTAACCACTGGCGTTACGGCGGCGAAGGCGCTGCTGAGCTGGCTCAGGTCGTTGTTGAGGCTTGTGAGGACAAGAACGAAGTTAAGTTCCTGTACGATCTGGAGATGCCCCTGCGTCAGCGCGTTGAGCTGATTGCTAAGGAAGTCTACGGTGCTGACGGTGTTACCTGGCTGCCTCTGGCTACTGAGAAGGCTGAGCGCTTCGAGAAGGATCCCAAGTACGCTGACTACTGCACCATGATGGTTAAGACCCACCTGTCCCTCAGTGACGATCCCACTAAGAAGGGCGTTCCCACCGGTTGGAAGCTGACCATCCGTGACATTCTGGAGTACGGCGGCGCTAAGTTCCTGTGCCCCATGGCTGGTACCATCTCCATGATGCCCGGTACTGCCGCTGACCCCGCTTACCGCCGTGTTGACGTTGACGTCGAAACCGGCAAGGTCTCCGGCCTGTTCTAATTTACCAAATAAAAACACCACCCGAAAGGGTGGTGTTTTTTTATGTATTATCCTTATAGATCAGCAGCGCTAAAAGCAACGCAAATATGCCGGAAACCAGCTTGCCTACAATCATCGGCAGCACAAAGCTTGCGTCAAACGCCATGGTAAAGGCAAGGTGACCGCCGAATGTAAATGCTGCGGACACCGCAAAGGCGGAATTCAACACTGTGCCCTTCTTGTCCATCTTGTCCATGATACCGAAGGTGGTAGCATTGGTGATCATGGTTCCCAGCAGCGCCAGGGCAGACACACCGTTGACCCCCAATTTCGCTCCGAACCGATTCAAGGGCTTATTCAGAAGCCTTGAAACAAGGAACATAAACGGCAGCGCGCCGGAAAGTGTCACGCAGGCATTGGCGCACACAAACGCACCATTTTCAAAAGTGTCAAAATGAGGGTTCAGCTCGATTTTCGTCAGGAATGTGAAGATGGCGCACAGAAGACCGATGATCGCCAGCACCTTCATAAACACACCAAAAACCGCAAAGCATTTTATGCAGATCTTCGGTACAAGGATCAGCCCGCAGCCGATGACCACCGCCAGAATGATCAGCGGCAGTAGATTCAGCAGCAGCGCCAAGGGCGGCAATTTGCAGATGAGACCTGCCACAAAGCAGCCGATGGGGATCGTGATAATGCCGCAAAGAATGCCAAAAAACATTTCCTTGTGCTGCTCCTGCTTCACCATGCCCAGAGAAAACGGGATCGTAAAGGAGATCACGCAGCCCATCATGGAGGAAACCACAAAGGCATTGTAATTGCCGATATCCTCCGCTTTACACACCGCCTGTGCCAGGGGCATGCCGCCCATATCGTTGGCAAACAAGGATGCGGGAATGATAGACGGATCCAAGCCGAAAACCTTGTAAAAGCTCTCGAAAGCGGGCATAAGCCAGGCTCCGATGGCAGGGGCAATGACGATCATTCCCAGCATGGAAAGCGCCATGGGGCAAAATAAACCGAAGGCTTTTTCAAATTCCTTGCCAACGCCTAGCTTATTTCCCAAAACGAAATCCACCGCGCCAATGGCAGAGAAAATGAGGATCACAATGGTTATGGCGCTCATAATCCCACCTCCGTGAAGCCCTTTTCCGTCAGGATCCACTTGGATTGGAAGCCTGCCGCCTTGAGCATCTGCTCTGCCTCGTCATAGAAGCAATCCAGGAAGTTTTTATCGTGGCAATCAGAGGTGATCACCGCGCCAAAGCCACACCTGTTGAACTCTTTCAAAAATTCCATTTGGGGATAGGGACTTGTGCGGTAGCCACGGGAAATAGCGCCGGTATTCACCTCAAACAGCGGTATTTTCCCCTTCAGCGCGTGGATCGCCTCGTAGCCAGCATTTAAATACTCCCGGGCGGAGGTGTCAATAAAGCAGCCCTTTTCATTGTTTTTCGTGAAGATGTCAAAGTGACCGATGATATCCGCCTTCGTCCGCCGGGGAAGCTCTGTAATGGTTTCAAAGTATTTCTTCGCAAAAGCCAAGCCGTCACCGCCGAAAATGTCGTTGACGTAGGCAACGGTTTCATCAAAACCCCGGTCAAAGCCCAAAATCTGTCCATCCACATTCAGATAATGCACCGAGCCGATAAGATAGTCAAAGCCATCTGTGGGAATATCCGAAAACATTTCCAGCTCCAAGCCGCAAAAAATATCAATTTCGCCCTTATATTTTTCTTTCAAGGCGCGAATTTCCGTCTTGTAGCGGCCCATATCCGCAACGGTCATCTGATGGGGATAGTCCGAAAAAGCCATGTAAGAATGCTCCGAAAAGCCGATGGAGTCAAAGCCTCTGCGGATGGCTTCCAAAACGATTGCTTCCGGCGCATCCTTTCCGTCAGCGTAGGTTGTGTGGATATGCAGATTCTGTTTGTTGGTCATAATCACGCCCCCATGTGTAAGCTACAATGTATTATAGCTATTTATAAACCAAAATGCAACAAAAGCCGCCGTTTTTACGGCGGCTTATTGAAGCAATTCAGTTAATGACGAGTGCTTCCCCGTTGGCGCTTACTCCCCAGGCATTCTCTACCGCCTCGGGCGGATCAGCCTGAATGGCTGTTGCCAAAATCTGCACCTGCAGGGAGTATCCTTCCGGCGCATTTGTGGGGGCGATCTGCCGAATCAGCATGGCGGTAGCATCGCCGGAGGCTACCGCGGTACGGTAATACCAAAATCCGTCGCTGCTTTGCACCCAGCCGTCTTCGCTCCAGGTGACGGTATAATCCGTGCCCGCCACCGGCGCTTTTGACAGCACCTTGCCATTTGCATCCACCCAGTTGATTATAACCGCGGCGCGGATAAAGGCATCGATATCACCGGTGTTGCGGATGCAAACATCCCGCTTGACATTTCCGTCGAACTGCTCTTCCACCGCACAGGTTACCACCACCGGATCAAACCGGTTGGTAAGCGGGTCGGTTTCGGCAAACAGAAAGGCATACATTCCGCCAACGGTTGCCAGCAGCAGACAAACTGCAGAAAGGATCAGTGCCCACTGCTTTATTCCCATTTTCATTTTGTGCATAAGGCACGCTCCTTTCCTTTTATTCTGCCGCGTCAAACACATTGGTGCTAACGGCATTGCCGTCCAGCCATGTAAGCCCCTCGCGGGTGTGGGCAAACACCAAAGTCGTACCGTTTTCGCTGTATTCCAGATTCAGCGTTCGCTCCGAATCTGCTGTTTCGTAGCGCCATGCCCAGCCGCTCGCTTCCATGACAGTATACTGTCCGGTGGGAAGCTTGGTTACAGTAACATCGCCGCTGCCAACAATAGACACTGTCAAATCAATGTCTTCCGTAGGTGTACCCGTAGTGCCCATGATCCGGAACACAAAAGCCTGGGGCGCATCCTGCGGATCTACAAACTGATTGCGAATGGTCAGATCTGTTTCCAGGGCGATGAACTTTGCATAGAAGGTCATGGGCTGCCAAACATCGCCGGTTTTCTGGGGCGTTAACCGATTGGTTGATGCATTCACAAGACCGGCATCTACCGGGTGAGCACAAGCCTCGTCCGTAAACCAGCCCACAAACACAAAGCCGTTTTTCGCTGTAGGCACAGAACCGGCTGTTGTTCCGCTGATCGCCATCACATTTTCAGACATCTGGCTCAGCGTACCGCAGCCATCCGGTCCTACGATCTGATATTTCAGAGAAACCATCCGTTCCTGATACACAAAGTCCAGAACATTGTACTCCGGATTGGCAGAAAGGGTCAGCACCTTCGCCTGCTCGCCGATGCGTTCATAGCCCAGATAATGCAAGTCCGGCGCGTATTCCACCACTTGCAAGCCGAACACACCGCTGCTTTCCTTTTGTGCGAAGACCGCATTGCCCTCTTGATCCAAATACCGCACCGTATAGGGCACATTTTTTCGCTGGTAGTAAAGCTCTATGAGCATACCCTCAGCGCCCAGTTTGGCAGAAATCGGATTTTCCGTCACCGTTGTAATTGTATCGTTAACCTTGATGAGAGCACTGTCAAAGGCAAAGCCCGTAAGGGTCAGTGCTTCAATCTCATAGGTTGTGCCTATTATGCCGACAGTTTCTTCAGAACGATACTCCCGGTAATCGTCACCGGCAATATTCTGAATGTAGTGCACGACCCGGTAATAGGCATGTTCAAGGTCGGTATTATAGTAGAAGGTGATAACATTTTCCTCCAGAACGCCATTTTCGTCCCGGTTATCACCATCTGCCACCAGCACCAAACGCTTTTGGTACGCGTCGGGCATTTTTTCATCGATACGCACGAAGGTTTCCGTAACGACGGAGAGAGTGTTGTCCTTTACCACCTTCGGTTCATGCAGATCATTCCCCGTCAGTGCGTCCACATAACGCACCTTGTAAGGAACAGACTCCACATACACATATTCAAAAGTGAATTCATGGGTGCCGTCCACACTCATGGTGATGGTGTGACTGTTGGTCAGCGGATAGAAGCCTGTCTGATAACCTTCGAACAGCTCCGCGCCGGCTTTTGCATGGAATGTTTCATTATGACCGGCAATGGCAGTGCCGACGGTAGGCTCAGCAATGGGCTTACCGGTATTTTTCAGCACATAGTTGATCCGGTAGTTCACCTCAACATGGGAGCTCCACTTGGCATAAATGTCCATATTCTCGATAATGGGAATGCCGTTGAACACAAATGCCTTTTCCACTTCCTCGCCATTGACGATGTCCTTATAGAACCAGCCGTGGAACACATAATTGCCGTTGGTCACATTGCCGCTGGGCGCATAGGCAAAGCTCTTGTGGGCTACGATCTGATCCTGTCCGATCTGCTCGGAAAGGGTTGCGTCCTTAAACACACGCACCCGGTGGGTGATGGGATTCCACTTGGCATACAGCTGCAAGCCGCCCTCTTCCATCACAATGTTCTCCCAATCCACCTGTGTGCCGTCAAAGCAACCGGGAGATGTATACCAGCCGCCGAAGGTGTAAGCTCCAGGCTCCAGGTTGGAAGGATATTCCGGCTCAAATTGGTAGGCTTTCAGCGGTGCCTGATACATGACTTTGGGCACCGTTTTCTCGTCCATAACAATGCCGTTATTTTGGAAGGTCAAGGGGTTATTGGTGCTGCGGTCATAGTAGAAATTCACCGTGCCGCCGCCGGAAATATCGATCTGATTGTTGCTGAAATTAGGGTCGCTGTCATAGCGGGTAAAGCCGCTGATCTCGAAAAAGTCCTCGGCATAGGTAATGTAGTTGTAATTTGCCACTACGGTGTGGCTCTTTACATAGTGCTTGCCGTCTTTTTCCACCTCATAGGACTGCCCCGGAAGCACCTGCAGATAGTAATTCATGGTATAGGTATCTGCGCTGGAGGTGCTGAGCTTCAGGGTCAGTGCCTCCGGCGGCATTTTGGCAATGTATACCAAGACGTTGCTGTAATAGCTGGAGCCGTCGGGATCCCAGCGCTGACCGTCATTATAAGTTTTTCCGTTACCATCAACAATGGGCCAAATATCTGCCAGAGATTGCTGATATTTGCGGTTGATAATCTTTACGGTATTGGTTCTGCTGGCGTTGGTGCAGGTTGTGTTGTGGCTGTGGTTGACCGGGATCGCACACTTCAAGCGGTAACATGCATCAACATGCGTATGCTCTGTCTGATTGCAAGAGTACTGATAGCAAGCCTCGGTGTGGGTGTGCAGCGTGTCATTGTAGCAGCCGCTGCTGTGGATATGCTCTTGCTGATTGCAGCTGCAGTTTTCTCCGTGGATGTGGTCTTCCAGACCGCAAACCGGGTCAACAATATCACCGGAGGAAGCGCCGGTAGACTTATAGCTATACCAGCTGCCTTTGATGTAAATGTAATAGCTGCGATTCCAGGACCGGTAAACCTGTCCGTTTTGCGGATTGCTGGGTGCGCCCCAGAAGGATGCTGCATCGCCGACACCGCTGCCCCAGCAGGAAACTGCATGGGTATGGGCAACCTTTGTGCACTGGCAGCCAACACCGCCGTGGACATGCTCCGGTATACCGCAGGTGATGCAGGAAGCAGTATGCTCTTTATGCTCTGTTTCCGGGCAGATCAACTGAGAAATACATTCACTGTTATGCACATGCCCCTTGCCGCAGATCTCATCATAGCAAGCATCTGTATGGGTATGCTTTTCCGGAATTACACATTTTCCGGCAGCCTGCACCGTAATGGGATAGTAGTTCCGGGAATAATAGACATTGACGATGGTTGAGCCGTCACCTTCTACCAGCACATTTTTGTCGCTACGCTGGCTGTTAAAGGTAAAGTACTGGTCGTCGGTAATGCTTGCCACCCGGTCTACCCAGTCCTGCGCGTTTACTGTTGCGCCGGACATGGCAGGCAGTTCGTCCAGATAGCACCAGTAGCTATAGCCGTTATTGTCGGCATTTTCCTTCCAGAATACCATGGTATAGGTGGTCTGCTGGGTGATCCACTTGGCGCGGTAGCGCAGATTGGCTGCCGGAACCATGATCGTCGTGCCGGAAGAGATGGCATAATCCGCCGCCTGCTGGGCAGTGGGCGTCTCGCCGTTGTAAGAAACCAGTTCCCAACCGCCGAAGACATAGCCATGACGAATGGGGTCATTGGCACCAACCGTGGCGCCATAGCGGGTGTACACCGGCTCTGTGCCGTAGCCGCCGTTCATATCGAAATCCACCAGATAGTAATTGCGGTCATAACGGATCTCAACCACAGTACTGCCGTCAGCAGCTACGGTCAATTTTTCGTAAGCCAAAGCCCGGAAGCCGGGAAGCTCCTGCTCTGTCTTCGCCAATCCGTCGGGGACCACCGTGCCGGTAATGGCCTGTCCGGTGGTAATATAGTCATAGTGAAGAGAATACTCATCATCCAAAAGATTCTGCAGATGATGGTGCACAGAGAATTTCACCATCGCGGGCTCATACACCACGTTGATGACGATATCCTGCTTGATATTGGTAAGATTCAGTACCACTTCCGTGGCATCGATATAGCTATCTCCATCCCGGCGGAAGGGCTGATAGCCAACCACCGTGGGGCTCTTGATAGTATGCTTGAAATCGCTGCCATCTGCTACGGTTGCACCGTAAGGCTCGAATGCCAGCGCATTGTTGTCGAAAAGATAGTTGATGACGATGGAGTGGGTAATATGCTCACCCTCCGTCGCATCCGTATTTTGGGCAGCGGCACGCATCATGCGCAGCTTCGGCGCATTTTTTATGGTGGTGCCCACATTTTCCTCCTGAGGCACGAAGGACACCGTCACCTGCACCGGCTCTGTTTCCCGGTACGCATCGCCCTCACGCAGCCGGCAGCGCAGCTTTGCTGTGCCATCTGCTTCCAGCATGCTGCCCACCAGCGCATAAGTAACCCACAAGGTGTCACTGTTGGCACCGGAAATGTTGATCCAGGAATTCTCTGCTTCCGGATCCCGGATCTGCCAGCTGTAACCTAAGTTCTCAATGGGACTTTGCACCATCAGCCGCAGCTTGCCATCCTGAGGCAGTGTGACCTGAGAGACAAGCTCACCATTGTGTGTGATGCCTTCTTTTGTTGTTGCGGCAGTTTCCGCGGATACCGCGGGTGTGTATGCACAGGTGGCAAACATCAAAACTGCACAAATGGCAGCCAAAATACGCTGAAACCGGGAATATTCTCTACGCACTACGGTATCCTCCTTTCTGCCGTATTTTTAATGTAAATTAAAACGGGAATTCTTCGGCAAATGCTAACGTCATCGCTTCAAAGCAACTGTCCAAGTCCAACATCTGCACGCCGTAAGCCTGCACATTGATCTTCAGCTGCGCCAGTTCCTGCATCTGCGCATTGTTCCACTGGGGCGGAATTCCCAGTGTGTCGAACAGCACAACCTTTTCGCCCTGCTCAAATGGTTGCAGGAAGAAAAAATAGAAGCTATACTCTCCCATTCCCACATCCGCTTTTTGCACCATGGCAAAAATGTCATTATAGCGTACATTATCGATGCCATTCCAGCGACCGAAACGGGTGCCCTCATCCAATATACCGCCACTTAAAATCATGCGGATATCGATGCCGGGGAAACCGTCGTAGCCAATAACCTTGTGCAGCTCGCCCTCGCCATCGGTAAAGGTAACCTTTGCAGCGATCCATGCGCCAATAGAGCCGGTGTTTTCAATGGTGGGGTCTTTGTAAACCGTCATACTGGGATAAAGCTTGCCATAGTCCCGCACAGTAACCTCACCGCCGCCGACGATGCGGTCTGCAGCGGTATCCTGCACCAGATGACCGCCTTCCTCCTTGATGGCAGCTTCCGTCAGCTCAATGGTGATGTTGCCGGCTGTCATAGTGTGGGTGACCTGCTTGGTCACAGTAAAATAGGCGAAGGTAGTGCCCGCCAGCATCAGTATGGAAAGAGCGAGGCAGACTGCGCTGAATATCAGTTGTAATTTTTGCTTATTCATGGGTCTGTCCTCCTTCCACCAGAATTTGCTTCCATGCGGTCTGTGCTGTGGCTATGCCGTCACGCTGGACGGCATAGCCGGTAAATGTAAGCTTCGGAGATTCCGGAAGAGACGCCAGCAGCTGCTCCGTCAGCGTAGGCTTAATATGAATTTGATTGTCTTTCAGCAGCGGGAAAGCCATATTCGTATCAGCTCTAATGGCACTGCGGTAGTAGACACCGGAGTAGCCCTCAAGAGGCTGCCAGCCGTCTGCCACGGAAAATGTCACATAATTGTCAAATTCCGCCGTCTTTTCTACTTTGAAGAATAGCCAGCAAGCTTCGCTTCCGGCAATGACCGTCAGCACCGGGTCTTTTGCCGGCGAAGTACCGGGGATCAACTGATAGGTATCGCCGGTAGTTTCTGTTAAGCTCAGCTGAACATGTCCCACCGTAAAGGTATTTATGACCGAGTTGGAGGACGCGACTATATAAGCCATCGTCGCTCCAACGCTTGCTATTAAGATAAGAATGGCAGCCGCCACCGCGATGATCGTCTTTTTCAAATCGCATCCTCCTTTCTAAGTCATTTTATAAAATCTTACACCACGAAGGGCAGCTCTTGCTTAATGTACTCCCAAGCAGCTCTGACCGCTTCAGCAGTTCCTACCTCCGCAGGGTCGCTGTAGTCTTCAATAATCGTCTGGATTGCATATGCAACGATGGCAACACGGGCACCGCCGTAAGCAGGCAGCATGCCGCTGACATCTGTTCCGGAGCGAATGGAGAACTCGTGGAATACATCGTAGTCCTCACGGCTACCGCTACCGCCTACATGGGGGACCTTCTCGCCACTATTCACAAAATCTTCCAGCGTTACACCTGCTGCAACAGGCTTGCCAACATAGACAAACACAGCATCCACATTGGTAGCGGCGCGCTCGATCTCAAGCCAGCCAAGTTCGCGCATCTGCTCAACGATGGTGGGGCGATCGGGGTCATCATGTGCATCATCATACTCCAAAGCCTTGATATCGTTACGCACGCGGACAAACAGATAAGAAGGCACGCTGGAGCCATCCACATAGATGGTGGGGTCCTTAGTATAGGTAGTGCCGGGGATCAGATGATAGCTGTTTGTATCAGCTGTCTTCATTCCGCCGGGGGCGACTATCTCATCGGGGGTGCCATCAGGCTTAACCTTTGTCTCGAACATCTGCAGCTTAACTTCACCAACGGTAAACACGTTGGAAACTGCGGAAGAAGAGGTCAGGTATGCCATTGTGCCCAGCACAGATGCGATCACCAAAACAATGGCGGCTGCAACCAGCAGCATGGATTTTAAAATTTTCGTTTTCATAAATTTTTCCTCCTTGCAGAAAAATGTATTTATATATTAAACTGCTTCGTCAGCAGGATTTTCCCTTTCTTTTGACTTGGGAAAGAACGCATCTGTCAGCATTGACAGAATAAACAGCAGCGCGCAGCCGGCAATCGCCACATAGCTCCCCGGCGGATGCTGCACAAACCAGGAAACATACCCAAGCAGCGGAATCATAAACACCGGCTTCCCAACCACCCGATAAGGCTCCAAAATGCCATCTGCCGTGTCGTTGGCATCGCCCTTGGTGCGGAAACAGCGTCCCTCAGGCATATCCTCCAGCACCTCGATGATCCTGTGGGTAACCACCGCGCCATCGGGCATCCGATAGGTCACCGGGTCATTGACCTGCAAAGTTTGAGGGTCAACCTCTTGTATGTAAAGAAGGGAACCGACGGGATATTCCGGTTCCATAGAGCCGGAAAGCACCGTGTAAGGCGTCAGTCCGACAAGCCGCACACCAGCCAGCAAAATTGCCAGCAAAACCACGCAACATATAAGGGCTGTGGTCACCGCGTTATATGCCCTGCGAAGGGCTCTTTTCATGCCGATTCCTCCTTCAAATTGTTACAAGGGCATACGCCCCCAGTATCACCTTATAGTATAACTCTGCCGCTCGCAGAAAGCAAGTATATATCCCCCAAAAATTCTTTGTTATTCATGGTTTATATCGTGCTATTTGACAAGAAAAAATAGCCTGTGAAAGTTCAGGTTGCAGGATAAAACCGGACGTGCAGAAATGCAAAATGACCCCAAAAATCAGAGAAACACTTCTGACTTTTGGGGTCATTTTAAGTATCGCAGAAACTCCGCTTTTGCGGAATCAGTTCGAATTGTAGAAAATATTGATCTCCATGAATCCGTTGCCCGGATCGGACAAACTGATTTTTCTTCCCTCGGGATCGGTGCCGGTGTAATAATAGCTCTCGGTCTGCTCCAGCTTATAGCCAAAGTCTGCCAAGGACTTGGCATATGCATGGAATTTGGCAGAATCCTTGGATTCAATAAAGACCGTGTATAAGCTGATGTTGTCCTGGTTCTGACCTTCCCAATCCGCAAAGGGAAGATCCGGAATGTAAACTTCCCCAATCAGCCATGTCCAACCCGCATGGGGGTCTTCCGTGGTGGCTTCCGTGGTTGTAGTAATGCCGCCGACGCCAGGTTTATCTGCATTTGCGCCCAAATTTTCTGCGGTTTCACCGTTGGAGCAAGCAACCATGCTAAACATGGCGATCAGCAGCAGAAATATAACATACTTTTTCATAAAAACTCTCCGTTTGTCACAAATTCCTTTGCCGCAGGCAAAGCGCGTTGATTATATCAAGGCATCCATTTTTTGTCAAGGAGACCCTCCGGCTTGCTGCTTACTTAGATGAGAAAAAACAGCCACCTCACGGCGACTGTTTTTCTTATCTGGCAAGTTGCACCGATTTAGATGTCGACACAAAACAATTCGATAAATTGTAGTTTATAATACCGTGTAACTCGCATCGGATAATTTATTCATTGCTCTCTTATAGTGTTATTTCTCTTTATACGATTCCCATTGCCATTTCTACCAAC
>JAZQHM010000077.1:0-50948 GCA_045540575.1 Faecousia sp. | reverse complement strand
GAAATTTGGATTCCGAAGAAACCCCCAAAAAAAGAACCCCCGGGGGCCATAGCCCCCGGGGGGTTTATAATGCTTCAACAGCCTCAACAGTAAGCTTGTCTTCTTTTACAGTGAACCGGATATCATATCCGGCAAAGCTTATGCCGTAGACCCGATCCGCTGACCGCTGATAAGAGGGGCGGGGATCGTGAGAAAGAACACCGATCGCAGCTTTCTGCTTGTCTTCCGGAAGCTTGGCAAGCAAATCTGCCGGAAAATTTACCGCAAGCAAAAATTCTCCTGCCGTATCGGTGAAGCCGCCGGTTGCCTCCGGATGGCAATCACCATAGGGAATGTAAGGCTTGATGTCGAAAATCGGCGTGCCGTCCATCAAATCTGCGCCGCCCACATGGAGCACTGTGCCGTATTCCGCTGTCTGCTCCACACCCAAAAGCGTTACGCTGGACAACCCCAGTGAGTTAGGGCGGAAAGGGGAACGGGTGGCGAACACACCCATGCGGGTATTGCCGCCCAAACGGGGCGGGCGCACGGTGGGAGACCAGTCTTCCCGCACAGCTTCGCTAAACTGCCAAATCAGCCACAGATGGGAATATCCCTCAATACCCCGCAGCGCGTCAGCGTTGCGGTATTCAGGCTCAAAAACGATGGTGGAGCGAAGCTCCTGCACCAAGCCGCTTTGCCGCGGGATGCCGAATTTAGTAGGGAAATCGCTTTTCATCCGGGCGATGACTTTGATATTTACAGTTTCCATATCAGCCCTTGTATCGCGGCTCGCAGGTCAGGTTGACACCCAGCCGCTTAAATGTCTTTTCGTCCACCGCGGACAAAATTACAGAGGAGTGGACATCACAGCCCCGCAGCTTGCTCAGCTGCTCCATAGCAAGCTCTGCTGTGGGGTCGGTGGCGGCGCTGATGGAAAGGGCAATCAGCGTTTCATCGGTGTGCAGCCGGGGATTACGGTTGCCAAGGTGATCTACCTTTAAGTGCTGAATGGGGTCGATGGCAAGGGGAGAGATCAGGTGCAGCTCGTCCGGCATATCTGCCAGCGCCTTCAGCGCATTGAGCAGCAGCGCAGAAGATGCCCCCAGCAGCTTGGAGGTCTTACCGGTAACGATCCGTCCGTCCGGCAGCTCCATAGCCGCAGCGGGGCGACCGGTTTCGTCCGCTTTTTCAAGGGCATAGGCAACCACACGGCGGCAGGATGCGTCCACGCCCGCCTTTTTCATCAAAAGCTCCAGCTTGCGCACCACATCCTCAGATGCCTTGCCCTGCTTCTGATCGCAAAGGGCGGCATAGTAGCGCCGAACGATCTCCTGCCGGGAGGCTTCCCTGGTAGCTTCATCGTCAATGATGCAGTTACCCACCATGTTAACACCCATATCTGTGGGGGATTTGTAGGGGCAAGTGCCCAAAATCTTTTCAAACATGGTCACAAGTACCGGGAAAGCTTCCACATCCCGGTTATAATTGACGGTGGTGGTGCCGTAAGCTTCCAGATGGAAGGGGTCGATCATATTCACATCGCTGAGGTCAGCGGTAGCTGCCTCGTAAGCCAAATTAACGGGGTGATTGAGGGAAAGATTCCAAACGGGGAAGGTTTCAAATTTGGCATAGCCTGCGGTAGTGCCCCGCTTGTGCTCATGATACAGCTGGCTCAGGCACGTTGCCAGCTTGCCGCTGCCGGGACCGGGAGCCGTCACAACAACAAGCTCTCTGGTGGTTTCAATGTAGTCGTTGCGTCCGTAACCGGCATCGCTGACCACATGGGAAATGTTAGAGGGGTAGCCCTGAATATCATAATGGTGATAGACCTTGATGCCCATGCCCTCCAGACGGGACTGGAATGCCTTGGCAGCAGCCTGCTCATTGAAGCGGGTCAGCACAACGCTGGATACGTACAGACCAAGACCGCGGAAAATGTCGATGAGGCGGATCACATCGGAATCGTAGGTGATACCCAAGTCGCCACGAATCTTGTTTTTTTCGATGTCTGCGGCGTTGATAGCGATGACCATTTCCACCTGGTCTTTCAGCTGCAGCAGCATTTTCAGCTTGCTGTCCGGATGGAAGCCGGGAAGTACCCGGGAAGCGTGATAATCGTCATACAGCTTGCCGCCAAACTCCAGATACAGCTTGCCGCCGAAGGAGCTAAGCCGCTGGCGAATATGCTCTGACTGCAGCTGCAGATATTTATCGTTGTCAAATCCCATCTTCGCCATGATATACCGCCTCTTTCTTTAAGCATCATACCCTGTTAGTATACTCCATCGAAAACCAAATAGCAAGTGATTTTCGTCAATGTTTTTAAACAAAACCAAGTTGAAAAGGATAAAAGATACACATTGCTTTTGCGCTTGGGGTATGGTAAGATAAACTATAGATAAATTGCGCTTTTGCTGCGCGGATTACCAAATAAAGGAGAAAAGCATATGAAGTATTTGGGCGTTACTTATTCCATGAAAAATGTGCCGGAGCTGGATCCCGGCTTTATTCCCTTCGGCATTTGGGCAGATGCCTATCAGGAGGGTGCGAAGAAAAGCGTTTCCATTGCAGTCGAACGCAATGAAGGCAGCATTTCCGTGCGCAATACCTTTATCCACGGCACGGCGGACATGGCAGAAGCAGACTACCGCTACATTGAGCGGTATGTGAAATTCCTGCTGTGGTCAATCGGCGGCTTTAAGGTCTATGTCTGCGGCTGCAGCGAGCTTGCCAAGCGTCTGCAGAAGGCTTACAGCCCCGAGGGTGAGCGGGCATTTGACTATGATTTCTTCCAGAAGCTTTACGAGCGTCCTTTGGAAATCGTAGACTGCGCATTGGAAGCTTGCCCTGCTGCAAATGAGGCTCCTAAGCCCATTGGCGGTCATACTGACGGCTGCCGTATCGGTTTTGATGCCGGCGGCTCTGACCGCAAGGTATCTGCCGTTATCGACGGCGAGGTGGTTTACTCCGAAGAGGTGGTTTGGCATCCCAAGAAGAACCCTGATCCTACTTATCAGTACGAGGGTATTCTGGATTCTTTCCGCACCGCAGCATCCAAAATGCCCAGAGTGGACGGCATCGGCGTGTCCTCTGCCGGTGTGTTTATCGGCAATGCGCCCATGATCTCCAGTATTTTCTACTGCGTGCCCAGAGAGCGCTGGGATGAAGTGAAGACTGTGTTCGACCGGGCTGCTGCCGCCATCGGCGATGTGCCCATCGTTGTAGCGAACGACGGCGATGTGTCTGCCCTCGCAGGCGCGATGGGTATGGATTGCGGCTCTATTATGGGCCTTGCCATGGGCACATCCGAAGCTGTGGGCTATGTGGATAAGGATAAGAATGTGCTGGGCTGGATTTCTGAGCTGGCTTTTGCACCGGTTGACTTGAACGAAGATGCCATGCAGGACGAGTGGTCTACGGATTTTGGTGTGGGCTGCAAGTATTTCTCCCAGGATGCCGTTATCAAGCTGGCACCTCGGGCAGGTATTGAGATCGACGAAAGCCTGACCCCTGCTGAAAAGCTGAAGGTAGTGCAGGCACTGATGGAGCAGGACGACGAGCGCGCGCAGAAGGTGTTTAAGGATATCGGTGTGTACCTTGCTTATGCCCTGCAGCAGTATTCCAAGTTCTATGATATCAAGCGGCTGATGGTGCTGGGCAGAGTGATGTCCGGCAAGGGCGGCGACACCATTTTGGCTACCTGCCAGCAGGTACTGAAGGAAGAATTCCCGGAGCTGAGCAGCTATGTGCAGGTCATGCTGCCGGATGAGAAGACCCGTCGTGTCGGTCAGTCTGTGGCGGCTGCCAGCCTGCCCCAGATCCGCAAGTAAGGAGAAAAGTATGTTTTACAAAAATGCCAGAATTTTTTGCTCTGATTTTAAATTCCACAAGGGCGCATTTGAGGTGAAGGACGGCAAGTTTGGTCAGATCCTTCCCGAAGAAGTGCCGGAGGATGCAGTTGATTTGGAGGGTGCAACGGTCATCCCGGGTCTTATCGATGTCCATAACCACGGCAATTCCGGCGCCGATTTTTCTGACGGCGATTATGAAGGTCTTAAGAAAATGGCAGCCTATCTTGCCGAAAGCGGTGTTACATCCTTTGCACCTGCTTCCATGACCCTGCCTTACGATGTGCTGGAAAAGGCATTTGCCACAGCACGGAAGCTGGTCGACGAAGCCCCTGAGGGCTGCTCCCGGCTGATGGGCATCCAGATGGAAGGCCCTTACTTTGCAGAGTCCCGCAAGGGCGCGCAAAATGGCGCTTACTTGAAAGCTCCCGACTACGAGGGCTTCAAAAAGCTGTATGACGGCTGTGGTGGTCTTGTGCGGATCGTGGATGTGGCACCGGAGCTGCCAGGTGCTGCGGAATTCGTGGAAAAGGCAAGTAAGCTGTGCACGGTTTCCGTTGCCCACACCGATTCCGGCTATGAAGATGCCAAAGAGGCTTTCTCCCGGGGCGCTACCCATTTGACCCATATGTATAACTGCATGCCCGGCATTCACCACCGCAAGCCCGGTGTGATTCCGGCTGCGTCGGAAAATCCCCATGTCCGTGCGGAGATCATCTGCGACGGTATGCACATCCATCCTGCCTCTGTGCGGCTGGCATTCGCTATCTTTGGCGGTGCGCGGATGGTGCTGGTTTCCGATGCGCTGCGCTGCTGCGGTATGCCGGAGGGTCAGTATGAGCTGGGCGGTCAGCAGGTCTATTTGAAGGACGGCATTGCCAAACTGGCTGACGGAACCATCGCCGGCGCTGCTACCAATCTGTTTGAATGCATGAAAAATGCCATTTTGTTCGGCATCGAGGAAGCCGACGCTGTTCGCGCAGCAAGCTTCAATCCTGCCTGCGCTTTGGGCGCGCAGGATAAGGTTGGCAGCATTTCCACCGGCAAGTATGCTGACTTTATCATTTGCCGCAGCGACTATACCGGTAAGCGGGTATTTATGGGCGGCAAGGAGATCTAACTGCTGAGATGTTAAAAAGATACATTGGAGATCGCAGCTTTTACCGCCATGTTGCGGCGGTTGCCATTCCCATTATCATTCAAAATGCCATCACGAATTTTGTGTCGCTGTTGGATAATATCATGGTCGGGCAGATCGGCACGCTGGAAATGAGCGGCGTGTCCATTGCCAACCAGCTGATCCTTGTGTTCAACATCGCCATGTTTGGCGGCGTTTCCGGCGCGGGTATTTTTACCTCCCAGTTTTACGGTGACAATGACCATGAGGGCATCCGCCAGTCCTTCCGGTTCAAATTCCTTTCCAGTTTGGTGCTGGGACTGGGCGGCATGGCGATCTTTTGGTTTGCCGGCACACCGCTGATCAGCCTTTTCCTGCAAGGCGAGGGAAGCCCTCAGGATATTCAGCAGACCCTTGCCTTTGGACGGGAATACTTAGACATCATGCTGCTTGGCTTGCTGCCGTTTGCGGTTGCCATGGTTTATTCCGGCACGCTGCGGGAAACCGGACAGACTATGATGCCTATGGTTGCGGGTATTGTGGCGGTGTTTGTGAATCTGGTGCTGAATTTTGTGCTGATTTTCGGACATTTGGGGCTGCCTGCCATGGGCGCAAGAGGCGCGGCTTTGGCAACAGTGATCTCCCGGTATGTGGAGCTTGCCATCGTCATGATCTGGACCCACCGCCACAGCGCGGAGCATCCGTTTATCAAGGGCGCTTTCCGGTCTATGTATGTGCCCAAATGGCTGCTGGTGGAAATATTCAAAAAGGGCATGCCGCTGCTGATCAATGAATTTCTCTTTTCCAGTTCGTTGGCGATGCTGAATCAGTGCTATTCCCTGCGGGGGCTGGATGTGGTGGCAGCGATGAATATCAATTCCACCCTTCGGAATCTGACCAGCGTGGTGTTTTTGTCCATGGGCAGTGTGACCGCAATTATCATCGGTCAGATGATGGGCGCAAACAGACCGACCCAGCAGGTGCGGGACACCAACCGGAAAATTACGGCGCTTACAATTGCTTTTTGTATCGTGTTTGCAGGGCTTACCATCGCCCTTTCCGGCGTGTTTCCTCAAATCTACAACACCACGCCTCAGGTGCGCAGTTTGGCAGCAAAGCTCATCTGTGTGGTCGCGTTGGCAATGCCGTTCCACGGCTACATTCAGGTGACCTACTTTGCCATTCGCGCAGGCGGAAAAAGCTGGATCACATTTTTGTTTGATGCGGGCTTTATGTGGCTTGTCAGTGTGCCGGTGGCTTATATTTTAAGTCGCTTTACCGCAATGCCTATCGTGCCGCTGTATGGGCTGTGCCTTTCTACGGAGGTGCTGAAATGCGTCATGGGTTGGCTGCTGCTGAGAAGTGATTTTTGGATTCAAAATCTGACAAATAATAAAAGCGCGTCGTAAGACGCGCTTTTTTATTGCAGCTGACTGCTGCTGCCCAGCACGATGGTGCTGTAAAGAAACAGCACATCCTGACCGTGAAAGTCGATGAAACGATCCAGCATGGCACTGGATATATACCGGATATCCACAAGCGTGATCGTTTTGTAGCCCTGCGCCAGAAGTGGCGCCATGGAACTGCCAAAGGAATCCCGGAAGAGGATCAGCTCCCGGTCGGTGGTTGCATTTGGATTTTCAATGGTCAGCAAGGAAACCGGACCGGAAAGATAAACCTCGTACAGATCGTCGCTTTCCAGCTTGCTTTCATCATAGACGCTGCTGTACTTGTTTGTTTCGTAGTTGAAGACTTTGCAGCTTGCAAGCAAACTGCTTTCCATGGTGTACAAGGTGTCCGGCTCCAGCGGCAGAGCTGCCTGCCCGTGATACACTCCGTAAAAGGGTACATCCGCCGCAGTGGGGGTGAAGCTTTCGGCATTGGGTTGCGTAACCCCCATGGCGTTGCACAGCTTTTGGGCCGCCGGAATCAGCGCTTCCTGCCGCCAGTGGGTATCGGTGCGGTAGTAATCGTCAATGTCCAAAGTGCCCGTTAGATCAATTTGGGTGGCATAGGGCATGCCGGCTTTCATCTTTTCGAAAAGTGCGGCATAGTCCATAGCCGGATAGCCGTTGCTTTCGGCAAGATAATAGCCCTTGTCCGGAACGACGCAGTAATAGATGTTGCTGCCTTGCAGATACTTGGTGTTGATTTTTCCGAAGACAGATAGTGCGTGGTCTACAGATTTTTCGTTTAATGGATATTCCAGTTTGGCGGCATGACCTTGGGCAAGATAAATCTTGTTATTATCTTTTTGGCGCAGGATGTTGTAATGAAATTGGGCTTTTAAGCTGCGAAAACCGTCCCGCAGAGGGAACTGATCCAAGGTATAGCTGTCAAATTCGGTCATGAACTTGCCGTTTAAAAGCGTTTGCGTTGTGATTTCCGGAAACTGCTCCAGCTCCCGCCGCTCCGCCACGGAGTAAGCATCGGGAGAGCGAAACCATGCAAAGACGGTCAGCAAAAGCCAAAGCCCGGCAACGGCTGCCATGCCGAAGATATTGCGTTTTTTGTATTCCATGGCAGCCTCCTAAAACCGGAAATACTGGAAGGGGTTAAATGACCCGTCCACAAGATACGCGGTGCAAAGCAGCAGCAAAAGCGCTGCAATGGCGGTCTGCACCACCCAGGACCAGTCCTTCTTTTGCAGCCGCAGGGCAGCATTGCGCACCAGAGGTGTTGCGCCCACAATGCCAATCAAAAACAGCGGAAGATAGCTGCGCAGATAATATAGGGATTCTGCATTTACCGCCGGCACAGCAAGAAAACCGAACATGCCGGAAATATCCTGCCCCGCCTGGGCAAGAGAACTCGCATTGAACAGGACGAAGCTGATAATCACCAGCAGCATCACATAACTGTGGCGCAGTAGCTTGGGCAGCTTTTTAAGCAAAGGCACCCATTTTTCGATTAACAACAATACTGCGAACATCAGTCCCCACAGCACAAAATTCCAGCTTGCACCGTGCCAAAGTCCTGTGAGCATCCAAACCACGAAAATGTTGAATACCCAACGCAGCTTGCTGACCCGGTTGCCGCCGAGGGGAATATACACATAATCCCGGAACCAGTAGCTTAAGGTCATATGCCAGCGCCGCCAAAACTCTGTAATGCTTTCAGAAATATAGGGATAGTTGAAATTCCGGGGGAAACGGAAGCCGAAGATCCTGCCCAAGCCGATTGCCATATCGCTGTAGCCGGAAAAATCGAAATAGATGTGCAGCGTAAAGGCGATGGCATACAGCCAGTAGAAAAGCACCGAAGGTGCGCCGGATGCCCGGAAAATTTCCGTCAGCTCCCCAATGGGGTTGGCAAGCAGCACTTTTTTGCCCAGACCTACCAAAAACAGAAACAGTCCGTCAGAAAAGGCTTCCCAGGAGGTTTTGTGGTCCTCCAAATCCTCGGCGATATCCACATACCGCACGATCGGACCTGCAATCAGCTGGGGGAAAAGTGCCACATATGCGCCGAAGGAAATCAGATTCTTCTGTGCCTTGGTTTCGCCCCGGTAAACATCAATGGCATAGCTGATGCACTGGAATGTATAAAAACTGATACCGATGGGCAGCGCCAGCTTTAGTAGCGGCACGCTCATACCGGTAAGAGCGTTCCAGTTTTCTACGGCAAAATCTGCATATTTGAAAAGCACCAGCGCGGCAGCACCTGCCACGATGGACACAGTAAGCCACAGCTTTTTGCGGCTGCTTTTTTCGATGATCAGACCAAAGCCCCAAAAAGCAAGAATGGTCGCAACCATCAGTACCACATATTTTGGCTCACCCCAAGCATAAAAAAGCAAACTTGCCAGCAGCAAAAACGCATTTCGCAGCTTGCCTGGGATGAGAAAATACAGCAGTATGACTACCGGAATGAAGTAGTAAAGAAAGGGAATACCGGAAAATAACATAGGCGTTCCTCGAAAAATAAAATGTAGGAAATGCAGCCCCGAAGGGCTGCACCGTTATGCTACGATGGTTTCTTCGTAAAGAATCTTTGCATCTGCGTAAGCGCCGGTCATGTTGGTTTTAAATACTTCCATAGCCTCATTGCTGCCGAATGCCATGAGAAGCTGATTGCCGCCCATGTCGGCAAGCACCAGCTTATCAGGCTGACCGCAGACCCACTGATTGTTCATGACATTGTCAAACAGCGCTTCGGCAATAGCCTGCATGTCTGCACCGTCCTTCAAGCCAAACACAGCAGCTGTGAAAATGTTGTTGTTCATCATGTGAACAAGAGAAGCCGCTTCTGCAACATTGGCAAGCTGATCCTCCGGCAGCAGATAACGACCGGTGATCTCTTCGGTGTTACTGAGATCCAGCGCTCCGGGGGCATCTGCAACAGAGTTTTCAACCGCGCCGCCGTATGCAGCAAACCGGTCTTCCTCTTTATAGCTGTCCCAAATTGCGGAAAGAATCTGGGTGTTGCCGTTTTGATTATCATTGGCAGGAACGGTGGTGCTTTGGGTAGAAGGCTGGGTAGGAGTGGTTGCGGGAGTGGTGCTGGGTGCGGTGGTTTCGTTCATGGATGGCGCGCAGGCGGTCATGGAGAAAACCATAAGTGCAGCCAGCAAAAATGCGAGAAACTTTTTCATTATCATAACCTCCAAAGATTTGGTCCTGGATAGCATAACCAGTTTTGCCAATATCCATACAATATGCGTTCAGCGCACCGGTTTGGCGGTGCGCTGAAAGTTATTCGTCCAGCATGATCTGCAGAATGGTTTTGTCGGTTTCCCGCATGCCCTCCCGGGCAAGGCGACCAACATTGGTAACGGTTTTGTCCACACCCTTGGTGACGATGCCGTCACCGCCGTAGAATTGCTGATGCTCCAAATACATTTCCCAGCCTAAGATGCCGGCATCCACGGCAGCAGCGATTTTGGCTGCACAGGAGGGCTTGGCACCGTCGCAAATGGTGCCGGATAAGATGGCGATGGCGTTGACAACGGTATGGGCAACGGCATGGAATTTGCCGCCATTTAAGTAGGCAATGCCTGCACCTGCGCCGCAGCCGGCGCTGATGGCGCCGCAATAGGCGCTGAGTCTGCCAATGCCGGCTTTTTGGTGGACGGTTACAAGGTCACTTAAGGCAACAGCCTTCAGCAAATCTTCTTCAGATGCGCCCATTGCCTGCGCATATACCACAACGGGAACACTGGCAGTGATGCCTTGGTTTCCGGAGCCGGAAAGGATGATTACCGGCATTTCACAGCCGCTCATGCGGGCATCGGAGCCTGCAGCCGCGTAAGCGGCAGCCTGCTTGCTGAGGAGCTGACCCTGCCGGTTCAGAATCACAGAGCCTACATTTGCGCCCCAGTTGTTTTTAAGACCCTCTTTGGCGATGGCCATGTTGTATTCGATTTGTCTGCCCACAAGTGCCCTTATGTCATTGACATCCAGGCTGTCGATAAAGTCCACGATTTTTTCGATACTAAGGCAGGACTTATCCGTCAGCTGGTCTTCAGAGGACTCTGCCACCGGATGCTCCAGCAGAATGCGGTCATTTTTGCGAATGAGGACAATGTTGGTGTGGTGGTTGATGATTCGCAGCTGTACCTCATCCGCGCCTTTGCGCAAGGTGATGTCGATATCAAACACCAGGCAGGAATCTGCCGGTCCAATTTTAAGCTGAACAGTATCCAGAAATGCACGCAGTTCCTTCTGCTTTTCTACGGAAATGCTGCTGATGACCTCCAGTACCTTGTCTGCATCGCCGGCAATGATGCCTGCGCAGACCGCAGGTCCAATGCCGTGAAGTCCACCGGTGTTGGGTACGATGACGCTCTTTACATTTTTGATAATATTGCCGCTGACCTTTACCGTTACCTCATCAGGAATGGCTCCCAAAACCTGTCTTGCTTTTGCGCCGGCATAAGCAAGGGCGATGGGTTCCGTGCAGCCCATGGCGGGCTGCAGCTCTTCTTCCAGAATGGAAAGGTATTGCTGATAGAGTTTCTCTCTCTTTTCCATAGCTTATGCCGCCTTTCTCTTGCGCTGCCATACAGTTATCAGCCGCACAGTAGTGGACACCAGAAGAATACCTACAGCCAGCAGCGCTGCAATGGCACCCGTGTGCATGCCGGTGCTTGCAAAAAGATCCATATTGCCCTGTACGGCATGATTCATGGTGTAGTAAACACCTGCCCCGGGAATCAGAGGCACGATGGAGATCACCAGGTAGGAAATGGCAGGATATTTACGGATTCTTGCCATAATTTCTGCGTAGGCAGCGGATACCACACCGGCAAGAAAGTATGCCGTAAGGTCATCACAGCCAAAACGCAAGGAAAGACCGTAGGTTGCCCAGGAAAGGATGCCACCCAGCACGCAAAGAAGGGATCCGGGGGGCTGAATGTTAAACAAGATGGAAAAGCCAAGGCAGCCAAAGAAACTGTGCACACACTGCCAGGGGAGGGAATAGGTTACTGTGCCGCTTCCGGTGGGTACACCCCACATAGCGCTTGCCAGATTCCATGCGGCGGCTGTGCCCAAGGCGATGGCTGCCGCGATCAGCAGCACCTGCACCAGCCGGTTGATACCGGAATTTGTGTCACCGTAGATAATGTCGCGCATGGCATTGGTGATCAGAAGACCCGGCACCAGCATCATAAGGGAACCGATGGTGACACAGTCGGGGTTATCTGCCAAGCCCATTGCACCGAAAGCATAAGCCATCAGCGCCATAGGGAATGCTGCAGCCAAGGTCTGGAAAAATTGATTTGTGCCAAAGCGGCTGAAAAGCTTGTTAACCGCTGCCACAGACAAGCAGCATACACCGGAGCATAGTGCGTCGGCTAAAGTGCCGCCAAAGAGCATGGCAAAGCCGAATGCGCTGAAAAAGTGGCACAAAAAGTACATGGGAACGCAGTAGGATCTGCGCTGGCTGCGTGTTTCCTCCAGCCATTGCCGGGCGATTTCCGGCGCTGGATGCTCTGCACAGATCCGGCGGCTTAAGCCGGAAAAACGCTCCACACCATCTAAGTCATTGCCGTGGTCGCCAATGCGGCGCATCCGGGTCAGAGGACGGCCGATGACCGGCTCAATGCTGATATGCATGCAGCTGGGGATCACAAAGACCTCCGGCTCGATGTCATAAGCGCGGAGTATTAAATTGATGCTTTCTTCCACACGGAAGGTTTCTGCACCGCACATGGCAAGCTCATAGCCAATGTCGCAGGCCAAGTCCAAAATCTTAGAATACTCCATACTATCCTCCGGAACGTTTATGAAATCAGTATAGCATACGGTGCGAAAAATACAAGCAGAGAAATTACTGCCCCTGCAGGAGAATCAGCGGGCTGATAGGGGGGATACAAATGCGTCCGCTGAGGGTTTGCAGAACCTTCGTTCCGGCTTTTTCACCGTTGACAAGTACATGCCAGTTTCCCTGGGGCAGAGTAAAATCAACGGCAGTGTCGTTTGCGTTAAAACAAGATAGCAGTGTCTTCTCGCCCCGAATCAAAAAAGCAACGGTGTTTGCCTTTCCGGTGGGTAAAAGCTGAACATTTTCACGAATTTGCTTTGCGGTGGGAAGCCGCAGGCAGGGATATGCTTTTCTTAAGGCGATAAGTCCTTTGTAGTAATCCAGCATATCGGCATATTCCGGCTGCTGCAGGCAATCCCATTTTAAGCTGTTGATAACGTCCGGATGATTGTAGCTGTTGTCGCAGCCTCGCTTGGTGCGCAGGAATTCTTCACCGGCTTGGAAGAAGGGGACGCCCTGGGCACTCAGCGTCAGTGCTGCGCTGAGCTTATTCATGGAGAAGGCATCCCGGTGGGGCGCGGTAATGCGCAGCTGATCAAAAAGGGTGCGGTTATCATGGCAGGAGCCGTATTGAATGGATTGAGAGGGCTCATTTGACCAGCCGTTTCGCGCCATATAGCAGTTTTCGACCTGCTTTTCTGCGCCTTGCAAACCGGAAACAAAGCCAATGGCATTCTCCTCCAACACAGTTCCACGGAGCATATCCCGGAAGTTGTCGCTGAAAAAGCCGAATCCGGGCACCATATGGGCATTGCCTTGGATGGTAAGGGGAACGTCTTTTGTTGGGACGGTGGGCATAGTCCAGCCCTCGCCGTAGAAGATCACATTGGGGTGCGCTGCGTGTACTGCATCCATAACCTCCTGAATGGTCTTCACATCTATAAGCCCCACCAAATCAAAACGGAAACCGTCAATATGGTATTCCTCTGCCCAGTATTTCACGGAGTCAACGATATACTTTCTGACCATGCTGCGCTCGGTGGCGGTGTCGTTTCCGCAGAAAGAGCCGTTGGAATCGGGGCGGGAAAAATAGCCGGGAACGATTCGGTTGAAGCAGAAATCGTCTTTGTGATAAACGTGGTTATACACCACATCCATAACAACGCTGATGCCGCTCTTATGCAGACCTTTGACCATTTGCTTCAGCTCTTTGACACGCACAGCACCGTTATATGGGTCAGTAGAATAAGAGCCCTCGGGCACATTGAAATTTTCCGGGTCATAGCCCCAGTTAAACTGGCTGGGATCTTTTTCGTCCACAGAGCCGTAGTCATACATGGGAAGAATGTGCAGGTGGGTGATACCCAGCGCTTTCATATGGGAAAGTCCGGTGGGGATGCCGGCGGCTGTCTTGGTGTCCGGCTCAATCAGACCGAGAAATTTCCCCTTGTTCACGATTCCGGAGCTTTCGTCCATGGATAGATCCCGCACGTGCAGTTCATAGATAATGGCATCGGTAATGGGACTGCCGGCATGAGGGTCGCGGTCAGCATCCCACCCGTCGGGATCGGTGGCAGAAAGGTCTATGACCATGGCTCTTTTGCCGTTTATGCCTGTGGTGCGGGCGTAAGGATCGCAGGCTTCCTCGTATTTGTCGCCAAATTTTACGGAATATGTATAGTAGACACCGTTAAGATCTCCCCGGGCATCTGCAACCCATGTGCCGCAGATATCCGATTTCATGGGGATTTTTGCAATCAAATCCGCTTCATGACCGGTCTTGTAGAGATTTACAGTGACAGAGTCTGCAGTGGGCGCCCAAAGACGAAAACGGGTTTTTTCTTTTGTCCAGGTGCAGCCAAGGTCGTTGCAGAAATAGGTATATGCATTTTCAAATTCTTCTGAAGAATAGTTGTACGACTCCATAGAAAACGCTCCAAATAAAAGTAAAACCGGACAGTTTTGTCCGGGCATTTCAATTATTTTATCATATCGTAGAATAAATGTCTATCACTTTTCAAAAAATAGCGTTACGAATATGGATCACTGTGGCGGGAAAAGTTTGTGAAGGTTTACAATTTTCTTGAATCCGGGAAAAAATCAAAAATTTTTGTTGAAAAATGCAGCGATTTGCTGTATAACATTTATGTCGTTTTTTATTCTAGCCGGGTGTTGCTTTGTATGGTGACGCTTGGGAAATGAGGTATCCATATGGAAAGAAAAGTCGGAACTACTTCCAGAGGCATTCGCTGCCCCATTATCCGCGAGGGTGATGACCTTGCAAAGATCGTTGTTGACAGCGTTATCGATGCTGCCAATTGTGAAGGTTTTGCTCTCAATGACAGAGATGTGGTTGCTGTTACAGAATCCGTTGTGGCTCGTGCGCAGGGCAACTATGCATCCGTTAATGCGATCTGCAAGGATGTGCAGGCAAAGCTGGGAAGCGATACCATCGGTGTGATCTTCCCCATACTGTCCCGCAACCGTTTTGCCATCTGTCTGCGGGGTATTGCCCGGGCTGCCAAGAAGATCGTGCTGATGCTGAGCTATCCTTCTGATGAAGTGGGCAATGAGCTGGTATCTCTTGACAAGCTGGACGAGGCTGGCGTGAATCCCTACAGCGATGTACTGGATGAGACGAAGTACCGTGAGCTCTTTGGTGAGAATCTGCACCCGTTTACGCTGGTGGACTATGTTAAGTACTACGGCGATCTGATCCGGGAAGAGGGCGCTGAGGCAGAGATCATCTTTGCAAACAACCCCCGTGTGATTCTGGATTACACGAAAAATGTGCTGCATTGCGACATTCATACCCGTAAGCGCACCCATCGCATTTTGCTGGCAAACGGCGGCGAGCGCGTGTGCGGTCTTGACGATATTCTCAACGCGCCCGTGGACGGCAGCGGCTGCAATGAGCAGTATGGTCTGCTGGGCTCCAACAAGGCAACGGAAGCAACTGTCAAGCTGTTCCCCAGACAGTGTGACGGTCTCGTGATGGACATTCAGAAGCAGCTGCTGGAGAAGACCGGAAAGTGCATCGAGGTTATGGTTTACGGCGACGGTGCTTTCAAGGATCCCGTGGGTAAGATTTGGGAGCTGGCAGACCCTGTGGTTTCTCCTGCCCATACCCCCGGCTTGATCGGCACTCCCAATGAGCTGAAGCTGAAGTATCTGGCAGATAACGATTTTGCGGATCTGTCCGGTCAGGCTCTTAAGGATGCCATCGCCCAGCGGATTCGTGAGAAGGGCGATCTGGCTGGCTCTATGGCTTCTCAGGGCACCACACCCCGCCGCTTGACAGATCTGATCGGCTCGCTTTGCGATCTGACCTCCGGCTCCGGCGACAAGGGCACGCCCATCATCCTTGTGCAGGGCTATTTCGACAACTACACCATGTAATAAAAAAGCTGGCGCAAATGCGCCAGCTTTTTGTTTTACTTACGAACGAACAGAACGCCCAGTGTGCCGGGTCCACAGTGGCAGGAGACGGTGCAGCCTGCGGTGGTTTCGTAAACGGTGTTAAAGTTGCCGTACTGATCAATGGTGTCTTTTACAGCCTTGAGGCAATCGTCATCCACAGGGGTGTAGGTGAGGAACAGCTCATCCCGGACGATGTCTTCCCGATCGGCAAGGCGATCTTTTACATAGTTTGCAAGGCACTTGGCATAGCTGCCGCGGTACTTCTTCACAACGCTCATCTTGCCGTCTCTGACCTCAATGCAGGGCTTCAGATTCAGAAGGTTTGCACCCAATGCAGCGGCTGCGGAGCAGCGACCGCCCTTGACCATGTATTTCAGCTGATCCAGCAGGAAGCTGGCCTCTACACGGGGGGCAAAAGCATTCAGCTTTTCCACGATCTCGTCAAGGCTCTCGCAGGTCTTTGCCAAACGGCAGGCCTCCAATACGACATGACCCTGACCGGTGGAAAGATTCATGGAATCAATGACCCGCACATTGTCATAATCCTCGGCTGCAATGCAGGCATTCTGATAGGAAGAAGAAAAGCCGGAGCCCAGGCAGATCTGAATCACACCGTCATAATCAGAGGCATACTTTTCAAAGTGCGCCGCATATTCGCCGATATTGAAGGCGGTGGTGGAGCAAAGGTCGCCGCCGGCGGCTACATGGGCGAAAATATCAGCGGGCAGGATGGTATCGCCGTCTTTAAATTCCTTGCCGTCTTTGATGACACTCAGACGGGAAAGGGAAATGTCATACTTTTGCAAAAGCTCGGGGGAAAGGTCACAGGTGCTGTCGGACAGAATCTTAATATTCATATTCTTTCTCCTTTAATTTTGAGAGGTGAGAGGATCCTGCTTCATCATAAAGCAGCAGGTCTCCAGGTTTTTTGTTTTCATGTATTCCGCGCCCCAGTCGCGCATGCTGACAAGGATCGGCAGCAGGCTGCGGCCAAGCTCTGTAAGGGAATACTCTACCTTTGGCGGAATGATGGGAAACACTTCCCGATGGATCAGCTTTTGAGCTTCAAGCTCCCGCAGTTGCTGGGTCAGCATTTTTGCAGTGGCATTGCCAACCAGCTTGCGCAGCTCGTTGAAGCGCAGCTTGCCGTCAGAAAGGTGCCAAAGGATGATGGCTTTGTATTTGCCGCCGATGAGCTCCAAGGTGGCTTCCACGGGGCAGTGATCTGTGATCTGCATACGCACCTCCATGGTTTCCAAAAGGGTACTAATGCACTAAATAGTGCATACTTGCGATTTTTACATCACATGGTAAAATGGTATCATAAAGATATCGTAATGTCAATATTTACGTGTGAGGTGAGTAGGATATGAAGCTGAAATTTACCGTTACCGGCATGACCTGCGCGGCATGCTCCGCCCGGGTGGAAAAGGTGACGAAAGCCATAGAGGGTGTTGACAATGCAGAGGTGAATCTGCTTGGCGGCACCATGGCGGTGGAAACGCAAAATGAAGCGGTAGCCGAGAAAATCATCAAGGCGGTCGCCGATGCCGGCTACGGCGCAGCCCTTGCCGGGCAGAAAAAGGTGGCAGCAGAGAAGCCCGATGACGGCTTGAAGGAGATGAAAAAGCGGATCATCGGTTCTGCTGTTTTTCTGGTGATCTTGATGTATTTTACCATGGGGCATATGGTTGGACTTCCGGTGCCCGGCTGGTATCACGGACAGGAAAATGCGGTGGTGGCAGCACTTTTGCAGCTTATGCTGACGCTGCCTGCGGTGTATCTTAACCGGGTGTATTATACCCGGGGCTTTAAGGCGTTATGGCACCGCAGCCCCAATATGGATTCGCTGATCGCTGTTGGCTCGGTGGCATCGCTGATATATGGTGTGGCGGCGCTTTTCCGCATGGCATATGCTTTGGGGCATGGCGACTGGCAGACGGTGGCATTTTACAGCAAAAACCTTTATTTTGAATCCGCAGCCATGATCCTGACGCTGATCACCTTGGGCAAATTCCTTGAGACCCGGGCGAAAGGCAAGACTGGCGACGCGATCCGGGCGCTGATGGATCTGCGTCCGGAATCGGCAACGGTGCTGCGAAGCGGCAAAGAAGAGACAGTTCCTGCTGACCAGGTGCGTCTTGGAGATGTCGTTATTGTCCGCAGCGGCGGAAAAATCCCTGTGGACGGCACGGTGATAGAGGGACACGCATCGGTAGATCAGTCTGCCCTCACCGGCGAAAGTGTACCGGTGGAAAAGCAGCCGGGGGATACGGTGGCGGCAGCCACGATAAATACGGCTGGTTACCTGAAAATCCGCGCTGACAAGGTAGGCGAAGACACAACGCTGCAGCAGGTCGTGCGCATGGTGGAAGAGGCTGGTGGCTCAAAAGCCCCCATTGCCCGCCTTGCGGATAAAATTGCCGGCGTTTTCGTTCCGGTGGTCATGGGTATCGCAGTGGTGACCCTTATTTTGTGGGTGGTCATGGGCAAGGATTTGGAATTTGCCTTAAATGCTGCGGTATCTGTTTTGGTGATTTCCTGCCCCTGCGCGCTGGGTCTTGCCACACCGGTTGCGATTATGGTGGGCACGGGAAAAGGTGCGGCTATGGGTGTGCTATTCAAAAACGGCGCAGCCCTGGAGCATCTGCACAGCGTGGATACAGTGGTGCTGGATAAGACCGGCACGCTGACCACCGGCAAGCCGGAGGTTACAGATGTTCTTGCTGTGTCCGACGAGCTGTTGTCTGTGGCGGCTGCGTTGGAGCAGAATTCCGAGCATCCCTTTGCCAAGGCGATTCTTGAAAAGGCAGCGGGCATCGACATTCCCGCGGTGGAAGATTTCGAGACCCTGCCGGGACGGGGTGTGGCAGGAAAGGTCAGCGGCACGACCTATTATGGTGGCAATGCAAGGCTCATGGAAGAAAAGGGGATTGCCGTTCCGGAATATCCTCAGCTTTCTCAGGAGGGGAAGACACCGCTGTACTTTGGTGCAGAGGATGGCACTTATCTGGGCGCCATTGCGGCTGCGGATGTGCTGAAAACGGATTCCTGCGAGGCTGTAGCGGCTATGAAAAAGCTGCATTTGAAAGTTGTCATGCTTACCGGAGATAATAGGAAAACTGCTGAAGCCATTGCGAAAAGTGCAGGCATTGACGAAATAATCTCCGATGTTTTGCCCACCGAAAAGGCAAATGCCATTAAAAATCTGCAGGGGCAGGGAAGAAATGTGCTGATGGTCGGCGATGGTATTAATGATGCACCTGCCCTTGTTACGGCAAATGTGGGAATGGCAATCGGTGCAGGAACGGATATCGCCATGGAATCTGCGGATGTGGTGCTGATGTCCGGCTCATTGGGCGGTGTAAGCAATGCGGTGCGCTTAAGTAAGGCGGTGATCCGCAATATCAAGCAGAACCTTTTCTGGGCGTTTTTCTACAACTGCTTAGGCATTCCGCTGGCGGCGCTGGGTATGCTCAGCCCCATGATCGGTGCGGCGGCTATGAGTATGAGCTCTGTATTTGTTGTGACCAATGCGCTGCGGCTGCGGCGCTTTAAGCCTGATACCAAAGTGGTGCAGGCAGAAATCAAGGAGGAAAAGAAAATGGAAACAGTCATTAATGTCAACGGTATGATGTGCCCCCACTGCAAGGCCATGGTGGAAAAGGTCTGCAAGGCAGTTCCCGGCACTGTGGATGCGGTGGTGGACCTGCAGGCAAAGAATGTTACCGTTACCGGCGATGCGGATGTGGCAGCCTTGAAAAAAGCCATCGTGGATGCCGGCTACGAAGTGGTTGAATAAGTCCGGAATATTGTACATTTAATACGTTAGAATACAGCCAGAAACCAAGGAGGTCGATGGCTATGTATTCTATGCAGTATGTTCGCGGACACATTCAGGTGTATGACAACAATGGAAACTTTCTGTTCTCTGCCGACAGCGAACGGGAAGCCAGAGAGGAATTGAGAGAATATGCGGAATCTGCGGCTTGACATCTGCTATGATGGCACCCGCTATAAAGGCTGGCAGCGCTTAAGCGGAACGGATAACACCATACAAGGCAAGCTGGAAACGGCACTTACCAGGATCCTGGGAGAAGAAATCGAGATCAGCGGCTCCGGACGCACCGATGCCGGTGTGCATGCCGTGGGACAGGTGGCAAATTTCCATTGCGAAAGCGCTATGCCATGCAGCGAAATTCTTGCGCAGCTGCGGCGGTATCTTCCGGAGGACATCGGCATATACTCCTGCAGGGACGTGTCCCAGCGATTCCATGCCCGGCTCAATGCCAAGGAAAAAACCTACCGCTACCGGATTTGGAACAGCGGCGAGCCCTGCGTGTTTGAAAGAAGGTATGTTTCTGTATTTCCGGAGGCGCTGGATATTGCAGCTATGGAAAAGGCAGCTGAGCTTCTCTGCGGCGAGCATGATTTTTCTGCCTTTTGCGGCAACCCCAAATTCAAAAAGTCCACGGTCCGGTTTGTTCGTAGTATCGTAATTGAGCGCTGCGCAGAGGAACTGAGAATTTCCTTTACCGGAAACGGCTTTTTGCACAGCATGGTGCGTATCCTTGTTGGCACGCTCATTGAGGTGGGCAGGGGAGAACGGACAGCAGAAAGCATTCCCCAGCTTTTTGGCGCAAAAAGAGAAAAGGCAGGTTTTCTTGCCCCGGCTCAGGGCTTGTGCCTGATGGAGGTAGAATATTGAATATTCAAATATTTGGAAAAAGCAAATGCTTTGATACCAAAAAGGCAGAGCGCTGGTTTAAAGAGCGCCGGATCAAATTCCAGGCGGTGGACTTGAAGCGCTTCGGTCTTTCCGGAAAAGAGTTTGACAGCGTGCTTCGTGCGGTGGGCGGCATTGACAATCTCATCGATTGGGAGTCCAAGCACCCGGACATTACGCTGATGAAGTACATGGACGATAAGCTTGCCAAGGAGGACAAGGTTTTCGACAACCCCGAACTCATGAAAACCCCCATTGTCCGCAACGGAAAGCAGGCAACGGTTGGATTTTGCCCGGAAATCTGGCAGACTTGGGAATAATACAAAAGCAGTTCCGCGATGGCGGGACTGCTTTTTTGCAATATGTCTATTGAAAACCTATGGGGAAAGTGGTATATTAGGAGGGTAAAATGACGCGGATTCTGGAAACGGTGAATGCAGTTGTCTGGGGAATCCCTGCGCTGGTGCTGATTCTCGGTGTTGGGCTGTATATCAGCATACGGACGGGATTTATTCAGATTCGGCTGTTTCCCCGGGCGGTAAAGGATTTTCTTTCCCAGTTTAAGCGGCGGGATACCGGCGGGGTTACACCCTTTCAGGCGCTTTGCACCGCTTTGGCTGCTACCGTAGGCACGGGAAATCTTGCCGGTGTTGCCGGTGCAATGGCAATCGGCGGCCCGGGTGCTATCTTCTGGATGTGGATCTGCGGTTTTTTAGGTATGGCGCTGAAATATGCCGAGGCAACCCTGGCTGTTTCCTTTCGCGTGAAAGAAAACGGGGAATTTGTGGGCGGTCCTATGTACATGATCCGGCAGGGTATGGGTAAAAAATGGGGCTGGCTTGCCTTCCTTTACAGTTTTTTCGGTATCGTGGCGGCTTTTGGTGTGGGAAATGCCACCCAGATCAACGCGGTGATCACCGGTATCAACGGCGCGCTGACCGCTTTCGGCGCACAGCCTTCTGTGACGGGTAACCTCATTATGGGAATCGCCCTTGCTGCGTTGATAGCAGCGATGCTTTTGGGTGGCGCAAAGCGCATCGGTATCGTTGCGGAAAAACTGGTGCCCTTTGTGTCGGTTGCCTATCTTTTGATCGGTTTTGGCGTTCTGATTGCAAGAGCCCAGCATCTGCCGGCGGCATTCGGGGCAATCGTGGAAGGAGCCTTTTCTCCCCGGGCAGTCACCGGCGGCGCGGTAGGGTCACTATTTATGACGCTGCGCATCGGTGTTTCCCGCGGGGTGTTTACCAACGAAGCCGGCATGGGCACAGCTTCCATTGCCCACGCAGGCGCAAATGTAGCGCACCCGGTGCAGCAGGGTCTTATGGGCATTATGGAGGTGTTTTTGGACACCATCGTGATCTGCACTATGACGGCACTGGTGATTTTGGTCAGCGGGGTTCCCATTCCTTACGGTGAGGATGTAGGGGTTGCGCTGACGACGGATGCCTTTTGCTCCGTGTATGGGGATTGGGTGTCGGTGTTTATCGCTGCTGCCCTTTGCTGCTTTGCCTTTGCCACGGTGCTGGGGTGGGGTCTATACGGCGCGCGATGTGCCCAGTTTCTGTTTGGTGCAGGTGCGTGGAAGAAATTTGTTGCATTGCAGGCGGCAACGGTGGTTGCCGGTGCGGTGCTGAAAACCGGAACGGTATGGCTGCTGTCAGAAACTGTAAACGGTCTGATGGCGATTCCTAATCTGATCGCGCTGGCAGCCCTGAGTCCGGAGCTTATAAGACTTACAAAAGATTATTTGAGGGCGCAAGCCCGTGGAGGTACATATGAAAATTTCCATCAATGCCAATCGCTGCGAGCCGTCTCCTATGCGGAAATTCCATCCGCTGGCGGTGAAAGCTCAAAAGAACGGAAAGAAGATCTATCATCTGAACATCGGTCAGCCTGACCTGCCTACCCCTCAGGCATTTTACGATGCAATTCGTAACTTTGATGAGAAGACCCTTGCATACGAGGCATCTCCCGGTATGGCGGCGCTGATCGATACCATTATCAAGTATTATGCTACTTTGGGTGTTAACTTGGAGCCCAACGATGTGCTGATCACCACCGGCGGCAGTGAGGCGCTGCTGCTGACCTGCCTTAGCATCCTGGATCCTTATACTGAAGTGATCGTACCGGAGCCTTACTATCCCAACTATACCACTTTCGTTCACGCTGCAGGCGGTCGTATCCGCGCGCTGCCCACAAGACCGGAGGAGGGCTACCGCTATGCGGACCGCAAGCGCATCGAAAGCCTTATCACCAAGAACACCCGCGCCATTATGATCACCAACCCCGGCAATCCTACCGGTGTTGTACTGAGCAAGGAAGAAATGCGGATGATCGCCAATATCGCACAGGAGCATGACCTGTTCCTCATTAGCGACGAGGTGTACCGCGAATTCTGTTATGACGATAAATTCGGCATTCCTACCATGGGTCAGTTTGAAGATGTGAAGGAAAATGTGGTCATCATCGACTCCGTTTCCAAGCGGTTTTCCGCTTGCGGCGCGCGCGTGGGCTGCGTGATCACAAAGAATAAGGAGCTGCAGCAGGCACTGCTGAAATTCTGCCAGTCCCGTCTGTCGGTTGCTACCATTGATCAGCTGGGCGCTGCTGCTCTTTACAGTGTGGATGCCGACTTCTACAAAGATTGCAAGGCAGAATACCGTCGCCGTCGCGATTTGGTTGTGGATAAGCTGCGCAGTATCCCCGGTGTGATGGTGGAAGAGCCTATGGGCGCTTTCTATGTCATGGCAAGTCTGCCGGTGGACGATGCGGATAAATTCCAGTACTGGCTTTTGGAGCATTTTGATGACAATGGGGACACCGTCATGTTTGCTCCCGGTGCGCCTTTCTACGAAACTCCGGGTAAGGGCATCAACGAGGTGCGTATCGCCTATGTCCGCAGCCTTGAGGAGCTGGAGCGCGCCATGGATCTTTTGGCAAAGGGCATCGCCCGCTACCGCAAAGAGGTCATGGGAAAATAAAGGAAAATGACCGTGGGAAACCACGGTCGTTACTTTATATAAAACACTCTTCGCTTTGTTTCCTGTCCGGCTGACGGGATCTCACCAATGGCAAAAAGATCGTAAAGATCGCTGAGGCGCTGCTCCAATGTCCAGCATGGATCGTCTGTGCTTTCGCCAATGTGGGGAAAAGCACCGAATTCCCGGGATTTTTTGAGGACGGTGCGCCCGGTATCGTTAAAGGCAAGCACCCGGGTGTAAGGGACAGGGGATTCAAGGCACTCCTTCGTGATGCCAAGGTAGGCGCACATTATCATCCGATCCAGCCGCGTGCGGGTGTAGCGCTTGGATTTGGTGGCGGCGATAATCTCTTCTAGGCTTGCGCAGCTGCGGCATGCGTGCATGAGTTTCCGCCACAGCCCCTCGCTGCCGTAGGGGAGGGCTTCAAATTCCTCTTCGGTCATGGAACGAAGTTTTGCCAAAATGGCTCGCTCACCGGCAGCTAAGGTGTGCACGACAGCGCCGTCAAATACTTCCCATGCGGTCTTGGGAACACACGATTTCCAATCGTGTGCGTTGGCAATAAGTGCCCGTACAGCGGTGGCGGAGGGATTTTCCGCGTCCGCCTCAGTGTCGTGGTAACTGCCTTGGCGTGCAATGGGAAGAATCTGCATAGAGCTACCTTGAGAAAGAATGGCTTTGCAGTATTCCACTGCCAAAATGTCGTTTGGATTCTGAAGCAAAGCACCTTTTTTACCCAGTGCTGCCTGACGGGCAGCGGGGAAGGAAAGACCTTTGTTAAGATGCTCCCGTAAGGCTTCGGAAAAATCGGGGGACAAAAGCGCTTTTGCCGTTTCCATCAGCGATTCCGAGTTGCCGGTTTCGCAGCCGAAGCAAAGATAGTCGCAGAAGCCGGAAAGAATCTTCACACCACCGGCGGCAAAACCCTCAGCCGAGGAAAGGGCATACTGCACCGGCAGCTCCAGCACCAGATCTGCACCGCTTAGGATCGCTGCCCGGGAGCGCAGGGACTTGTCGAAAATTGCCGGTGCGCCCCGCTGGACAAAATTGCCGCTCATAAGGCAGACAATGGCAGCATCCTCGCCCAATTCCCGGCGAATGAGATCAAATTGCTTTTTGTGACCCAAGTGAAAGGGGTTATACTCGCAAATAATGCCGACGGTTTTCAAAAAAGTCCCTCCTTTTTATGAAAAATTTCCCATTCAGGGCTTGAGAATTTTGGAAATCTGTTATAGAATAGTTTTAGCTATGGCTATGATACCATAAAGGACGAAAAAAGAAAACAAAATTTTTAGGAGGCAATTTCCAATGAATGTTTTGATCATCAATGCCGGCAGTTCTTCTCTTAAGTATCAGCTGATGAACCCCGAGACCGGTGAGGTCAGCGCAAAGGGTCTGTGCGAGCGTATCGGCATCGACGGCCGCCTGAATCACAAGGTCGGCGAGAACAAGGTGGTTAAGGATATCCCCATGCCTACCCATTCCGAGGCGATCGCAGCTACTTTGGAGATCCTGCAGGATGCTGAGCACGGCGTTATCAAGTCTGTTGAAGAGATCGACGCTGTGGGTCACCGCGTGCTGCACGGCGGCATGGAGTTCTTTGATTCCTGCATTATCGACGACGAGGTTATTAAGGCTATCGAGAAGTGCATCCCCCTGGGCCCCCTGCATAACCCCGCTAACCTGATGGGCATCCGCGCCTGCCAGGCTGTTATGCCCACCACTCCCCAGGTTGCTGTGTTCGACACCGCTTTCCACATGACCATGCCTCCCAAGGCATACCGCTACGCTATCCCCACCGAGTATTACACCAACGATTCCATCCGCCGCTACGGTTTCCACGGCACTTCCCACAAGTATGTTGCCAAGCGTACTGCTGAGCTGGTTGGCAAGAAGGAATTCAAGATGGTCAACTGCCACCTGGGCAACGGCTCTTCCATGTCTGCTGTCAAGGACGGCAAGTGCCAGGATACCACCATGGGTCTGACTCCTCTGGCTGGTGTTCCCATGGGTACCCGCTCCGGTGATATCGACGCAGCTGTTGTGCAGTTCATCTGCAACAAGTACGGCATGAGCGTTGACGAGTGCCTGAACATGCTCAACAAGAAGTCCGGTATGCTGGCTATGTCCGGTGTGTCCTCCGACTTCCGTGATCTGGAAGATGGTGCAAAGAACGGCAATGAAGACTGCGCTCTGGCACGTGAGAAGTTCTGCTACGAGGTCGCTAAGTATGTCGGCGCCTACGCTGCTGCTCTGAACGGCATTGATGTTCTGACCTTCACCGCAGGTGTCGGCGAGAACGACTGCAATGTCCGCGCCAAGGTTTGTGAGTACCTGGGCTTCCTGGGTGTTAAGATCGATCCCGAGCTCAACAGCAAGCGCGGCAAGGAGATGGTCATCTCTACTCCCGACTCCAAGGTTCAGGTTTGGGTTGTTCCCACCAACGAAGAGCTGATGATCGCTCAGGATACCGCTGAGCTGGTTAACGCTGCTAAGTAATTTTTTGACAAACTCTCAGAATCCATTTTCATCGGAGCAGCGGATCTTTTTTCGCATTACGGCATTTTAAATGTTTGAAATACACAAAGTATTCCTGCACATTTAAAATTTGTTCTGCAAAATAATCTCTCGCCGACCGATTGAAAATTCATTCCTTCGAGCTTGTCGGGATGCTTCTTATTATAACCACGGAGCCGCCGCATCTGCGGCGGCTCTTTCTTAAGAAAGGAACCAAATCATGACTTCCGTACAAGAGCGATTTTTGAAATATGTGTCCTTTGACACGAAATCCGACGAGTTTTCTGAAACCTGTCCGTCTACAGATAAGCAAAAGCTTTTGGGCGCTTATCTGGTAGAGGAAATGAAAGCCATGGGGATCTCCGATGCCTTCATGGATCAGCATGGCTATGTTTACGGCACAGTACCCGGCGATCCTAAGCTGCCCACCATTGGTTTGATTGCCCACATGGATACTTCTCCCGATGCATCCGGTGCGGATATCAAGGCGAAGATCGTGGAATATGCCGGCGGCGATGTGTGCCTCAATGAAGAAAAGGGAATCTTCCTGAAAGAGGCGGATTATCCGTCCCTTAAGAATCACCACGGCAAGCATCTGATCGTCACCGACGGCACTACGCTTTTGGGAGCGGACGACAAAGCCGGCATTGCTGAGATCATGACGGCAGCGGAATTCCTGCTGACCATCCGCGCCAGCCACGCAACCTTGAAAATCGGCTTTACCCCCGACGAAGAGATCGGCAGGGGAGCAGATCTTTTTGATGTAAAGGGCTTTGCTGCGGACTACGCCTACACCGCTGACGGTGGCGCTATCGGCGAAATTGAATACGAGAATTTCAATGCAGCCGGTGCAAAAGTGGAATTCAAGGGTCTTAACATCCATCCCGGCTCTGCCAAGGATAAGATGGTGAATTCTCAGTATATCGCCATGGAGTTCCAAAGCCTGCTGCCTGCTGCCCAAAAGCCGGAGCATACGCAAGGGTATGAGGGCTTTATCCATTTGACGGATATGCAGGGTGAGGTGGAAAAGTCCACGCTTCGCTATATCATCCGCGATCATGATATGGAAAAGTTCGAGGAGAAGAAGGCTGTCATGGTAGCTGCTGCCGAGTATCTGAACAAAAAGTATGGCGAGGGCACGGTGGAGCTGACCATTAAGGACAGCTATTTCAACATGAGAAAGTGCATCGAGCCATGCATGCATATCGTGGAAAAGGCAAAGCAGGCGATGGTGGATGCCGGTATGGAGCCGGTGGAGGTGCCCATTCGCGGCGGCACCGACGGCGCGCGGCTTTCTTACGAGGGCTTGCCTTGCCCCAATCTTTGTACCGGCGGCGAGAATTATCACGGACGGTTTGAGTATATCCCCGTGGAGGATATGGAAAAGTGCGTGAAAATGCTGGTGAATATTCTGACAAATGCATAAAAAACAAGGGCTGCCGTTACGGCAGCCCTTAATTTTTGTTTCTTAGCCTTCGAAATCGTTTTCTGTTGCAACAGCTTCTTCCACGGGGGCGACCTCAGCCTCCTCAATGATGACCTCGCCTTCGCAGCAGCCTTTGCACAGTCCCAAGATCTTCTTGCACCATGCTACGATCTTATCGCCGTACTTAGCCAGCACATAAACAATGCCTGCAACGGCAGCCAGTGCCAAAATCGTTTTCCAAATCGCATTCCAAACTTTCATGAGATTACCTCCTCATAATGCTTCTAGGTACAGTATAACCAAAACGGAAAGAAAAAGCAACAGAAATTTAAATATAGCCGTACATGCCCCGGATGCTGACTTCGCCGGAATTAACAGCTTCGGTATGACCGTCGGGGAAACCCACCAGCAGCGCGCCGTTATCGTCGATACCGAAAGCGTGACCGTAATGCAGATCGTCGCCACGGACAAGGGAAATATCTTTGCCTAAGGTGATACAATCCTCACGATAGCGGGAAAGAACATCCGCTTTGCCGGTCAAAAGGGATTCGTCCATTTTTTTCAGCGCCAGAATCATTTCCACAGCGACCTTAGCCCGGTCGATCTCTTTTTCAGCCGCCATTGCCAAAGAGCCGGCAAAGCTTTGGATCGAGGGGTCAAAGTCCTGAATTTGCTGGCAGCAGTTGATGCCGATGCCGAGAATAACGGCTGTCTGCTCAGGGGTCGTTACCACTTCCGTAAGGATACCTGCGATCTTTCGCTTGCCGCAGACCAGATCATTTGTCCACTTGATGCCGGGGCGGATGCCTGCGGCTTTTTCCACAGCATCGCACATGGCAACAGCGGCTGCGCAGGTCAGGTGCATCAGATCCTCCTGCTTGCACTCCGGACGCAGGATCACGCTCATGTAATTGCCCATGTCCTTGGGGGAGAGAAAGCTACGACCCATCCGGCCGCGGCCTGCACTCTGATGACCGGCGACGATAACCGTGCCATGAGGCATACCGAGAATCGCCAAAGTCTTTGCCCGGGTGTTGGTGGAATCTACGGAGTCAAACCACATGATATTTTCCCGCCAAGCAAAATCGGCAGGCAGATTGTTCAAAATTTCAGTTTTCATAGCTTAATCAATGTCGCGAACGACTTCCTCGGGCGGATTGTCCAGCACTTCCGGATGGGCAAGCAGCCGGCGGTAGTGCTTAAAGAAGGTGGCATAATAATAGCCATCACAGATCCGCTCATCCAAAACAAAACGAACGTCTATGTACTTTTTCTGCACAACGCTGCCGTCTTCCTGTACTTCCAGAGCGCGGCGCTTGCAGCCGAATGCACCGAAGCAGGGGAGATTGCCGAAGTCGTACAGATGGTGGTAGATGGGAGGAATACCCAAGCTGCCCATAGAGGTGAAGAACAGGCTGCCGTGGAAGGGACTCAGCTCTGTGAGGAACTTGGGCAGCATACCAAAATAATCCAGCAGCTTGAGCAGCCACACCACGAATTTCAGCACGATGCTGGGGATCAGATTCAAATACTGAATCAAGCCGTCCAGGCTGGAGTCCAGCTCCTGGGTCGCCTTGACGCTTTCCACCGCTGCATTGAGCTTGCGGTAGACATCCTCGGCGGTATCCCGGGGATTTAAATGCACCTTGATAGAGGTGTCGGGGGAATCGACGGTCATTTCTTTTTTGATGACCATGCAGTACTGAATGTCATCACCCCTGGAATAGACCTTCTGACCGGAGATGAAGCGATTGAGCTGGGGATACTTTGCAATGCCACGCACATAGGCGGCAAGCAGAACATGGGTAATGCCGAAGTCCGTCAAGCCCTCGCGGCGCTTTTGGCGGATATAGCGGTCGATGTGGGTGATCTCAAAGGCTTCTTCAAAGAGGTTGGAGCAGGTGTTGCGCTCAACCTGGAAGTAAGCGGTGATCTGTGCCATGGGAGCAAGGGTGCGGATCTTCCGACCATCGTTGCGGTCGCCCCAGGTGGGGTGATACTCACCGGCAGGGGATACCCGAATGGCAAAGCACAGCAGCAGACCGCCAAAGAACAGCAGCGCGTCTGCAAGAAGCATCCATACTGCAGCAGTGGTGTTATAAACAGCCTGCAGCACCCGGAAGCTGTAGCCCACAGCGCCCAGTCCTATAAGGAACAGCGGCACAAGCAGCCAGGGAAAGCGGATCTTGCCGCTGGTGATGGCGGTGTAAAGCGCACAATAGAAAATGATGCAGGTGTAGTACATACCCAGCACAAATCTACTGCTGCCCAACAGCACATTGGGAGCAAGTGCATAGTAAAGACCCAGCAGCCATACGGGGATAGCGGTCTTATAGAACATTTCTTTGCCGTTAATGAGTGTGATGAGCACGAAAAGCAAGGTGGCTGCTACTGGCAGAACGATTTGGCTCCACACGTTAAACGATTCACCGGACCCTTTCAAACCGGGAAGCGCAATGCGGGCCACTGCCGAGCCGACCAGGCAAAGTGCCATCAGCCATGTCAGCACGTTTTTACGGCTGACGAATAAATGAATTCTCTCTTTCATAACAAAAATATTATAACAAATCAGAAAACATTTGGCAATAGCGAAAAAAGGTGCTGCCAAGCAGCACCTTAAATTTTTTGTATGGCGGCAATATAACTTGGGTCTGTGCCGCAGCAGCCGCCCAACAAGGTTGCGCCGTTTTCGGCACATTGGGACATTACGGCGGCAAAATCGGCGGCAGTCATGTCGTACTGAGCCTGCCCCTGGGCATCGATGATGGGATTTCCTGCGTTGGGCTTGCAAAGAAGAGGTCCTTTTACATAGCGCCGCAGCTTGGAAACAAGGTAGGGAGTCATCCTGTCGGCAGCAACGCAGTTAAAGCCCACGGCGGCGGCTCCCGCTTGCTCCAATTCGTGCAGGATCGGTCCTGCATCCGGACCGGAGAACAAAGAGCCGTCAGCCATCAGGGTAAAGCTGTACATCACAGCACCGGCACCTTCCAGCTCGGCAGCGGTCAAAACAGCTTCCGCCTCCTGCTGGTACATCAGCGTTTCCGCTACCAGCAGATCCGCACCGCCATCCATAAGTCCCTTGATCTGCCGACGGTAATTCTCCACAAGCAGATCGAAATTCTCGGGATCCCAGCTTTCACAGAAAGCGGCAAGGGTAGTCAGATCACCGGCGATCAGCGCGTCTGGCGCGGCGGACCGGGAAAGGGCAACCAGCTGGGCATTGATGGCTTCTGTGTGCTTTTCATATCCCACTTTTTCCAGCGCAATGGGCTGCGCCTGAAAGGTGGGGGCATAAAGAATTTGCGCGCCGGCAGCAGCGTAATCCCGCTGCAGCTTAACAAGAACCTCCGGATTGGCAAGCACCCATTGCTCGGTGCAAACCTCCTTGGGCATTCCGGCTTTGCGCAGATTCGAGCCGGTGGCTCCGTCCAAAAAGCGCAGACCGGCTGCGATTTTATTATGAAACTCTGTTTTCGTGAGCATATCTGTCACCTCGTTGCGGTTATTATACTCCCATGAGGAAAATAATGCAACAAAGATTGACGGGTTTTCAAAAATCTGTTACTATAAGAAAAATCCATAAAGGAGCGAAAACAAATGAAAAAGACAGTTTTAAGAGAATATGCAAAGCTGATCGTCCGCTGCGGCATCAATGTGCAGAAGGGACAGGATGTGCTTGTCTATGCAGATCTTGACCAGCCGGAGTTTGTCCAGATGGTGGTCGAGGAGGCTTACAAGGCAAAGGCACGGGAGGTTACGGTTTTCTGGAACTATCAGCCTCTTGAAAAGGTTCACAATCGCTACCAGTCTGTTAAGACCATGGGTACGGTTTTGAATTGGCAGAAGGAGCGCCAGCAGCACTGGTGCGACACACTTCCTGCACGGCTGCATATCATTTCCGAAGATCCCGATGGTCTTAAGGGCATGAATATGGCAAAGCAGGCAAAAGCCCGTCAGATGATCTATCCCATTATGAAGCCTTACATTGACCAGCGTGAGGGCAAGCAGCAGTGGTGTATTGCCGCTGTGCCCGGCAAGGCTTGGGCAAAGAAAGTGTTCCCCGGTGAGCGGGTAAGCGTTGCCATGGAAAAGCTGTGGGAGGCAATTCTCTCCACATCCCGTGTTACGGAAGATCCCATCGCAGCCTGGGAAAAGCACAATGCCGATTTGAAGGCAAGATGCGATTATCTCAATAGCCTGGGCATCGATAAGCTGCACTATACTGCCGACAACGGCACCAATCTGACCGTGGGCATGATTCCCGAGGGTATGTTCTGCGGTGGCGGCGAAATCTCCCGCCAGGGTATTTTCTTTAATCCCAACATTCCCACCGAGGAGTGCTTTGTTTCTCCCATGAAGGGTAAGGCTGAGGGTATCGTCTACTCCACCAAGCCCCTTTCCTACAACGGTCAGCTCATCGAAAATTTCTTCATGCGTTTTGAAAACGGCAAGGTTGTGGAGTCCGGCGCAGAAAAGGGCGCGGAGCTGCTGGAAACCTTGCTGAACATGGACGAAGGCGCCCGCTACCTTGGCGAGTGCGCGCTGGTTCCTCAGGCTAGCCCCATTTGTCAGAGCGGTCTGCTGTTCTACAATACCTTGTTTGACGAAAATGCTGCCTGCCATCTTGCCATCGGTATGGGCTTTGCCGACACCATCCGGGATCATCACAACAAAACTTTGGAGGAATGCCGGGAGCTGGGTGTCAACGATTCCATGATCCACGAGGACTTCATGATCGGCTGCGACAGCATGAATATCGACGCGATTTGTGCTGACGGTAAGGTCGTTCCGATTTTCCGGGGCGGCAACTGGGCATTTTGATCGAAATATTAAAAAAACAGAAAAAAAGGCTTGCAATCCGTGAAACGATGTGTTATGATATGCGGGCGATTAAAGATTGCTAGGGTTTCTATGCCCTTTTACTTGATTAGAAAGAGGTGAACAACATGAAGGAAGGTATCCATCCCAATTACGAACAGACTACCATTCGCTGTGCCTGTGGCAACGTCTTTACGACCGGCTCCACCAAGAAGGACATCCGCGTTGAGATCTGCTCCAAGTGCCACCCTTTCTATACCGGCAAGCAGAAGCTGGTTGACACCGGTGGACGTGTTGATCGTTTCAACAAGCGTTTCGGCCTGAAGTAAGACAAAAATCCGCACTGCGTATGGAGTGCGGGTTTTTTAGCTTTTTATTTGGCGTGCATCATTGTTTCTTGCTTGATGTGCTTTGATATGTTATACTCAAACAGATAGGGGGTCATGATATGAAGAAATTCTATGTTATTGCCTTAGTTGCTGTCTTAGTATTTGCGATTTTTGCCGGATGTTCGATTAATCGCGAATGTCCTGAGAAGGGCATTTGGTACTGTGATACTTTAAACGTGTATATCGATATGGCTACGTCCACCGGTGCGTATTTGGACCAGGATGGAAACTATAAGCCTCTTTTTATTCAAATCGATTACGGAACAGGCTTTTTTATCAATTATTGTGAAAGCCAGGAATCGGAGAATTATTTGAATGATGATTATCGTCTTGCTACAGACTATTCTTACCGCAATGGAGTATTGCACCTGAAAGATAGAAATTCCGGCGAAAGCTACCGCTTTATTCAGGTGGCGGAGGAAGATTATCCTGTGGTGCGGAGGAACTATGGAAAATACCTTTGAAACCGTGCAGGAGCGGGCAGTTCTGGTAGGACTGAACGCGGACTGCTTTACAAAAGAACAGACAGCCACCGATGAGACTTTGGAGGAGCTGGAGGCGCTGCTGGAAACAGCCGGCGGCTTTTGCACCGGCAAGATCCTGCAAAATCGCCACACACCGGACCCCCACAGCTTTATCGGCGAGGGTAAGGCGCTGGAAGTGAAAATGCTGGTGGAAGCCACAGAAGCAACCATGGTGGTTTTCGACAATGAGCTTTCTCCCGGCAATATCCGGGCGCTGGAGGAAATCATGGGCGTCACGGTTTTGGACCGCAGCGCGCTGATTCTCGATATTTTCGCCCAGCGGGCAAAAACAAAAGAGGGTAGACTCCAGGTGGAGCTTGCCCAGTATAAATACTTGCTGCCCAGGCTTTCCGGTATGGGCAAGAGCCTTTCCCGGCAGGGCGGCGGCATCGGTACCCGCGGTCCCGGTGAAACAAAGCTGGAATCCGACCGGCGGCATATCCGTGAGCGTATCGCCCGTTTAGAGCAGGAATTGGAGCAGGTGCGGCAGGTACGGGGTGTGCAGCGGGAGCGCAGAATGAAGAATTCCGTGCCGGTGGTTGCCATCGTTGGCTATACCAATGCGGGAAAATCCACCCTTTTAAACCATCTGACCGGCGCAGGCATTCCTGCCAACAACCGGCTGTTTGACACTCTGGATACCACATCCCGCCAGCTGACGGTTTCTGACAATCTGGATGTGATCCTTTCCGATACCGTTGGCTTTATCGCCAAGCTGCCCCACCATCTGGTGAATGCGTTCCATGCAACGCTGGAGGAGCTGGAGTATGCAGATCTGCTGCTTCATGTGATCGACTCTGCTGACCCGGATCGGGAAGACCATATTGCCGTTGTGGACAAGCTGATTTCTCAGCTTGCCAAGCCGGAAACACCGGTGCTGAAGTGCTACAATAAGGCAGACCTTGTTTCCCGGGAGGATATCCCTGTTGGCAGCGACATTGTTGCCATTTCTGCTGCAAAGGGTGCAGGCATGGAAAACCTGCTTTCTGCCATTGAAGCTGCTTTGGGACAGAGCCGCCACCATATTGTGGTGACGATCCCTTATTCCATGGGCGGTCTTGTGGATACGCTCCATTCCGGCGCACAGGTGAAAAATGTGGACTACACCGCTGAGGGTATCGTGGTGGAAACCGTTGTTGATCCTATTTTGTACGGCAGATTAAAAGAGTATATTACGAAGGAGTGCTGAATTTGGACGAATATCTTGTCCCGACGCAGTACGGCGAAGATGAATTTATAGAAAAAAAGTCCCGTTTTATCGGTCATATCTGGCAGGTTGAAACGGAGGAAGAGGCGCTGGAGAAAATCCAGGCTATGAAAAAGCAACATTACGATGCCACCCACAATTGTTGGGCATACATCATCAAAGATGGTGCGGTGCGCTTTTCTGACGACGGTGAGCCCGGCGGTACGGCAGGCATGCCCATGCTGCAGGTGCTGCAGCGGGAGGGGCTTTTCAATGTTGTTTGCGTGGTCACCCGGTACTTTGGCGGCATTTTGCTGGGAGCAGGCGGTCTTGTAAGAGCCTACACTAAAGGCGCAAAAATTGCCGTGGATGCCGCGGGAAAAAGTATGAAACGGGTGTGGACGGTGCTGTATGTGCCTTGTCCTTACACTTTTTATGAGCGGGTAAAGCTGGAGGTTGCGGCTTTTGGCGGCATTATCCGCAGTACAGAGTTTGGCTCCGAGGTGGATTTGGAAATACTGATGGCGGATGCTCAGGCGCAGCCTTTTTTGGATCGGCTGACGGATATGTCCGCCGCCACCATCGAGGCCATGGAAACCGGTAAGGAGTACCGGGCATTTCCTATCGATTCGAATACATAGGAGGAACGGCTATGACCATTCGGGAGGAACTGGAATATCAGGAGCATCGGGCACTCAATCCCTTGGCTGCATTTTCAGACAAAAGCGCAGGACGCTTACGCGCCGAGGAGCAAAGCGATCTGGATGTGCGCACCTGCTATCAGCGGGATATTGACCGCATCGTGCACTCCAAGGCATTTCGCCGGCTAATGCACAAGACTCAGGTGTTTTTGCGTCCGGAGGGCGACCATTACCGCACACGCATGACCCATACGCTGGAGGTATCCCGTATTGCCCGGACCATTGCCAATGCCCTTGCACTGAATGAGGATTTGACGGAAGCCATCGCTTTAGGGCATGATTTGGGTCATACACCTTTCGGTCATGCCGGAGAAGTGGCGCTGAGCAAGTGTCTTGGTGAGCCTTTCCGCCACAATGAGCAGAGCCTGCGGGTTGTGGATATGCTGGAAAAAGGCGGCGAAGGCTTGAATTTGACCAGCGAAGTTCGTGACGGCATCCTGTGCCATACCGGTGACCGGCTTCCCAAGACTTTGGAAGGTCAGGTGGTGCGCCGCAGCGATCAGTTTGCCTATGTCAATCACGACATTGATGATGCCATCCGGGCAGGAATCCTTCGTGACCAGGATATCCCCAAGTCTATTTCTGACATTTTGGGCTGCACCTATCGCGACCGGATCAATGCGCTGGTGTGCGACGCGGTGGTCACATCCCGGGAAGCCGGAAAGATCATGCTTTCTACCAAGGTGGATCAGGCGCTGCAGGAGCTTCGAAGCTTTATGTTTGAAAAGGTCTACCGCAACCCCGTTGCAAAGGGGGAAGAGAGCAAGGCAAAGGAAATGCTTGCCAGAATGTACGGCTACTATGTTTCCAATCCGGATGCCCTGCCGGGGGATTTCCAGCCTCAGATGTCCTTCGACGGAATCAAACGGACAGTGTGCGATTACATTGCAGGCATGACGGATAAGTATGCTGTGGACAAATATACGGAAATTTTTATTCCCGCGACTTGGCAAATCCGGGGATAGTATGATATAATAAATTAATTGTTTTGAAAGGAGGCAGGTCTTATGGCATTTCCTGCGTCGTTTATCGATGAATTGGTTGCCCGCAATCCCATTGAGGATGTGGTGGGACAGCATGTTGTGCTAAAGCGCAGCGGCAGTAATATGTTCGGCCTGTGTCCTTTCCACGGTGAAAAGACCGCGTCTTTCTCTGTTGCGCCGGATAAGGGGATCTACTATTGCTTCGGCTGCCACAAGGGCGGTAGTGTGATCAATTTCCAAATGGAAATTGAGGGCTTGAGCTATCCCGATGCTGTCCGCGCCCTTGCCAAGCGGGTGGGCATGGATGTGCCGGAGGACGAGCAGTACCAATCCCGTTATAAGCAACAGGAACGGCTGTGGGCGCTGATGAAAGAAGCGGGTCGGTTTTTTAATGAACGGCTTTATGCTCCGGAGGGAGCGGAATGCCGCGCCTATATCACCAAGCGCGGTTTGAGTAAATCTATCGTTACCCAGTTCGGCATCGGCTACGCGCCGGACAGCTGGAATGCGCTGGTGGATGCCATGCGGAAAAAGGGCTACACCGACCAGGAGCTGCGGGATGCAGACCTTGTGGGCGAAAAGAACGGGCGAGTCTATGACCGCTTCCGCAACCGACTGATGTTCCCCATCATCGATGTCCGGGGCAATGTGGTTGGTTTTGGCGGACGCGTGCTGGGGCAAGGTGAGCCGAAATATTTAAACTCCAACGAAACTCTGATCTTCAACAAGCGAAAAAACTTGTTTGGATTGAATTTTGCCAAGAAAACCAAAGAAAAGGCAATTATTCTCGTTGAGGGCAACATCGATGTTGTGACCTTGCATCAGTTTGGTTTTGACAATGCAGTGGCATCCCTGGGCACTTCCTTGACGGAGGATCAGGTGACCCTGCTTACCCGTTACACGGAAGAAGTAATTCTGACCTACGACGGCGACGAAGCCGGTCAGCGGGCAGCCAAGCGGGCGATCCCCATGCTGGAAAAAGCGGGGATCAAGGTCAAGGTGCTGCAGGTGAAGGATGCCAAAGACCCGGATGAATATTTGCAGAAATTCGGCGCGGATAAATTCCGGCTTTTGCTGGAAGGCTGCTCCAATCGAATAGAGTATCAGCTCAATGCGATTTTGAAAAAGTACGATTTGCGGGAAGATGAGCAGCGGATCGAATTCTTGCACGAGGCAGCAGAATTGGTTTCCGCACTTTCCAGCCCTGTGCAGCGTGAAATCTACGGTGCCCGGGTGGCAGAGGTGGCGAAGATCAGTCCGGAAGCCATGAAAAGCGAGATCGACCGTGCCTTTAAGCGCCGTATGGGTCGGGAGAAAAAGCAGCAGGAAAAGATCGACCTTGCACCGGTCAGAAAGCTGCAGCCCCATGCTCGGTCTATCCGCTATGACAATATGAAATCTGCCATGGCAGAAGAAAGCATCCTTGCCCAGATTTTACGGGAGAGCGCCATGCTAAATAAATGCCAGGGGCTGACTCAGGATATGTTCTCCGTTGGTCTTCTCGGGAATGTCTACGGTCAGCTGCTGCGGCGGCATCAGCAGGGGCTGGATGTTTCGGTTGCGGCGCTGGAGGACTTGAGCCCCGAGGAAATGTCCCATATTACGGGCATTTTGCAGCGGTATGAGTCGCCAGTAAGCGAGGAAGCTTTTGCGGACTGTGTGCGTACCGTGCGCGCAGAGCACCAGGCATCCAATGTTGGCAGTGAGGACGATCTGCTGGCTTACCAGAAAAAGCTTAAGGAGAGAAAAGGCCTTAAATGACAGCTGATTTGAAAGACAGACAAGCGGAAACCCTGGATCAATACCTGCAGGAGATCCGTCAGTATCCCCGGCTCAGCCCGGAGCAGGAGCGGGAGCTTGCAGCCCGGTGTGCCGCCGGAGATGCGGATGCCATCCGGGAAATGGTCAGTTCCAATTTGCGGCTTGTGGTGTCCGTGGCAAGGGAATATGCAGGTCGCGGCGTTCCGCTGCTGGATCTGATTCAAGAGGGAAGTATCGGTCTTTTGGCGGCAGCGAAGAAATACGACTATACTTTGGAGTACCGTTTTTCTACATATGCCACCAAGTGGATCCGGCAGGGCATCAGCCGCTGCCTTTATAACCACGGCATGATCCGTGTGCCTGCCTATACTTTAGACCGTATACGCAAGGTAACGACAGCAAAAGCAGAGCTTGCTCAGGAATTGGGTGAAGAGCCTTCCGTGGAGCAGATCGCAGCGGCTTGCGATATGCCGGTGCAGAAGGTTATCGAGCTTTTGCAGATGAATCCGGAGGTTTGCTCTCTGGATGTGCCGGTTGGTGACGGCAATGAGGAATTCGGCGAACTGCTGGAAAACAACCTGGCATCGCAACCCTACGAGGAAATGGTGCGGCAGGAACTGCGCCGGACGATGAATATGCTTTTGAGCGCCTTGGACGAACGGCAGCAGCAGATTCTGCGGCTGCGTTTTGGCATGGAGGACGGAAAAAACTGGTCTTTAGAGCAGATCGGTATCCGGCTGGGAATCTCCAAGGAGCGCACAAGGCAGATCGAACGGCAAGCCATGGACAAGTTGCAAAAGATAGGCAGCGCCATGGGTTTGGAGGATTTTTTGGAATGATGGAATTTACATTCGAAGCACCTGCCTGGGAAGCGGCTCTGGATGGACTGCGTCCCGGTAGCACACTTTGTGCCAGCCGGTTTTTGGCGCTGATGGAGCAGGAACCGGAAAGCGAAATGGAAGCGGCGCTGGCTGTGCTGGAGGAAAAGGATATTCTTTTGGATATTTCTGATTTGCCCGGTGGCGGCAGCGGGGAAACGGCTGTCCGGCTTCGCCGGGAAGCCCAGCTGGTAAAGGAAAAGAAGTTGCCCCAGGCGCTGGAGGAAAATGACCCTTTGCGGTTATACTTGGAAGAGGTTGCACTAATCCCTGTTTGCGGGGATACGCAGGTGCTTGCCGAAACCTATTTGGCAGGGGATGAATCTGCGGCGAAGAAACTTACCGATTTGATGCTGAGCCGGGTCATCGAAAATGCCTGCAAGCTGGCAGGTCACAGTGTGCTGCTTCTGGATCTCATTCAAGAGGGCAGCCTGGGACTTTGGCAGGCGATCATGGCGTATACCGGCGGCGATTTTGAAGCGCATTGCGACCGCTACATCAAAAGAACGCTGGCGAAAACCGTTACCTTGCAGGCAAAAGAAAACGGTGTGGGTCAGAAAATGCGGCAGGCGATGGAAGACTACCGGGATGTGGATCAGCGGCTGCTTTCGGAGCTGGGCAGAAATCCTACGGTAGAAGAAATCGCGCTGGAGCTGCATATGAGCGTGGAAGAAACCCAGGCGGTTGCGGAGACTTTGGAATCAGCCCGCTTGATAAACCGTGCAAAAGCGGAAAATGCTCCCAAGGAGCAGCAGCCGGAGGATGATCAGGCGGTAGAGGATACAGCCTATTTCCAAATGCGGCAGCGAATCGCAGAACTGCTTGAAAATGTAAGCGAAGAGGAAGCAAAGCTTCTGACCCTGCGCTTCGGTCTGGAGGGCGGACAGCCCCTTTCTCCGGAGGAAACCGGAAAACAACTGCACTTAACAGCTGAGGAAGTGGTGGCAAAAGAAGCAGCTGCCCTTGCAAAGCTGCGGGGATAAACTACAGAAATGAGGAATTGATTATGGCGAAAACCTATTCTATTGCCATTGACGGTCCTGCCGGCGCAGGTAAAAGCACCATTGCCAAGCGGCTTGCCAAAGAGCTGGGCTATAAATATGTGGATACCGGTGCGATTTATCGTACGGTTGCATACTTTTTTGATCTGTGGGGCGTCAGCGTCAAGGATGTGGACGGTGTGGAGCGCTACATCGACGAGCTGACCGTTAACATTGAATACGACGAAGACGGCTTGCAGCATATGATCATGAACGGCATGGATGTCACCGGTGAGATCCGTACCCAGGACATTTCTCAGAAGGCGAGCCTGGTTTCTGCCCATGCGGTAGTCCGGGAGGTTCTGCTGGATATGCAGCGGGATGTTGCCAAGGAGTACAATGTGATCATGGACGGACGGGATATCGGCACTGTGGTGCTGCCCAAGGCGGATGTGAAGATCTTCCTGACAGCCTCTGCCGAGGTCCGGGCAAAGCGCCGCACCGACGAGCTGCTTGCCAAGGGGCAGAAGGCTGTTTATGAGACCATTCTAAAAGAAATTCAGCAGCGGGATTATCAGGATACCCACCGTCCCATTGCGCCGCTGAAGATGGCGAAAGATTCTGTTAAGGTAGATACTTCTGATATGAATATCGAAGAGGTTGTGGCTGCCATCCGCGAAATCGTCGGAAAGAAGATTCCCCTATGATTAAAGTCGCGAAAAGTGCCGGATTCTGCTTCGGTGTCAGCCGGGCGGTGGAAACGGTGGAAAAGGCTGCCGCAGAAGGGCGGCAGGTTGTGACTCTTGGACCGATTATCCACAACCGCCATGTGGTCAGTAAATTTGACGATATGGGTGTAAAGGTCATAGAATCGCCGGAAGATGCCGCGCCGGGCATGACGGTTATCATTCGTTCCCACGGCGTTTCCAAGGCTGTGTGTGATGCGCTGGAAAGTAAGGGCGTTGAAATCATCGACGCTACCTGCCCCTTTGTCAAACGGATCCACGGAATCGTCCAAAAGGCAGAGCAGGAGGGAAGACTTCCCATCATTATGGGCACAAGATCCCATCCCGAGGTGGAGGGAATTGCCGGTTGGTGTGGTGCGTGCAAAATTTTTGAAACACCGGAAGAATTGGAAAATTGGGCAAAAAGCGGGGAAATCCCAGCCGATACGCCCCTTTGTATGGTGTCGCAAACCACGTCTACGGAAATATCGTGGAAAAAAAGTGTCCAAATTGCAAAAAAACAGTTTACTAACTTGAAAATATTTGATACAATATGCAGAGCAACTGAATTGCGGCAGGCGGATGCGGCGAATTTGAGCGCCGAAAGTCAGGCTATGGTGGTTGTGGGCGACGCAAAAAGCTCCAATACCGGAAGGCTTGCATCCATCTGTCGGGAGCACTGCGAAAAGGTCGTGCTGGTGGACAATGCGTCTGAATTGAGCAAGGACTTTTTTGAAGGTGTGCATACTGTTGGAATCACTGCCGGTGCATCCACACCGGCGTGGATAATAAAGGAGGTCAACAAGACTATGAGCGAAATTTTGAATGCTGATGTTGCACAGGAGGAAAACTTTGAGGCACTCCTGGAGCAGTCCATCAAGACTTTAAATACAGGAGATAAGGTCACTGGTATCGTCACTGGCATCGGCAACACCGAAGTCCAGGTAGACCTGGGCACCAAGCACGCCGGCTACATCCCTTACGATGAAGTCAGCGCGGATCCTGCTGTAAAGCCTGAGGACATTCTGAAGGTTGGCGACGAGATCGAGGTTTTCGTTGTTCGCGTCAACGATCAGGAAGGCACCGTGCAGCTGAGCAAGAAGAAGCTGGATGGCATGAAGATTTGGGACGACATGGCTGTCTATGCTGAAGAGAAGACCACTGTTGAAGGCACCATTACTGAGGAAAACAAGGGCGGCCTAGTTGCTACTGTTAAGGGCATCCGCGTCTTTATTCCTGCTTCCCAGTCCGGCATTGCCAAGGGTGGCGATATGACCGGTATGGTCGGTCAGACCGTGCAGCTGAAGGTTACTGAGGTTAACCGCGCTCGCCGCCGTGTTATCGGCTCCATCCGCGCTGTTACTTCTGAGGCTCGCAAGGCTAACCAGGAGAAGATCTGGGCTGAGATCGAAGAGGGCAAGAAGTATCACGGCACCGTTAAGTCCCTGACTTCTTACGGCGCATTTGTGGACATCGGTGGCGTGGACGGCATGGTTCACGTTTCTGAGCTGAGCTGGAACCGCATTAAGACTCCCGCTGATGTTGTCAGCGTTGGTGATGAGATCGACGTTTATGTCATCTCCTTCGACCCCGAGAAGCACAAGATCTCTCTGGGCTACAAGACCGCTGAGATGAATCCCTGGAATCAGTTCATGACCAACTACAATGTGGGTGATGTCGTGGATGCCAAGATCGTCAAGCTGATGACCTTCGGTGCATTTGCTGAGATCATCCCCGGTGTTGACGGTCTGATCCACATTTCTCAGATCGCTAACCAGCGCATCGGCAAGCCTGAGGATGTTCTGTCTGAGGGTCAGGAAGTCCAGGTCAAGATCACCGATGTGGACGCAGAGAACAAGCGTATCTCCCTGTCCATCCGCGCTCTGCTGGAGCCCGTAGCTGAAGAGGCTGAAGAGGCTGAAGAGGAGACCGAGGAAGTCACTGAGGAGACTGCTGAATAAGCAAGACCTACATACCGGAGCCGGTTTTCCGGCTCCGGTATTTTCCGTTATAATACATATATAAAAGTGAGGAACCGACTATGAAAATGAAGATCACAGCTACCGGCGATTCCATTTTGACCCAGGGCTACAAGGAAGGCGGCTATGAAGGTCAGAAGATTTTGCAGGACTTTATCGCCCGGGGCGATGCCCGGTTCGGCAATCTGGAAATCTGCATTACCGACTGGAATGCATGGGGCTCTACCTACTGCGGCGGTCTTTGGATGAGCACAACCCCCGACAAGCTTCATCAAATCGTGGATTACGGTTTTAATTTCATGGGCTTTGCCAATAACCACACCATGGACTATGGTCCTGAGGGCATGAAACAAACGTTGGAGAATACTGCCAAGTTTGATATCAGTGTTACCGGTGCCGGTGAGAATCTGGGCAAGGCTTCTGAGCCGGTTTATCGGGATTTTGAGGGCGGCAGAGTGGCATTTATTGCGCTTACTTCTTCTTTGGACGATTCTGCCCGAGCAGGTCACGGCTCTCAGTATGTGCCCGGCAGACCCGGTGTCAACCCGCTTCGTTTTTCCAGCCACATTACTGTGACTAAGGAGCATTTTGACATTCTTGAAAAAATCACACAAACCACTCAGGTCAACGGTCAGCGGGATTTCTCCCGGAAGAACGGCTTCGCGCCTGCCCTTGCGGACAATGAGCTGGACTTTGCCGGCACCCAGGTTTTCCTTTCCGAAAACGGCAAGGAAGAGACCATTACCAAGTGCAACAAGGAAGATCTGGAGCGTACCTGCAAGGCAATTCGCGATGCTAAGGCGCAGCAGGCTGACTATGTGGTGGTCATGATCCATACCCACCAGTGCGATGGCTGGAATGTGACCCATCCTGCCAAGTTCATTCAGGATTTCAGCCATGCTTGTATCGATGCCGGTGCAGATCTGATCGTCGGCGGCGGCACCCACGAGTTTAAGCCCATCGAAATGTATAAGGGCAAGCCCATTTTCTATTCCTTGGGCAACTTTATCTTCCAGCTGCGGGGACTTCTGCACATTCCCGAGGAGCACCGCTATGTCCACAATACCCACGGCCTTTCCGACATGGAGTCCATTGCCGCCCAGTTTAAGGGCTGGGAAAAGGGTCTTTGGGTGCAAAAGGAGTGCTTCTGGGGCATCATTCCGTATTTTGAGTATGATGACGGCAAACTTACCAAGGTGGAAATGCTGCCCATCGATCTGGGCTTTGAAAAGGGCGTGCAGTATAAGGGTTTACCGTACGCTGCCGACGAGAATGTGGCTAAGCAGATTTTTGAATCTCTCAAGAAGCTGTCTGCACCCATGGGTGTAAATCTGATTCAAAGAGAAGACGGCATTATTGAAATGGTGCTGTAAAGAGGTGTAAGATATGAAAGCGATTGTAACGGTTGTCGGTAAGGATCAGGTAGGTATTATTGCTGCTGTTGCCAATAAGCTTGCCGAATTCAATGTAAATATTCTGGATATCAGCCAGACAGTTATGCAGGGTTACTTTACCATGATGATGGTGGTGGATGTGTCCTGCTGCACAGTTCCCGTGGCGGAGTTTTCTCAGCTGATGGATGAGACGGGTAAAGAGAGAGGTCTTTCTATCCGAGTGCAGCGCGAGGACATTTTCGAGGCTATGCATCGGATCTGAGGTGGCAAAATGTTAAATACGAAGGATATTTTGCAGACCCAGGACATGATCGATAAGCGCCATTTGGATGTGCGCACCATTACCATGGGCATCAGCCTTTTGGATTGTGCCGATGCGGACATTCAAAAATGCTGCGAGAAGATCTATAAGAAGATCACCACCTATGCCAAGAATTTGGTGAAGGTGGGTGAGGATATTGAACGGGAATTTGGCATTCCCATCGTCAATAAACGGATTTCTGTTACCCCCATCGCGCTGGTTGCCGGTACATGTGAAGCCGATTCCTATGTGGAAATCGCCAAGACTATGGACGCAGCGGCAAAGGCTTGCGGTGTCAACTTTATCGGTGGCTTTTCTGCGTTGGTGCAAAAAGGTGCAACCAAGGGCGACTGGACGCTGATCCGTTCGATCCCCGAGGCGATGAAGTATACAGAGCGAGTCTGTGCCAGCGTCAATGTGGGCTCTACCAAGGCGGGCATCAATATGGATGCGGTTGCCGAAATGGGTCGCATTATTAAGAAAACCGCGGAAATTACCGCCGATAACGATGGTTTGGGCTGCGCCAAATTGGTGGTGTTTGCCAATGCGGTAGAGGACAATCCCTTCATGGCAGGCGCATTCCACGGTGTAGGCGAGCCGGAATGTGTGCTCAATGTGGGCGTTTCCGGTCCCGGTGTTGTCTATCACGCGCTGCAGAGCGTCAAGGGTCAGCCCTTTGATGTGGTGGCGGAAACCGTGAAAAAGACCGCATTCCAGATCACCCGTATGGGTCAGCTGGTTGGGCAGGAGGCATCCCGCCGTTTGGGTGTGCCTTTTGGCATTTTGGATCTGAGCCTTGCACCCACACCTGCTGTGGGCGACAGCGTTGCCCGGATTCTGGAGGAAATGGGTCTTGAGGTCTGCGGTACCCACGGCACCACAGCAGCGCTGGCGCTTCTCAATGATGCGGTGAAAAAGGGCGGCGTTATGGCGTCCAACCATGTGGGCGGCTTAAGCGGCGCGTTTATCCCCGTTTCCGAGGATGAGGGCATGATCGCTGCAGCAGAATGCGGCACACTGACCCTTTCCAAGCTGGAGGCTATGACCTGCGTTTGCTCTGTGGGTCTTGACATGATCGCCGTACCCGGCGATACCAGCGCCGAAACCATCTCCGCCATTATCGCGGACGAAGCGGCAATCGGTATGGTCAACTTTAAAACCACCGCCGTGCGTATCATTCCCGCACCCGGCAAGGTGGTCGGAGACCGTGTGGAAATGGGCGGCTTGCTGGGCAGTGCGCCGGTTATGCCGGTGCATAGCGAGAGTGCTGCAGATTTCATCGCCCGTGGCGGCAGAATCCCTGCACCCATTCAGAGTTTGAAGAATTAAGCTACAAAAACCCGCCTTGGAGACCCAAGGCGGTTTTATTTGGAAATTTTGCTTGCATTTTTGTATATTGTGTGCTATGATTCCACTTGATATGGAAAAAGCGATGATCGGGTCGTCTGTTACCGAAAACACTGCTTCAGCGAACGCGGAATGGTGGGAGCCGCGTGGGTGTGGTATTGGGCTTTCCCCCGGGAGCTGCTGTCTGAAAATTATAGTAGGAACAGCCGCACGACTTGCGTTACAGGTCTTGGATGTGTTTGCATCTGAAAAGTGCGCCGCTAGGCGAATCGTGGGTGGTACCGCGGAAGGAAGTCCTTTCGTCCCTGTTTTTGGGATGAGAGGATATTTTTTATGTAATTGAACTCTTAGGAGGAAAGAATATGAAGCAACAACTGGAAAATATCAGAGCGCAGGCAATGGCAGCGCTGGCTGCTGCCGAGACACCTGCTGCGCTGGAAGAGCTGCGCGTGCAGTATCTGGGCAAGAAGGGTGAGTTGACCGCTGTGCTCAAGATGATGGGCAAGCTGACCGCTGAAGAGCGCCCCGTCATGGGTCAGATGGCAAACGCTGTCCGCGCTGAGATCGAGGAGAAGCTGGAAAGCCGCAAAAGCGAGCTGAATTCTGCCCTTTTGGAGCAGAAGCTCATTGACGAAGCCATTGATGTTACCATTCCCGGCGAGACGGTTTCCATGGGTCATCAGCACCCCATGAATATGGTGCTGCAGGAGATCAAGGAGATCTTCGTTGGCATGGGCTACACCGTTGTGGACGGTCCTGAAGTGGAGCTGGCAAGCTACAACTTTACCCGTCTGAATATCGAGGAGGGACATCCTTCCCGTGACCGCAGCGACACCTTCTATTTTACCGATGACGATGCCGTTCTGCTGCGTACCCAGACCAGCCCCATGCAGATCCGTTTCATGGAAAACAACAAGCCTCCGCTGTGCATGCTGTCTCCCGGTCGTGTGTTCCGCAAGGACGAGGCGGATGCTACCCACAGCCCCATGTTCCATCAGATCGAGGGCTTGGTGGTGGACGAGCACATCACCATGGGCGATCTGAAGGGCGCACTGGTTGCCATCATGAAGAAGATCTACGGTGAGGATTCCCAGATGCGGTTCCGTCCCCACCATTTCCCCTTTACCGAGCCTTCCTGCGAGATGGATATGCAGTGCCACAAGTGCCACGGTACCGGCGAGGTAGACGGCAATGTGTGCTCTACTTGCCATGGTGAAGGCTGGATCGAGCTGCTGGGCGCCGGTATGGTGCACCCCGAGGTGTTGCGTAACTGCGGCATTGATCCCGAAAAGTACTCTGGCTTTGCTTTCGGCATGGGCTTGGAGCGCATGGCAATGGGTCGACTGAAGATCACGGACCTTCGTCTGATCTTCGATAATGACGTTCGTTTCTTGAATCAGTTTTAAGGAGGGATAGATTATGAAGCTGAATAGAAAATGGCTGCATGAGGAATTCGTGGATCTGTCCCATGTTTCCGACAAAGCGTATGTGGAGACCATGACCGTTTTTGGTCAGAAGGTGGAAACCCACGAGCGCATGGACGCTGAAATCAAGAATGTAAAGGTAGGCAAGGTGGTTTCCATCGTCCGCCATGAAAACTCTGACCATATGTGGGTCTGCCAGATTGATGTGGGCGAGGGTGAGCCGGTGCAGATCGTTACCGGCGCACAGAATGTCAAGCAGGGTGACCTTGTTCCCGTTGCGCTGCATAACAGCTGGCTGCCCGGCGGGGTGCACATCACCAAGGGCAAGCTTCGCGGCGAGGTTTCCAATGGCATGCTCTGCGGTTTGGAAGAGCTGGGTCTGACCCTGAACGATTTCCCCAATGCGATTTTGGATGGCATTTGGATCCTCAATGACGAAAATTGCAATGTCGGCGACGATGTCAATGCTGTAATCGGCAACGATGATACCATCGTAGACTTTGAGATCACTAACAACCGCCCCGACTGCTACTCCATCATTGGTTTGGCAAGAGAGTCCGCTGCGGCTTTCGGTCTTCCCATGAAGCACCACGAGCCCGTGGTCAAGGGCAGCGATGCCGGCTCTATCTACGATAAGCTGGATGTAGAAGTGCCTGCGACGGAGCTTTGCAACCGCTATACTTCCCGTATGGTTGCCAATGTTAAGATCGGCCCTTCCCCCAAGTGGCTGCGTCAGCGGCTGCGTGCCAATGGCGTGCGCCCTATCAACAACATCGTGGATATTACCAATTATGTGATGCTGGAGTACGGTCAGCCCATGCACGCTTTTGACTACCGCTATGTTTCTTCCGGTAAGATCGTTGTTCGGGAAGCGGAAGAGGGCGAAAAGCTGACAACGCTGGACGGAAATGTCCGTGATTTGACTCCCGGCATGCTGGTCATCGCTGATGACGAAAGAGCCATCGGTCTTGCAGGCATTATGGGCGGCGAGAATTCCGAAATCGTAGACGATACCACCATGGTTGTCTTCGAATCTGCTAACTTCAACGGCACTTCCATCCGTCAGACCGCTTTGGCGCTGGGTATGCGTACCGACGCTTCCGGCAAGTTTGAAAAGCATCTGGATCCCATGATGACCGTGCCTGCTGTGCAGCGTGCCTGCGAGTTGGTTGAAATGCTGGGTGCCGGCGATGTACTGGACGGCATTATCGATATCGTTAACTTCGTTCCCGCACCCCATACTGTCAAGCTGGAGCCCGAAAAGATCAATGCGCTGCTGGGCACCGACATTTCTCGCGAGCAGATGGTTCAGTATCTGAATCTGCTGGAGATCGAGGTAGAGGGTGACGAAATCAAAGTACCTTCCTTCCGTCCCGACCTGAATTTGATGGCAGACATCGCAGAGGAAGTGGGTCGTTCCTACGGCTACAACGAGATCGCTACCACCGCTTTCAAGACCTCCACCACCGGCGGCTACAGCCCCTATATGCTGGCAGAAGCCAAGGCGGGTAATCTGTGCCGCGGCTTGGGTTACAGCGAGATTATCACCTATTCTTTTGTTTCCCCCACAATTTTTGATCAGATCCGTCTTCCTCAGGACAGCAGCCTTCGCAATGCGCTGCGGATTCAGAATCCTCTGGGTGAGGATACCTCTATTATGCGTACCATTGCGCTGCCTTCCATGCTGGATATCCTGAGCAGAAACAATGCGTACCACAATAAGACCGTCAAGCTGTATGAGCTAGCAAAGATCTATCTGCCCAAGGAAGGCCAGGTGCTTCCGGAAGAGCCCAAGATGCTGCTGCTGGGCACCTATGGAGCAGGGGAGACCTTCTTCACCTTGAAGGGCGAGCTGGAAGCTGTGTTCGCAGGTCTTCGCATGCCCAAGGTGACCTATACTGCGGTCAAGGACAACCCCTCTTATCATCCCGGTCGCTGCGCCAAGCTGAGTGTTGGCGATGTGGAGCTGGGTTATATGGGTCAGGTTCATCCGCTGGTTGCTCAGAATTGCGGTCTTGAGTGCGAGGTCTACTGCGCAGAGCTGAACTTCAATAAGATGTTCGAAATGCTGCTGCCGGAGCCCACCTATGTGCCGCTGCCCAAGTATCCCGGTGTCAGCCGCGACTTATCCCTCATTTGCGACGAGACTGTGACTGTTGCCCAGGTGGAAAACACCATTACTGCCGCTGCCGGTAAGCTGCTGCGGGGTGTCAAGCTCTTTGATATTTACCGCGGTACCGGTGTGCCCAAGGGTAAAAAGAGCATGGCTTTCTCCCTGGAGCTGCGTGCTGACGACCGTACACTTACCGATGCGGACTCCGAAGGCGTTGTCAACAAGGTGCTTGCTGCGCTGAAGGAAAAGCTGGATGCGATCCTGCGGTAAAAGAAAAATTTTACAACAGGGCTTTACACAGCTTAGGTTTTGGGCTATAATGGCTATATTATACTAAAGGAGGTCGATACCATGACGGGCGATACCTTGAAATTTACTGTTCCCACAGACGATAAAGATAATATGCGTCGTATTCTCCGCACAGTATTCGACGCTCTGCAGGAAAAGGGCTATAACCCTGTAAATCAGATCGTCGGCTACCTGCTGACGGAAGATCCCACCTATATCACCAACTACAACAATGCCCGCAGCATGATCTGCAAGCTGGATCGTGATGAATTGCTGCAGGAATTGGTTCGGTGCTATCTGGCATAACTTTGTTTCTCAAGCGTGGGGCTTTTGCCATTGCAAAAGCCCCATTCAAATTAAAAACTTCATACTCCCTCCGTCTTACAAAATCCATTTGCAAGTAACCGCTGTTTCCTGCCAAGTTCTGTCAAAACCCCTAGGGGCATTGACGAAAAGGTTACAAAGTGTTACAATTTGATTACAAGGAGGTAACCGAAATGGCTGACGAAAAGGCAGTTCTCATGTACAAAGGTCATCCGCTGATGCGGAAAGACAATCTCATCTACTATGGCTCCATGGCCGATTCCCACATTGTCATACTCCAGATTCTCGAGAGCAAGAAGGTGGGCGATCTGGATGTGGCGACCAAGGTATCCGTTCAGCTTCAGCTTACCGATCCGGCTGCAAAAAGCCGTGACCGCGTGGTGAAGAAGGGCGAAAAAGACGGACTTTACACAGCATTGGATTTTGGCTGTGTGTGGCTCGAGCGTGCTCTGGCAGGCAAGTAATTATCTCAAGTAAGACGGAGGGCAATGTATGAAAATCTCTACGCGTATTGTCAGCCTTGTGCTGACATTTTTTGTTTTTATGGGCATCGGTGCGGTAAAAGCCAATGCGGCAACCGACCGGCAGGTAAAGCAAGGTGTCGCTTTTGTGGAGGCATCGGCACTGCGGCTGCGTGCGGAAGCGTCAACAGCAAGCGCAACCCTTGACTATGCCTACAAGAATGAAGTGGTGGTGCTGCTGGGGAAGACGGGCAGCTGGTATAAGGTCAATTTTGATTTAAAGACCGGCTATATGCACGAAAATCATTTGAAAGCAATGACCCGTGAAAATGCGGAGCTGGGCTACGGACGGATCAACGGCAGCGGTGTCAATGTCCGCAGCGGTCCCGGCACATCCTACGGCAGCATCGCAAAGGCAAACATAGGGGACAAAGCTTACATCATCGGCATCAACAATCAGTGGTTTAAGGTGATCTATGGGCAAAAGATCGGGTATATCCGCAGCGATTTTGTGGATCTGACGGAGATTCCCTATGAAAACCGGGATTCTGTGAACAAACCCAAGTTCTTTGTGGGCGGTAAGTCCACCGGTGTTGCGCCCAGCGCATCTGCCTTAAACGGCACCACCGGCACGGCATCGCAGATCATTGCAACGGCAAAGAAATATATCGGCGTGCCGTATCTTTGGGGCGGCACGACACCAAAGGGCTTCGATTGCTCCGGCTTTGTGCAGTACGTTTTCAAAGCCCACGGCATTTTGCTGCCGAGAACATCCCGTGAGCAGTATGGTGTGGGAACGGCGGTATCCAAGGCGAATTTAAAGCCCGGCGATCTGGTGTTCTTCAACACCAGCGGCAGCGGTGTTTCCCATTTGGGTATTTATATTGGCGACAATCAGTTTATCCACGCTTCTTCCAGCAAGGGTGTGACCATTACCTCCTTGAGCAATTCCTATTGGTCTGCCCGGTATCTGGGAGCAAGACGGGTGCTGTAACAAAAGAGCTGGCATTAGGCGGGGTTTCGTAAGACATTATTCGGTTTTGCTGCAGTCTTTTCCCCTGAATCTTCAGAATATCCCTTTGAAATACACAAAGTATTTCTGCAGGTCTATTCTTTGCTGCAGGGAAAAAACCCAGCCGCAAAACTGCA
>JAZQHM010000076.1:0-39152 GCA_045540575.1 Faecousia sp. | reverse complement strand
TCAAGGAGTTCAACGCCCGTACCAAGGACATGGAGGGTTACAAGATCCCCGTCGTCATCACCGTTTACGCTGACCGCAGCTTCACCTTCATCACCAAGACTCCTCCTACCCCCCTGCTGGTCATGAAGGCCATCGGTGCAGACAAGGGTTCCGGTGTCCCCAACAAGCAGAAGGTTGGCACCATCACCAAGGCTCAGGTCTCTGAAATCGCCAAGACCAAGATGCCCGACCTGAACTGCTCCACCCTGGAGGCCGCTGAGTCTCAGGTTGCCGGTACCTGCCGCTCCATGGGCATTACCGTCGTCGACTAATTTTTAATATTCGCTATTTGCTTATCCGGTAATATTTGAGACCGGAAATGTGGGAGGATTATTCCGCATCACCACTATATAGGAGGAAATTACATTGTTTAGAGGCAAAAAGTATCAGCAGAGCGCTAAGCTGATTGACCGCTCTGTTCAGTATGATCCCAACGAAGCTCTGGATCTGGTCGTGAAGGGTGCTTCCGCTAAGTTCGACGAGACCGTCGAGCTGCACATCAAGCTGGGCGTTGACTCCCGTCACGCTGACCAGCAGGTCCGTGGCGCAGTCGTTCTGCCCAACGGTACCGGTAAGACCGCTCGCGTTCTGGTTTTCGCTAAGGACGCTAAGGTTGACGAAGCTACCGCTGCTGGCGCTGACTATGTTGGCGGCATGGAGCTGGTTGAGAAGATCACCAAGGAGAACTGGTTCGAGTTTGACGTGGTCGTTGCTTCTCCCGACATGATGGGTGTTGTCGGTCGTCTGGGTAAGGTTCTGGGCCCCAAGGGTCTGATGCCCTCTCCCAAGGCTGGCACTGTTACCCCCAACGTTGGCGCTGCTGTTAAGGAAATCAAGGCTGGTAAGGTCGAGTACCGTCTGGACAAGACCAACATCATCCACTGCCCCATCGGCAAGGTTTCCTTTGGTGCTGAGAAGCTGGGTCAGAACATGGATACTCTGATGAACGCTGTTGTTAAGGCTAAGCCCGCTGCAGCTAAGGGTCAGTATATCAAGTCCTGTACCGTGGTTTCCACCATGGGCCCCGGCGTGAAGGTCAATACTGCCAAGTATCTGTAATTTGATACAAAATACTCCCGCAGGTGTAAACCTGCGGGAGTTTTGTTTTATAATCAAATTTTCGCACCGACTTCTCGAATCTTAGCGCGCAGGGAAAGCAGATCATCAAAGGTCTCCGGGCGCTTGGTTACATCCCGCAGCAACGCTGAAGGATGGTAGATGGCCGTCATCCAAATACCATTCTTTTCCACCCATGTGCCATGTTCCTTTGTAATTCTGTAATCCTCGTGGATCAACCGCTTGGCAGCGATCCTACCAAGACAGACGATGATCTTTGGTCGGATCAGCGCAACTTGATTGCGAAGATAATCGATACAGGCATCCTGCTCATCGTCTTGAGGGTCGCGGTTCATAGGCGGGCGGCACTTGACAATGTTGGCAATATAGCAATTTGTCTTCCGGTCAAGATCAATAATGGACAGCATATCGTCCAGCAGCTTGCCTGCAGGTCCTACAAAGGGGAATCCTTGCAGATCCTCCTGTTCACCGGGACCTTCACCGACGAACATCACATCCGCAGTTTCGTTGCCTACACCGAAAACCACATTATGCCGCCCCTCGCACAAACGGCAATTTCTGCAGGCTGCACAAGCACCTTTTAATTCATCCCAATTTCGCATATCAATAGTTCCTCCGTCGATCCTGCTGTCTTCTGCGGCGACGGGCACGAAGCCGTGCTGCAGAAATGACACGCAGTACAACAAAGCCAACGACGGTCAGCGCAACAGCGCCCAAAATGCCAAGTATTATCCAGATAGCAACAGAGCCCTCAGAATCCTCTGTAAGCGATTCATTCCCATCAGGTGTCGTCTGTGCTTGATACACCTTAACGTCCGTCATAGCCACCTGCTGGGTCTGTGCAAGGCAGAGATTTCCATACCAAACCTGTACCTCGGAAATTTTCTGACCAGCCCTCACCGGTGCGGAAATATTGCCGGTATCACCGAAGGTCCAGTTAAGCAATGCCTTATCATACTCAAGGGGCAGTACCGTGGAAAGCTGGGAAACGGGCATGGTTACAACATGATTCTCGCCACCGTTCACCGGATACTGAGCAAGAACCTGGTTTTCGTAGAAAATCTGTGTATAACCAAAACCGCTGAATCCAAAGTCCAGCAGCTCCTTCATCTCCTCAAAGCTGCCATAGCGACGAACAATCGTGCCATCTTCATTATAAGTCGGCACTGCACCCATGACGATTGCAAGATACTCCATGCCATTTGCTTCCGCAGTAACCGCAAGACATCTGCCGGCTTTATCCGTAGAGCCGGTTTTGCCGCCGGTAACCCGTTCATCAAAATGCTTTGGAGTTTCCGATTTGCTCATCATGTGATTTGATGTGACAATATTCCGGGCGCTGCTGACATTGGTTGCTGGAATTGTATATTCTTTCGCTGTAAAAAGCGTCTTAAACTGCTCGTTTTCAAGAGCAATGTCCAAAAGCCGGCAAATATCTCTTGCAGTTGTATAGGTTTGCTCATCGTGTAGACCGTGGACATTGGAGTAATGTGTGCCGGCACAACCAAGCTCCTGCGCTTTTTTATTCATAAGCGCGATAAAGGCATCCTGGGAACCTGCAATATGCTCCGCGATCACGACAGCCGCATCATTTGCAGAGGGTGTCATCAATGCATACAGCAGTGACTCCAAAGAAAGCGTCTCTCCAGCCTGCAAAATAGGCTTCAGACAAAGCGAGCCGGGAATCAAATTGGCAAGCGCGGACTTTGTAACCGTAACAACGTCCGAAAGATTCCCCTTTTCCAATGCAACCAGCGCGGTCATTAGCTTGACCATGCTGGAAGGATAAATCTTTTCATCCGGATTCCAGGAATAGACCATGGTATCGCTGTTACGCTCGTACAAAATAACAGCCTTTGATGTATCCAACAGCTGCTTGTTTTCGCTCAAAGCGGTTGATGCGTCAACACTGTGACAGCCGTTTGTTACAGAGGCATCCAGCGCAAAAGCAGGCGCAGCAAGCTGTGCCAAAAAAACGATTGCGCAGAGTATAAGGCATAAAACTCTGATTTTTTTCATATTTCTACCTCAATATCGTATCGCCGTACTTGTCCGGCGGGAAAAATTCATGTATAATGGTAGTGACATTATATCAGCTTTTGTCATTGTAGTCAATGCAGGAGGTATCTACCCATGAAAAATCCGGGCATTCTTGTGCTTGTTATCATCAGCTGCCTTTTTCTCGGCATGCTTACCGGTTTCTTTCTTGGTAGAAACCTGGATCCGGACCCAATCCACATTTCCAATCTTCCCAAGCCGACGGTAGATGTAGCAGAAAGCGAAACCACCGGGAGAACTGAACCTCCCGCGCTGATCAACGTGAACACAGCCACGCTGGAAGAGCTTGACACGCTGCCCGGTATTGGAGAAGTGATTGCACAGCGGATCATTGATTATCGGGAAGAAAACGGACCTTTTACCAGCACTTCTCAGCTGACGCTGGTATCCGGTATCGGTGTTGACCGATTAAATAAGATTCTTGACTATATCACTGTAGGAGGTACGCCATGAAAATACTGGTGGTTGACGACGAGGAACTGCTTGTTAAGGGTATCCGTTTCAATTTGCAGAACGACGGCTATGAGGTTATTTCCGGCAGCAACGGTCTGGATGCCGTTCAGCTTGCCGAAAGTGAGAAGCCGGATCTCATTATTCTGGATGTCATGATGCCGGAAATGGACGGTCTGACAGCCTGCAGCAAAATTAGAGAATTCTCCAATGTCCCAATCATTCATCTGACTGCAAAAGCCGATGACATGGACAAGCTAATGGGCTTTGAAAACGGCGCAGATGATTACTTGACAAAGCCATTTAATATTTTGGAACTAAAAGCACGTATCCGTGCCCTGCTGCGCCGCTCAGGATCTGCTGAAAAGGAAAAAAACAACCTGCTAACAATTGGAGATATCACACTGGATCTGGATGCGCGAAATGCATTCAGTGGTGGGAAACTGGCAGACCTTACTGCAAAGGAATTTGACGTGATCGAATTTCTCATGCGCAATGCGAACCGTGTTTATTCCCGGGAAGCACTTCTTGACACAATTTGGGCTTACGAATACCGCAGCGACATTCGCACTGTGGATGTGCATATTCGCAGACTCCGTGAAAAATTGGAAGAAAACCCGGCTGAGCCGAAATATATTATGACGAAGTGGGGCGTTGGCTATTATTTCAAAAAATGAACCAATCCGCCGCAGATACGGTAACACACAGTTCCGCTACGGACTAATTTATATTTGTGTTACCCTTGCGGTCTTGATTTTTCTGAATATCTACACTTCCGGAACAAGCCAAAAGCTATTCTATCAGAGTAAAGAAGCCTCAATGATAGAAAAGTGCAAGCTTGCAGCTGCAGAAATTGCCGATCTGGAGGTCCTCAACAACTCCACAGCAACCCAGGCGCTGAGCCAAATGGATGGCTTGACGGTAACCCAGCTGATCATCACAGACCAGTATGCCATTCCGGTATATGATTCCTCGGCAGAAGAATCCGTTTCTACCGATCCGGTGGTTATTCCCGAGATCCTGCAGGCTATGGAAAATCGGGGCTACGACGTGTTTTCCTGGGATTACCACGCCGGTGCCATGGAGTCCCGGGCGGCAATCCCCGTTTTCTCTTATGGCACGCTCATCGGCTGCGTTTACATGATGGAGTACGATACCGAGCAGGGCGCATTGATTCAATCTCTGCAGCAAAATGTGCTGACCATCACGCTGTTTTTGGAGATCGTGGTTATTGCTATCTCCTTTGCCTTTGCAAACACATTTTCCAAGCGTTTTCGCAGCATATTCCAGTCCATGCGTATCATTCGCGAGGGCGACTATTCTCACAAAGTCACCATGGGCGGTCATGATGAGCTGGCGCTCCTTGGTGATGAATTCAACGATCTTACCGAGCGTCTGCAGACTTCGGAAAATAAGCGACGGCAATTTGTATCCGACGCATCTCATGAGCTGAAAACACCTCTTGCATCCATAAAGCTGCTGACAGATTCTATCCTACAGAACGACATGGATATGGATACCGTTCGGGAATTTGTCGGCGATATTGGCAGTGAAGCAGACCGTTTGAATAGAATGTCCGAAAAGCTGCTTTCCCTTACCCGTATTGAGACTCAGCAGGACGGCGATTGTGAAATCGTCTATATGGCGCCTACGGTGGAGCGCGTTGTTAGAATGCTTTCCGGAATTGCAGAAAAGAATCACATTGAGATCGTCATGCAGCTGGAAGATGACAGTCCTATTCTCATTTTGGAGGACGATCTTTACCAGATTACCTTCAACCTCGTGGAAAACGGCATTAAGTACAACACCCTGGGTGGAAAGCTTACCATCAGCCTGCACAAAGATGAGGATAATGCTATTTTACGGGTGTCTGATACCGGTGTTGGCATTCCGGAAGAATCGCTGAATCACATATTTGAGCGATTCTACAGAGTCGACAAGGCTCGTTCCCGGAAATCCGGTGGCAGCGGTCTCGGTCTTGCCATTGTGCGCAATATGGTTGAAAGAAACCAGGGCACCATCGCGGTTGAAAGTGCTGAGGGTGTCGGTACGGTATTTACAGTCACCTTCCCTATTTTTGAAACAGAAGAGTAAAGGAGTAACTCTATGCGCTTTGTATCCTGGAATGTAAATGGACTTCGCGCTTGCATGCAAAAAGGCTTTATGGACTTTTTCACAAGCGTAAATGCAGACTTTTTCTGCCTGCAGGAAACCAAACTGCAAGCGGGTCAAATTGCCCTTGATTTGCCGGGATATGAGCAGTACTGGAACTACGCAGAAAAGAAAGGCTATTCCGGTACAGCCATCTTTACCAAGCACACTCCCCTATCCGTCAGCTACGGCATGGGAATTCCGGAGCTGGACACTGAAGGCAGACTTATAACCCTGGAATATCCGGAATTTTACCTCGTCACCTGCTATACTCCCAATGCCCAGCGCGGTCTTGCCAGACTCGATCACCGGCTAAAATGGGAAACGGCTTTTCGCGACTATTTAACTGCACTTGACACTAAAAAGCCTGTGGTTCTCTGCGGTGATTTAAATGTTGCCCATAACGAGATCGATCTGAAAAATCCCAATTCCAACCGTGGAAATGCTGGTTTTTCCGACGAAGAGCGCGCTGCATTTTCAAAGCTGCTGGAATGTGGCTTTACGGACACTTTCCGCCATCTGCACCCGGATACCGCCGGCGCTTATACCTGGTGGAGCTATATGTTCAATGCACGGCAAAATAATGCCGGTTGGCGCATTGACTACTTTGTCGTATCCGAAAGAATTAAGGAGCACATCTTCTCCACTCCCATTTATTCCAACATTTTAGGCTCTGACCACTGCCCCGTCGGACTTGATTTGAATGTTCCCTGCAATGGCGGCATCTGGCCCTCTTTTGAAAACACTGAAGTTGTCACAAAGCAGGAAGAAACTACCGAAACAAAAAGCAGCGGCGTAAAAGCCGCTGCTGCATTACTATGCGTCGCACTATTTCTAACCGGTATTTATTTCTCCATGCCTCAAAATCACACCCAGCCACCGGCTACCGACACACTGCCTACCGACACTCCGGCTACAACCGCCCCTGTGATTCGTCCTCCCGGAGATACACTGATTCGCTGGAACGTTGCAAGAAATAAAATGCGCTACCGTTCGTCAGCTTCGCCCCTTTCTTCTATTCTTGTAATCGATGCATTTATCGACGGAACAAAAGAGTATCCCGTTGATACAAAATCTGTATTTGCAAACTTTAATTTTTGGGTACGGATCGATGCCATTGATGCCAAAAAGCTTCAAAACTGTGACTTAAAGGCTTTTGTGCTCTACGGCGAGCATTTGAATAGCAATTTCTTTGAATCCAGTCCAAATTGCTACATAACGAAATATCGCGACGAGTCCGGTGCGTTTGCCGGCTGGTTTGTATACGGTCGTATACAATGGGATTCTCATATTCAGGTTGAACTTTATGACGATTCCGGTGTCCTTCAAAATGCAACCATTCCGGTAACTCCCATTATGAGCACACAGGATACTTTTACAAAAACAACGCAAAGCTTAGTCGAATATGCGCTGCATCTGGAAGCTATTAAAACAGTAATCGCCATTGAAAATGAAGACATTCGACTGCAAGCATGCATGGCTCTGTTGCAACACCACCCTGCCTTGGTTGAGTTGGTATTTCGCGACAATGCCACGATCAAGCTTGCAGAGCATGTAAGCCTGTATCCTTCCTGTGCCGATGCTGCTGAGGTTCTTACGCTGCTAATCAATGATATTCGGGATCGCTACATTGGCTACAAGGACACTACTGCTGTTTCCGATATGGAAACCGACGCACTGATCATCCATTTATCGAACCAGCCGCAGCTGACTGACTGCGTAAGTGATCTTATTACGGAGTTTGCAAATAATAGTATTATTTATCATGTGCTGCACTCTCTGCAGCCTGCAGTGGCAGAACTGACGCTCCGTGCAGACACTGCATCATCGCTTTTGAGGCGTTACGGTCAATCTCCAATCATCAGTGTCCTTCTCTCTCTTCCGGAATTTATGTCAAAGTTTTCTGTAAATGAAGCCACTAACTATATCCATCTTTTGGCTGAAGAAAACGGCATTGAAACGGTATCAACTAAAAATCTCGCCATGGTCATCAGTTCCCTTTCGCTGATGAACACCACGTTACAGTTTTCCTATCCTTACAGTTATGACAATCTGCGTCAGATATTCCCTGCTCTGCAGGAGTTGGAAAACCGGGAGGATGCCCACACAGTATTACTGACATACTTGATAGATTATCGCGGTATTGTACCGGAGGATCAAAAAACAACTGCTTCGCTGCTACTGCATCAGGAACCATTCTATTCCCGGTTGGATGGACAGCAGCTTAAGATACTGGAGATGGGTGGTCTTATTGTGTACGGTGATTTCTCAACACTACCCATTGGCTCTCCTGTGATCGAACCATAAAGGCATTTTCCAGCCTTGATAGGTACTTAAACGGCTCGTCTACTGATACCTGCACGAACACGCCATCCGGCTCTACATGCCGCGGTACAGCCCGAAAGGTAATCTCCCCCGCCCCAAGCTTTTTCACCGGAACACGGCTCGTCAGCTGAAATGCGCCGTTTTCCGGCACCAAAAGTCCAAGGTCTGTTTCCTTTCCATTGCAGGTCGCCACGACCTTATATGCCACTTCTCCGCTTAAGCGACAACAGCAGCGAATACAATAGGTCAGCCCCTGCTTTTCGATCTGCGCTGTGCCGATTGCTTCTTTCCCCAAATAGATCTGATACATAAAAATCCCCCTTGCAGCAATGTATGCCGCGAGGGGGATTTTATTCATGTCAGCCCAAAGCTGACAGCTATTGCATCATTGACAGCCGACATCTGCGAATCATCCAGGTGACCCATATGCTCCCGCAGACGCTTTTTATCGATGGTCCGGATCTGCTCCAATAGAATCACCGAATCCTTGCTCAGACCAACGCTGCCGCCTGCAATGTTAATATGGGTCGGCAGCCTTGCTTTTCCCGTTTGCGATGTGATCGCCGCTGCGATCACCGTCGGCGAATGACGGTTTCCTGTATCATTTTGTACGATCAAAACCGGTCTTGTGCCGCCTTGCTCGCTGCCCACAACCGGTGAAAGATCCGCATAGAAAATATCTCCACGCTTTACGGATTCATCCATATGCCTCACGCTCCGAAGAATTCTGACCGGCGCTACCGGAATCATCCATATGTAACGCGGCTATATCTATTCTTCCACGCACACAGGGACTTTATACGGCATTGCCTTCGAATTATTCTATGCTTTTGGCACAGTAAAGTTACAGAAAATGAAAATTCTTGACATCCATCGACACGATCCGTCTGCCTTGCCAAAGGATCTCACCGCGAACTGGATTGTTGTCAGCGTTCAGCCAAATATCTAAGTGGAGCGCGTCATCTTGATAGCTGTCGTCAATAGAAAGCCGCAGTCCATCACCCTCTTTACAGCAGGAAGTCAAATAACCGCTTCTAAGGGTGTTCATCAAGATCCATGGACCGGATACCGGTGTCACCTGCCCATCTGCCAGCATGGGAAACGCCAGCGCTTTATCGTCAAATGTCAGCTTTCCACCGGTTTTTGATATGGTGCCGGTAATACCGGCGATGGTCTCTGGAGCTGTGACAGTGAAGGTCAACGTGCCCTGGGAATCTGCCTGGCAGGATGCACCGAAGGAATACGTCTTATCGCCATAATCTGCGGTGATTACCACATCAAATGCCACACTCTTACTCAAAAGCACACTGCGAAATTCCATTGCCCGCTGCATGGTGTTATCCGTACCTGCGCAGCCGGTCAAAAGGAATACCAAGAGAATCAGGCAAGTTAAACGCCTCAATACGATCCCGCCTTATTTCATAAGTCGCGGGAGCACCTCCAACATATCTGTGGGCAACATACCATACTGCCCCAACTGCTCTGCATACACATCCCCGGCTGCACCGTGAAGATATGCACCGCAGGCTGTTGCCATTAAAGGATCGATCCTCTGAGCGCACAAGCTTACAATGATCCCGGCAAGCACATCTCCGCTTCCGCCGACAGCCATACCGGGGTTTCCGGTGGGGTTTGTAAATGTACGCTGACCGTCGGTGATAACGGTGCCATGCCCTTTTAAGCAAACAATGCAGCCGTTTTCCCGGGAAATAGCTTCAGCAGCCGCAACACGGTCCATGGTCGAATCGCCGCCTATGCGCAAAAACTCGCCCATATGGGGTGTCAGGATTGTTGGATAGCGCCTCTCGCGCAATATATCCATATGCCCCGATAAAAGATTTATGCCATCTGCATCCACAACAACCGGACAGCTTGCATTTTCAAGCACAGATTGCAAAACGCGCATCGTGCCCTCAGACTGTCCCAAACCGCAGCCGATCAAAACGGCATCCATATCCGAAAGCTTTCCTAAAATCGGCTTAACAGAGGATGCTGACAGCATTCCGCCCTCATCCGGCAGAGGGAAAACGATCGCTTCCGTCAATTTCACTGCTTCGATGGCATAAATACTCTCCGGAACACCCAAAATTACAAGACCCGCGCCGCTACGCAGCGCGCCCATTGCTGCCAGTGCTGCCGCCCCGGTATAGCCGCGGCTGCCGCAAAGCATCAAAATTTTGCCGTAATTTCCTTTGTGGGATTCTATCGGTCTGTCCGGCAATAAATCCATCACATTTTTATGGTTAAGAATTTCCATTCGCTCACCTCATTTCTTCTTGCATCGTAACACACGAAGGAAAATGCGTCAACTTTCTTTTGAATCAGCCGCCAAATGATGGACATAATACCAGCAAGGATGGTGATTGCATGTCCGCAAACAAAATAGGCAGGCAAAGTTTTATTTTGCCCCAAATGCCGGTCATTACAGCCTGGGCAAGTGTAGCCGGAAAAAAGGAATCGGAAGGACCGTTGGCGCACACCTTTGATGTAAAATCGGAAGATACCTATTTCGGTCAGAAAACATGGGAGCAAGCCGAAAAGAATATGCAAAAGATGGCGCTTGACACCTTGCTCAAAAAAGCGGGGATCAAAAGATCCCAGGTCGGTCTTGTCTTTTCCGGAGACCTTTTGAATCAGTGTATTGGCTCATCCTTTACTCTGCGAAACACGGGAATTCCCCATTTGGGACTCTACGGTGCCTGTTCAACCATGGCGGAAAGCCTTCTCATGGCATCCATGGCAATATGCGGCGGTTTCAGCGATAAAGTGGTAGCAATGACCTCTTCTCACTTTGCCTCCTCTGAGCGGCAGTATCGCTTTCCTTTGGGCTATGGCGGGCAACGGACCCCAACCTCACAATGGACCGTAACTGGCTCAGGTGCTGCGCTTGTTTGCTCCGCCGGAAAAGGTCCGCGGATCCAAGGCTGCACAATCGGTACAGTTACAGATCTGGGAATCAAGGATGCCAACAACATGGGTGCCGCCATGGCACCTGCCGCCTACGCAACCATAAAAGCCCATTTTGAAGATTTCAGCACAGCACCGGAAGATTACGATTTGATCGTCACCGGCGATTTGGGCCAGCTTGGCAAGGATGTACTATTGGAAATTGCAAAACGGGATGGCATCTCTCTCGGTGGGAGGATCACCGATTGCGGAACATTGGTATTCGATGCTACCACCCAGGATGTTCACAGCGGCGGCTCCGGCTGCGGCTGCAGTGCCATCACTTTATGCGGATACCTATTGGATAAATTAAACAAGGGAAAGCTGAAGAAAATCCTATTTTGCGGCACCGGTGCGTTGCTTTCTCCCACTTCCACACAGCAGGGTCTGCCGATTCCCGGTGTTTGCCATGCTGTTTCCATCATAAAAGGCGGTGATTGATATGGAATATGTAAAAGCCTTTTTGGTTGGCGGCTTGCTTTGCCTCATCGGTCAAATTCTCATTGATAAAACAAAACTTACACCTGCGCGTATCTTAGTAAGTTATGTGGTGATCGGTGTATTTCTCGGTGCTGTGGGAGCTTACAAGCCTCTTATTGATTTTGCCGGTGCCGGCGCGACGGTACCTTTGACCGGCTTTGGCTACACCCTTTCAAAAGGTGTTCGGGAAGCTGTTGATGAAAAAGGCTTTCTGGGCATTTTAATCGGCGGTTTGAAAGCAACTGCCGGCGGTATCACAGCAGCTATTTTCAGCGGTCTTCTGGTGAGTCTTATCTTTAAAGACAAGGATAAAAGCTGAAAAAAAGGGCAATATAGCTTTGCGGCATGGCTGCAACATGATATTTTGGAGGAAATGAACATGAATAACCAGAACAAGAATCAGAACCAGAATAACAACCAGAACAACAATCAGAACTACCAGAATCAGAACAACAATCAGAATCAGAACAAGAACAGCAAGTAAATGCAAAGGGCACGCATTAAGCGTGCCCTAAGTTTACAGTTTGCGAAACTCCTCCATACTGAAATAGTACAAAAGACTTTCCATCACCGGAAGACCGTAGATTCGGGTCAAAGCATCCGCATAAGCAGCCACTTGCGGGCGGTAATACTCCGTTCTCTGGTCGATGGTCTGGTCGGTTACATAGTCGGTTTTGAAATCCAGTACGGTAATGCCGTCATCTTCAATGATGGCGCAGTCCACTACACCTTGCAGAAGGATCTGCTCGTCCGTAAGTGTCGAATCAAAGTTCGCGCCATTGTCCAAAATCGAGAACTTAAATTCCCGCAGGACATTGCTGCTTTCCCGCAGGCGCTTACCCATATCCGTTGCAAAGAAACGCGCAAGCTTATCCGCATCCACCAATTCCCGCTGCTCTTTGGTTATCAGCTGCTGGGATTCCAGGCGCAAGAGCTCTTGTGATATCGAATCTGCATTCGAACAAGCGTCATAGCGAATATGCTGCAGAGCTGCATGAAAGGCAGTACCCACATCCGTACCTGCTTTGATCTTTTGAATCAAGCTGGGCGTGCGCCAGGATCTTTTCACGGTCTTTTGCGGTTCAGTAAACTCTGCCGCTTCTGCGTCCTTATAGCGACCTTTACGCTGGGTTGCTGTTTGCTTAGAGGGCGCTTTTGTGGCAGCAGAATATGGATACTGATAGCTGAGTCCTGCGCGAATTTGCTCCAAAACAGAAGCAGGAAGTGTCAAATCATCGTTTTCCCGGAATGTGCCGACGGCTTGAATTTCCGGTGCAGAGGTAACCGCGATCTTCCACGCAGGCACTCCGGGAGAAACACGCTGAGGTTTCGCACCAACCTTAAACAGTTCCCCTGCCTCCGTTCTGCGAAGGGCTGCCATCAGCACCCAATCGCCGGGACAAACAGCATCCATGGAAAGTAGCTGCGGATCACCAATGTCCATGCGGCAAGCCATGTCAGAAATATCTGCTTCCGGTTTCTTTACAGCATATGTCATAATGAGCCGATCACGGGCGCGGGTCAACGCCACATACAGCACACGCATTTCCTCAGACAAGCTGTCAGCAACGGTTTTCACAGCGATGGCACGCTTGGCAATGGTAGGATAGCGGACGCGTTTGTCAGAATCCACCGCGCTCAAGCCAAGTCCAAGCTTTTGATCGCACAGCAGCTGTGCCCGGACGCTTTCCCGGTTAAACTCGCGGGAAAGTCCCGCAACAATGACCACCGGGAATTCAAGTCCCTTGGACTTATGAATGCTCATAATGGTAACTGCGCCGGCAGCTGTCTGATCCGCAGCGCTGATGAGTCCGTCTTCCTCCAGCACCGTTAGGTACTGCAAAAATTGCTCCAAATCACGGTGACCGCCGGATTCAAAGCCCGCAGCCAGGTGATAAATGCTCAGCAGATTACCGCTACGAACATCCCCATCTGGCATTGCGGCAAAAATGCAGTCCATACGGGTAAGGGAGAAAATCTCCTCAATCAGCTCCGCCAGGGTTTTCAACCGAGCAATTCTGCGAAGCCGCTGCAGCATGTCCAAGAACGCATTTGCTTTGGGGTTATCCCAGCTGAGCAGCGCATCATAAACGCTGCAGCGCCGCTTACCGCTGCGTAGTGCCGCAAGGTCGTCAGCAGTGAATGCAAATACCGGACTTGTCAGACAAGCGATCAGCGGAATATCCTGCCGTGGATTGCTGATGGTCTGCAAAAATGAGCGCAATGCGCATACCTCCGCCGTTTGCAGCAGGTCTTCCCCACCACCGGTGGAAGAGCGAATACCAAGCCGGGCAAGGGCAGATGTATAGTATCCGCCAACAGAGCCGGGAGAGCGAAGCAAAATGGCAATATCCTCCGGCTTGATGAGTCTTAATTCACTGCCCTGCCGCACAAAGTGCGTCCCGTCAAGAAGAGATTGGATCCGGTCAGCAACAAAGGCAGCCTCTTCGTCATAGGTGCTCTCTTCAACTCCGATCGTCCAGAATTCAACCTCCGGCTCGCCGATATCCGTGTGCTCAACACCTTCCACCAGCGCCTCATTTTCGTCATAGACGAGTCCGCCGACCTCTTTGGACATGCACTCAGAAAACACATCGTTCACACCGGCAAGCACACCGCCGCCGGAACGGAAATTCCGTGTCAGCAGAATCTTTCTGCCCTCATTTGGCTTTGCTTCAACAGCAGGTACAAAGCTTTCGTATTTTTCAAGGAAAATACCGGGGTCAGCCAAGCGGAACTGATAAATAGACTGCTTCACATCGCCAACCATAAAGCAATTTTGCCGTTTTTCCGTAAGTGCTGAGAAAATAGAATCCTGTACCGCATTGGAGTCCTGATATTCGTCCACCATGATCTCCCGGAAGCGGTCCGAAATTTCGTTGGCAATGCTGGTCAAACCGGATCTTTTCTTTCCACGCAGCAGGTCGAGCGTCGCCTGCTCCAAATCGCCGAAATCCAAAATACGACGCTGGCGCTTCATGGCATCATAAGTCTGAGAAAAACTACGCACAAGGTTGACGATGCCGCGAATAGCCGCTGCGGAATCTTCCAAATCCGAAAGCACTACACAGCTCGGATCAGTAAAACTTTTCAGCTTCTTCTCCAAGCCCTTTTTGCAGGCGCTGCGTACCGCCTTGATCCGCTCGGCAAGCTCCAAATCGGTGATCTTCTTGGAAAACGTAAGTCTGCCAAAGTCGATATTGCTGCGCGAAACCACTTCGTCCCAGGTCGCGCTGCTCCGAAGATATTCCAGCTGATGCACGGTGTCCATCATCAGCGCTGCCGGTTTTTCCATATCGTTGGATGCCAGAGCCATATCCGCGCACATGCGCATAGCACCGATCTGCAACTGAAGATAACGGAAAAGATCCTGCATAAGGTAGCTGCCCCAAATGGTTTGGGACGCATCCTCGGCATCCGAGACCTCAGCATTCTCAACGCACTCCGAAAGCCAGCCATCGGGATCTAAATGGCAGCGTGAGCTGTCATACACTTTAAGCATAATTTCCGGCACGAGGCGGTCATCTCTGCCAAGTCCCTGGGTATCCACAAAAGCGCGAAAATCGCTGTCCATCTGCGCCGACTCATAGGCGGAATTCAGTACCTTATCCACGCAGATTGCCCGCAGCTCCCGGCACTCATTTTCATCAGCGACACGGAAATCCGCAGGAATATCCAGCATATAGGCATATTCCTTCAAAATGTCGGCACAGAAAGCATGAACTGTGGAAATTTTCGCAAGATACAGCCGCTGCATTTGGCGCTGCAGATGCCGGTTTTGAGGATCTTCTGCCAAATGCTCTGTCAACTTCGCGGCAATTTTTCCACGCAGCTCCGCCGCAGCAGCCTTTGTATAGGTGATGATCAAAAAATCGTCAATATTTGCAGGCTGCATCGGGTCAAGAAGATAACGAATCAAACGGTCAACCAGCACCTTTGTCTTACCGGAACCGGCAGCTGCAGACACCAAAAGCTTTCCGCCCCGATTCTCAACAGCCGCTTGCTGCTGGGGTGTCAGTTTTTCAGCCATGACCGTTCACCTCCTTGGAAATGCTTTCCCAGAATGCTTTTGCATCCATCGCTTTGTAGTTTCTTCTTCCTTCAACCGTATCTGCATGACAAATGCTGCTGTAGGGACAATAAGTGCATGCATTATGGGATGCACCGCGGGTATAGGGATTGGGAGTAACATTACCGGATGCAATGTCATCAACCATACTGCCCAGCAGCGAGAAAACATACTTTCTAAGCAGTTTCAGCTGATCCCGATCTGCAAGATCTCCGGAAATGCTGCCGTCACGCTTGCGGCTGCAGCAAAGACGGGGCATGGCTTCATCCGGATCCATCGCTTCCAAAACGGATTCATCATTTAGAAGAAGTCCGCTGCGTATCCACTGCTTTTGTCTGAGTGCTTCCGCCTGCTCATCATCCAGCCGTCCGTCGGCGCTCAGCAGCGGCGCACGGGCAGGAAAATACTGCACACCTGCAGCAACCGCGCCGCCACCCACAACCTCCGCTCCGTTTTGCTCCAGTGCAAAAAGATACAAAAGCATCTGCAAGCCAACGCCGTTGAAAACATCGCAGTAATCAAAGTCCTTGCGTCCGGTCTTATAGTCCACAACGCGGAAATAGTGCTGTCCGTTATTCTCCCAAATGTCGACCCGGTCAACAAAGCCCCGCAGTACTGCAGACATTCCGTTCGCAGGAATGTCGATTGCCTCCATCTTTCCATGCTCACCAAAGGCAAGCTCGAAATCCCTGGGGATAAATGCACCGGATTTCAATTCCTGCCAAAGCTCCTTAACAACCATTTCCAATTCATGGCTGTTTCTTTGGAACAGATACGTAAGACGAACAGAATCGATAGCAGCAAAATGTTCCTTGATATAGTTTTCAGAATATTCTAAGGCAATTTCCAAAGTTTTCTCAAGAGAAACGGCATGGAAACCGCCAAGCTCCATGACTTTTGCAGCGGTTTGCTCCAAAACCGCATGAACATAAGTACCGAACTCCGCGGGGTCGACAGTAATTTCTTTTCGCTCTTTGGCACGGATACCGTACTTAAGGAAATAGGAAAGACGGCATTCCGCCTGCCGGTCGATTTGGGATGCCGACAGATTCAGCCGGTCTCCGTAAAGAGAAGAAACATGCTCTCTTGTAACAGATCCAAGGCTGTGATTTTTCTTCAACTGGACATCCCCAAAGGAATCCGTAATACCAAGCATTTGTGCCTGCATAGATGCATCAAATTTTGCCAAATACGCAGATGCATCGTAAGGATTAAACTCGGCTGCACCAATAGCTTCATCCCGGTATTCCTCATTTAGCGCCATCTTGGCAAGTCGGCTGTAGACATAGGACGGCTGTGCGCCGCTGCAAGATACCGTAATCGACTCCCGCGCGCCGCTGAACACACCGTAAATCTCTGCAAATTCTGCCTGAATGCCCTCCATTGCACCGCCGGTCAGCGGCAAGCCGAGATCGCGAAGTGCCGTGCGTTCCTGATCGCTTAATAGACCTGCCGAACCTGCATAGCCGGGCAGCGCTCCTTCTTCCGCGCCAAGGACAAACAAATGCTTGACCTGCTGGCAGCGCATGGCACTGATTCCGCCCACATTCACTGCATCCAGCACCGGTGGGATCGTACCTACATCGTACTGACTTAGCAGCAGGATCAAAAGCCGCTTGAATGCCTCCGGCTCCCAAGCCGTTTCTCCAAGGACACCGTGCATCTGCTCCAGCGCATTCAAAAGGATCTCCCAAAGCTGGTTGAGAATCTGTGCGCTGCGGTTATCTCCCTGGGAATCCATTTCTTCAGCCAGCATAGAAAGCCGCCCGGAAAGATCCACGCGCTGCAAAAACGCAAGCAGAGCTTCCACCTGTTCCGAAAGGCGAATCGCAGATTTGAATTCCTCCTGCAGCTTAAATAGCTCTCCAAGGGCAAGTTCTTTTGCGCAATTAAGGGCAGCAAGTCGGGAATCTGATTCTTCCGTGGGTATTTCACCTAAGCCATCGGGATGCTCTGTCCAGGTATCCTTCCAGCGGTTGCCGCGAATGCCCCAAATGACCGCATAATTTTCAACCAAGTCGCAGGTATCAGAATCCAGCTTAGATAAAATGGATTTCAGATACCGGATAACATCCGCCTGCTCCAAGCCGCCAATTGCGGCATCCAGCGCGGAAATGACCGTGGCAATGACGGGATTTTGAAGAATATCCTCCGTTCCGGATTGGTAGGCAGGAATTCCGCAGCGATGAAAATGCAGACGAATATAATCGTCGTAACCAGCCATATCGGCGCAGACAACACCAATATCCCGGTATCTGCAGCCACCACGCACCAAAGTCATAATGCGGTGGGCAACCTGCTGCACCTCCTGTGCAGGATTTTCGGCAGTAAACACATGAAGATTCTGCGCGTTCTCCGGAAGTTTGCCCTGAAACAGAGAACGGCAAACAGAAGAAAGCATTCCCCGTTCATCTGCAACCGTTTCAATATTCACTTCAACGCCGGCCTGTCTGGCGCATTTGATCAGCTGCGATGCCGTATCAGAAGCCTTTTCGAACGCAAGTGCTTTGCTGTCAACCGAATCGCAGTTAATGCCGACAGTTACATGAGAAGATGTCAAAATCAGCTGCTGCAGCACCGCCATGTGCTGCCGGGTAAAGTCCGGGAAACCGTCTATGTAAAACACATGATTTTGACCAAAATCGCAATCCTGCAGCTTTTCAAGCAGCCAGTTCATCTGATCCCGGGGGTCGCGCTTACCCTGGGCGCAAAGGCTATCGTAGGCAGACAGCAGCAGCGAAAGCTCCTCCAGCTTCTGTGCCAGCGTACCTTGGGAGTTTTCAGAGGCAGATTGTAAATCCATCGGTGTAATGCAGCACCGCTTAAACTCGTCCACAGCGTCCACAAGCTCGGTTAAAAATTCCGGCTTGGTTTCCACCGCTGCATACGCTTTCAAGCGGCTATGCAGCTGTCTTGCCGCAGCAGCCATAGCAACCACGCGACCGCCATTGTCAAGACAAGCACCGCAGGATTCACCGGTATAATCGGATACCCGGCTGACAAGTCTGGAAAATGACAGCACCTCTGCAAACCGGCTGGTGGTATCACCGGCAGCAGCGCAGAGTCTGCGCTCCATATCATGGCTGATGAGCTCCGGTACCATCAGAATTCTGCCGCCCTGCTGCGCCGCTACATCCAAAGAAATTCGCCTTAATATTTCATCACGAACGGCAACCCAGTCCGTTCCCACAAGCAATGTAAGCATAGCCAGCCTCCTCTCTTTTTCTACATGATACCACAGATTCTGTCCAAAAAACAGGGTAAGATTTAATTTCTATGAAAGAAATTCTGCACTCTTCCCAGTAAGTCAAGCAGGAAAAAGCGAATTTCGTAGGTTTTCTCCCCTTCCAGCGCCCCGGTCAACGGCTTTTCAAAGCCGGATGTGGCAGCGGTGTCCACAAATTCTTCCGTTGTTGCGCCACTGCAAAGGGTCGGAAACACCACGCACCACCAGTTATGACCCTCACCCGCACCAATCGTAACGCGCAGGGATTCATATACTCCTGCCGGCAGAGAAAAGGTCTCATACTGCCGGGTGTCAAAGCATTCTTCCGTCAAAGTGATCCTCGCCTGATCCAATGAACCCACTTCTTTCAGCACCTTGTTGGCAAGAGTCTCCAGTTCCTGCAAATGCTCCAAAATATATGCCCGGGCTTCCTTCGCTGTAGGGAGCTTTTTCATAATCGCTTCCAATCGCTCCACGATGGCATCGCGAACTTTCAGTTTAATTGATTGGTCTTCTTCACTGTCAGAATTAGCAATCACATGCAGCCGGATGATATCCTCGCTCAAACTCTCCCGGTCAGCAAGCACGGAGCCAAACCAGACGAGCGACACCAGCAGTAAACAAAATAATGTAGCTTTCAGTATAAATTTCATAAAAAACACCGCCCATACGGAAATACTTCCAGTATGGACGGCAAATTACAAAATTATACAGGCATAGCAATAAACACCTGGGGATAGTTATCCTTGAGCATATTGCAAACAACGGCAGCATACTCGAAATTGGGCATAATACCGAATACGGCAGAACCGGAGCCGGTCATCTGCTGGGCAAGAGAGCCGTAGGAATTGAAAATGGATTTGATGTAATTCAGTTCCAGATGTTCAGCCGTTACCACAGGGTCAAATACATTCCAGATATTCTCTGCAACCTTGCCGAGATCACCGGCAAGCAGGGCGCTTTCCATAGCTTGATTATCCGGATGCTTGGCAATTTCGTTTTCGTCCAGCTTTTTGTAAAGCTCCGCAGTGGAGCAGGAAAAATCCGGCTTGCAAACCACAAAAACGCACTCCGGCATATTGGGCAGCTTCCGCAAACGCTCGCCGCGTCCTTCTACCATAGCTGTGCCGCAGAGCGTGCAAAACGGCACATCGCTGCCAACCTGCGCGCCCAGCTCTGCCAGTGCCAAAATGGAAAGCGGGTCACCATAGTGCCGATTCAGCGCACGCAGCACCGCAGCTGCGTCCGCACTACCTCCGCCGAGGCCTGCTTCAGAAGGGATACGCTTGGTAATACGAATTTCAAGACCATCGGGGTCTTTCTTAATGGTGTCAAGGTAAAGTTTCGCTGCTTTCCATGCCAAATTGCGCTCGTCAGTAGGGATTCCCTCCTTGTCGCACTTTAAGCACCATGGTTTTCCCGTTCCTACATCGATCTCAATATCGTCGCGAATGGAAATGGTCTGCATAACGCTTTTCAAATCGTGAAAGCCATCATCCCGCTTGCCCAGTACATCAAGGGTTAGATTTAGTTTTGCAAATGCGCCTTCATAAAGGGTGGTCATAACCGTTCCTCCAAAAGATTTTTTATTATTATATCGGATAATCGATAATTTTGCAATGTATAATTCCTGCTCATACGGGGATTCTATGAATGTCCAAAAAATCGATTGGAGGTAATTTCATGGATACGATTGCTTTGATCCTTTCCATCGTCGGCAGTCTGAACTGGGGTCTTGTTGGTATTTTCCAGTTTGACCTGGTTGCATGGCTTTTTGGCGGTACTGGCAGCGTTGTAAGCAGAATCATCTATACGGTGATCGGTCTTGCCGGTCTGTGGTGCATTTCTCTTTTGTTTCGCAGATGCAAGCGCGTTGAGGGTGAATAATTGCAAAAAAGCGGCAGCACATTTTGTGCTGCCGCTCTGTCTATTATCCAACTTTCACACGAATAATACAGGTGTACGTTTTACCCTCATACTCTGCATGAATCTCTGTTATACCCTTTTCGATTGCCTTTACAACACCATTTTCAATAGTGCAGATGTCCGTATTATCAACAGTCCATTTAACATTCTCAATTTTTACACCGGAACTTTTTTTAAATGCTGTCCAAGTCTTGCCAGCTACAAGTGTGGTATCCCATTTTTCGCCATCTTTAAAAGGCGTGTCAAAGGCAAATGCAGTTTCAGTACCCTCGGTGGTTTCTTCATCACCATCGCCGGTATTATCTGCTGCCTTCCAGACACAGCGAATGATGCAGGTATATGTCTTATCGCCATACTTTGCATGAACCTCGGTAACACCGGGCTTAAGTGCTGTGACCACACCGTTTTCGATGGATGCAATGGTAGGATCATCGGATGTCCATGTAATATCAGCGGGGCTGACGGTCATGCTCTTTTTGTATGCGCGCCAGGTTCTTCCGGCTGCGTTGATCGTCGTATCGTACTTGCCGGTGGCCTCGTCCTTAAAAATGGTGTCAAATTCAAATACAAAGTTGGCATCAAACGGACCGGTAGTCGCATTTTCGGTAGGTGCTTCCGTAGCGTTCTCGGTGGGATCGTCAATACTTGCGAAGCTGCAGACGATCTTGCACTCCTGGGTAATTTCACCGCAGGTGACAGTGATCACAGTTTCACCGCCGCCAACAGCCGTCACGCAACCAGCCTCGGAAACGATCGCAACCTTTTCGTTTGCCGATGCGAAAATAACCTTATCGGTGGTATTGGCAGGCTGCACAATCGCTTCAATAAGCCAGGCATCACCGGAAAGACGGAACTCAATCGTTTTATTGGAGATGCTTAGATCTGTACAGGGAATGTCCTGCTCGGTAGCTTCCTGCGTCTGAGAAGCGCCGGTAGAAGCAACGGTATCACCGGGGTTATTGTTGGCATCATTAAAAGGTGCAAAGAAACGCATACCAATGTAAATAACCACAGCAATAATCGCCAAAAGAAGAACGATTACAAGCACAACAAGGCCGGTGCTTGTCTTCTCCTCGCTGCTTTCACTTTTACGAACAGCCGTTGTGCGGACTTCCTGGCCGCCTCTTTGGGCACGACGACGCACATTGCGCTTGGAAAAACGACCGCCTTTTGTGTATACATAAGAGGTATCCTCTGCAGGAGTATTGGCAACAACACTCTTCTGAGCATTTTCCCTTGCGCAGCCGCAAATCGGACACTGGGTAGCAGTTTCCGGATATGCAGTGCCGCAAACATCACAAATGACTTTATTCATGATTCTCCTCCATTCCAGTGCGTAAAATCGCACCGATTTTTCCGTATTATAACATACCCTGCCAATTTATGCAAGCATGCAAAAAGAGAACATAACAGCGAATATGACACAAAGATAGGATATTCCCCTTCTCTTTACAAAAAAAGACTAATAATACACTTGCAATTATGGTTGCATTTTTTATCTGTTTCCAGTATCATATATGCATACATGAAAAAAGGAGGCGATGGAATTGTCTGAACCGAAATGCATCGCACCATTGCTGGAAAATTTCATTATGGGCGACGCCATCAGCGACCATGCCGGTGTCCGCAGCTGCCCTGCCATGGAAAATGAAACGGAAAGAAAATGCATCGTCAAGATTCTCTCATTCCCTGCTTCTCAGGTGCAGCTTGACGCGCTGCTGCTGACCGGTGTATGCGCTGACGAAGCAAGCGCAAATGCTTATTTCCGTCAGCAGGCGGAAAACACAGTTGCAGAGGCAGAGCTTCTTCAAATGCTTTCCGGGCTTGAGGGATTTGTCGGATTTGAAGGCTGGCAGATCGAGCCTATGGAAGATGCAGTTGGTTACGATTTATATCTACTGAGCAACTACCGCCCCACATTGGAGCGTTATCTTTCCAGAAATCCCATGACCCATTGCGGCGCGATCAATTTAGGACTTGATTTGTGCGCAGCACTTTCTGTCTGCCGGCAAAGCGGGTATCTGTATGTGGCACTGAAGCCAGGTAATATCTATCGAACAGAAAAGGGCGATTACCGTATCGGAGACCTCGGCTTTATCCCCATGGAATCTCTGAAATTTGCATCCTTGCCGGATAAATACCGCAGTGCATATACCCCTCCCGAGGTAACAGATGCCTACTCCGCACTGAATACTACCCTGGATACATACGCTGTGGGTTTGATTTTGCACCAGGTTTATAACAATGGTCAGCTGCCTCAACCAGCAGATGATGGCACTCTGATTCCCCCGGAATACGCAGACTACGAGATAGCTGAAATCATTTTGAAGGCTTGCGATGCTGACCCGGAATCCCGATATCAGACTCCTGCAGAGCTTGGGCAAGCCCTTGTGGCATACATGCAACGCAATGGTGTCAGTGATGCTCCCATTGTTCCCGCGCCGATCTGCGAAGATGTAAGTGCAGAGGAAAACGACGAAGCGGCTGTTTGCGATCTTGTTGAAGAAGAAGAATCCATTGAGGATTTTGAAGAAAACCTGGAAAGCATAGATGGTATCGATCAGATCGCATTCTCTCTTAACGACGAAACGCAGCCCAATGACGAGGTTGCTCAGGATCTCGAAGAAGCTGAAATTACAGAAGAGGTCGGCGAAATGCTGGCGCAGGCAGACGACTTGATCGCTCACGAGACACCCGATCCGGTCATTCCACCCGATCCTATCGACGTTCCTATTCCCGCACCGCTTACGGTTGAGGAAGAAACTGTGGAAGAAACGGAAGCGGCAGAACCGGAAACCGAAGCAGCTGCTGAAGCTACAGAGGATACAGAAGAAACACCTGCAGAAGAAAAGGTCGAAGATGAAGTAATCACCGAGTATACTGAGCCTGTAAAGAAATCCAAAAAATACACCGGCTTGATTGTTACATTAAGCATTATTCTTGTGCTGCTGGTACTTGCCATCGGTGCTGTTTTCTACTACGATAACTATTATCTGCAGACCATTGACAACCTGACACTGAACGGTGCTGAAGACTATCTGACAGTCACGCTGGATACGGATGTTGATGATGCGCTTCTTACCGTTGTCTGCACCGATATCCACGGCAATACCAAGCGTGAAAGTGTGAAAGACAACACCGCTCATTTTACCGCTCTTGCACCCAATACCCAGTACAAGGTTACGGTGGAAATCTCCGGTTTCCACAAGCTTATGGGAACAACAACTGACAGCTATACCACAGATTCCCGCACGGAGATCGTCAATTTCAGCGCCGTTACCGGTGCAGAAGATGGTTCTGTGATTTTAAGCTTTGTTCTTCAGGGTGATGATGAAACTGCATGGCGTGTTAAGTACTCCACCGACGGTGAAGAGGAACAAACAAAAGAATTCACCGGACGCATGGTAACAATTAACGGCTTGACTGTCGGTAAAACCTACACATTCCGCCTTGAGCCCGTTGCTCAGATCTATGTGGTTGGCAGTGACACCATCGAGCATACTGCCTCTAAGCTGATTTTCTGCGATGATCTGAAGATTCTCGGTTTTGAAGGTGGCAAACTGAATGCCAGCTGGAAAGTCCCGGAGGGCATCAACGTTGAAAGCTGGACCGTCAGATGCTATGACGATGCCGGTTATGACAGCACATTCACCGTTACCGAGCCCAGCATTTCCATCACCGATCTGAATATGGAATCTGCATACACATTGGATGTCAATGTAACGGGTATGTCCCTTGGAAAACGGGTATTTGTTTCTGCAGGCTCTGTTACTGTCAGTGAGCTTAAAATTGATGACAGTGCAGCCGGTCAGCTTACCGTCAGCTGGACCTATGAAGGTCCTCAGGTTGACGAAGGCTGGATGCTTCTTTACACTGTGAATGGCGGTGAAACACAGGTCGTCCACTGCACAAACAGTACCAGCGCCGTCATCCCTGCGCTGATTCCCGGCGGTGTGTATGAAATATCCGTTCAGCCACCCTACGGTGCAACCGTATTCGGCGGCAAGGATACCTACACTGCTCCCGGCGGTGGTACCTTTGCTGATTACGGCACAAAAGCTGCGAATATCACCTTCCGTATGTGCCCCACTCCCAAGAACACCGGCTGGCATTGGTACAGCCTTTGGGAAAAGGATTTTACAACCGAATTTAAGGTCGGTCAAAAAGCATCCTTTGTGACCCATGTGGAAGGAAACTACAAGCATTCTGACGACGTAATTGATGTGCTGTTCGTCATCAAAGACAGCGCCGGCACACCTATGAGTATGGAGCGCAGTAGTCGCCCCTGGTCCGGAATGTTTACAGAGGGCTACGGTGAACTGGATATGCCCACAATGCCCGCTGTCGCAGGCGCGTATACCGTCGATATTTACTTCAACAACGCATTTGTTTTGACCCAGGCATTCACTGTCGCAGAGTAATGTAATTCAGCAGTCACAGGCATAACTGTGGCTGCTGTTTTTTGTCAAAAAGGGCTTGCAATATTCCACCGTGTGTGGTATAATGTCCGCAATCGTTGGATATGGAGGCCAAATCATGGTCAATTCTATCTTTGCTGCACAGTTTTATTTTGGCTACTATTACTTTTTTAGCGTAAAAGAGTAATAGCGATTTGTGCTGCAAGGATTTCTCGATACATTTGTATTTACACGCCGCACAGGATCGCATCTGTGCGGCTTATTTTTTTAGGAGATGTTATTATGATTGCAGTTTTAAAGCACGGTACTACTGACGAGCAGACCCAGCATTTGATTGCCTGGCTTCGCCATTTGGATCTGGATGTCCATGTTTCACAAGGTCAGGAAGTTACCATTCTGGGTCTTGTTGGTGATACCAGCCGTGTGGATATGGAGCTTTTGAGTTCTCTGGAAATTGTAGAAACCGTTAAGCGGGTTTCTGAGCCCTTTAAGCAGGCAAACAGGAAATTCCATCCTAAGGATACCATCGTGGAAGCTGGCGGTGTCAAAATCGGCGGCGGCTATTTCGGCATGATCGCAGGACCTTGTTCTGTGGAATCTGAGGAGCAAATCGTCGGCGTTGCCATGGCAGTCAAGGCAGCCGGCGCAAATATCCTTCGTGGCGGTGCATTTAAACCCCGTACCTCTCCTTACGCATTCCAGGGCATGAAGGATGAAGGTATCCGTCTGCTCTTAAAAGCCAAGGAAGCCAGCGGACTTCCCATCATCACAGAGATTATGAACATCAAGGCGCTTGACCTTTTTGTAGATGTAGATATCATTCAGGTCGGCGCAAGAAATATGCAGAACTTTGACCTTTTGCAGGAGCTTGGCAAAACCAATAAACCAATCCTTCTGAAGCGGGGTCTTGCCAATACACTGCAGGAACTTTTGATGAGCGCCGAGTACATCATGAGCGAGGGTAACGAGAACGTGATCCTCTGCGAGCGAGGTATCCGCAGCTTTGAAACCTACACAAGAAATACTTTGGATCTTTCTGCCGTTCCGGTGCTCCACGAGCTGACTCACCTTCCCGTGGTGGTTGACCCCAGCCATGCAACCGGCAAAGCAAAGCTGGTGGCGCCTATGACCGCAGCAGCTGTTGCCGCCGGTGCCGACGGCATTATGGTGGAAGTGCATAACGATCCTTCTCACGCATTATGCGACGGCGCGCAATCCATTACGCCGGATCAGTTTGCAGAACTGAACAGCCGCGTGCAAAAGCTGCGGGAGGCTATGCAATGAATGTAGGCGTTTTAGGTCTTGGTCTGATCGGTGGCTCTATGGCAAGAGCCTTTTCAAAAGCCGGACATACTGTGTTTGCTGCCGAAAAAGACGAAAATATCAGCACTTTTGCCATGCTTGCAGGCGCTGTAAATGATGATCTGACCAAGGAAAACACCGGAAAGTGCGATTTGATCCTGCTGGCAATTTACCCGGAAGGATCTGCCGCATGGCTGGAAGAAAATGCCCGGTTCGTCTCCCCTGCTGCTCTCGTTATGGATCTTTGCGGCATTAAGGAAGAAATTTGTAAGCGTTGTTTTCCGCTGGCAGAAAAATACGGCTTTACCTTTGTCGGTGCCCACCCCATGGCAGGCTCCCATTACTCCGGCTTTAAATACAGCCGTTCGAATCTGTTTCAGGGCGCACCTATGGTGCTTGTGCCGCCGCGTTTTGACGATATGCAGCTGCTGGAGCGTGTCAAGGAAGCCCTTGCACCCTGCAATTTCGGCTCTTTTTCTGTTTGTACAGCAGAAGAACATGACCGACTGATCGCATTTACCTCCCAGATGCCCCATGTGCTGAGCAATGCCTACATCAAATCCCCCACCGCATTGCGTCACAGAGGCTATTCTGCCGGCAGCTATAAGGACCTGACCCGCGTCGCATGGCTCAATGCCAAAATGTGGGCGGAGCTTTGCATGGAAAATCGGGAAAATATGCTCTTTGAGCTTGATACTTATATCGAGAGTTTAAAATCCTATCAAAAAGCCCTGCAGGAGCAGGATATGGACACGCTGACCCGCCTTTTGGACGAAGGCAGACAGCGTAAGGAGGAAGTAGACGGATGAAAATCGTTAGCGTAAGCGCATCCGGAAAGTATGAAGTGAAAATCGCCAGCGGATTGCTTAGCACTCTTGGAAACGAAGTGAAAACGGTCTGCAAGGCACAAACAGCCGCCATTATCAGCGACACCAATGTTTTCCCCCTTTACGGTGAGACTGCTGCAAAGAGTCTTGAGCAAGCCGGATTCCGGGTTGTGGATTTTGTTTTCCCTGCAGGTGAAAGCAGCAAAAACGGACATGTATACCTTGAAATTCTGAACTTTCTGGCGCAGAACCATGTCACTCGTTCGGATTGTATCGTAGCCTTGGGTGGTGGTGTTGTGGGCGATATGGCAGGCTTTGTTGCTGCAACCTATTTGCGGGGCATTTCCTACATTCAAGTCCCCACTACCCTGCTGGCTGCTGTGGATTCCTCCGTGGGCGGCAAAACAGCTATTGACCTGTCTGCCGGCAAGAATCTGGCTGGCGCATTTTATCAGCCGAAGCTTGTTTTGTGCGACATTGATACACTTAACACCCTCCCTGCCGACATTTTCCGGGATGGTTGCGCCGAAGTGATCAAGTACGGCATTTTGTATGATCCCGACCTGTTTGCACAACTGGAGCGCGACGGACTTTCCTTTGACCGGGAGAGCGTTATTGCCCGCTGTGTCGCCTTAAAACGGGATGTTGTCATGGAAGATGAATTTGATACCGGCGCAAGAATGCGGCTGAATTTGGGACACACCATCGGTCACGGTGTGGAGGCTAACAGCGATTTTACCGTATCCCACGGCAAAGCTGTCGCCATCGGCATGGCGATCGTCAGCCGCAGTGCTGTAAAAAGCGGCATATGCGATACACAGACGAAAGATAGAATTCTATCGATCATTCGTCAATTTGATCTTCCTGCAACCACCGATTGCACTGCCGCGCAGATCTTCACCAGCGCCCTTTCTGACAAGAAACGCATGGGCGGAAAGGTCAATCTGATCATTCCCGAAAGAATCGGCTACTGCCGGATCCAAAGCACCGATGTAACCGATCTTAAATCCTTTATCGAAGCAGGACTTTAATATGGACATTACCATAACCCCAAGGAAGCTTTCCGGTACTGTAAAAGCGATCCCCTCAAAATCCCAAGCACACAGATATTTGATCTGTTCTGCTTTTGCAAAAACTCCTACGACCCTCATTTGCCCGGACACCAACCGGGATATTGAGGCAACCGCAGACTGTCTGCGCGCTTTGGGTTGCGACATTCAGCGAACCGAGGAAGGCTACCACATCGTTCCCATTCAGAAAATACCCGAGAAAGCTTTGTTTAACTGCTGTGAAAGTGGCTCTACACTGCGCTTTATGCTGCCGATTGCCGGCGCATTGGGTGTGGATGCCACATTCCAGATGGCTGGCAGACTCCCCCAACGCCCCCTTTCTCCTTTGTGGGAAGAAATGGAGCGTATGGGCTGCATTCTCACCCGTCCCACAGACGACACCATTCATTGCTGCGGAAAGCTGCAGCCCGGTAATTACTCCATCGACGGCAGTGTATCCAGCCAGTTTATCACGGGACTATTGTTTGCGCTGTCACTTCTTAAAGGAGAAAGCAACCTGCAGATCACAGGAAAAATAGAATCCAAGCCCTACATCGACATGACGCAAAAGGCAATGACGCTTTTCAACGCACCCCAATACCGATCCCCCGGTACTGTAACGGTTGAGGGGGACTGGTCAAATGGTGCTTTTTGGCTTGCAGCAAAGCAGCTTGGAAGCGATCTTACTGTAGAAAACTTGGATGAAAATTCCCCTCAAGGTGACCGTGAGGTTGCAATGATTCTTCCGCAACTGGAATCCGGTGCTGCCGAGATTTCCACAGCGGACATCCCCGATCTTGTTCCTATTCTTTCGGTAGTTGCTGCTGCCAAGCACGGCGCAGTTTTTACCAATATTCAGCGGCTTCGCATGAAGGAGTCTGACCGTGTCGCGTCTACCATCGCCATGCTCGAGGCATTGGGTGGGAAGGCTACAGCAACGGAAGACACCTTGCAGGTTTTCCCCTGCCGTTTTAACGAAGGAACAGTTGACGCCTGCAATGACCATAGAATCGCTATGGCTGCTGCCATCGCCTCCACGATTTGCAGCAACAAAGTGACGATTTTAGGAGCAGATTGCGTTAAAAAGTCTTACCCCGGTTTTTGGGAAGAATTTACCCGTTTAGGAGGTAATTATGAGCTCTACATACGGTGAAAATTTAAAATTATCCATTTTCGGTCAATCCCACGGCCCTGCAATCGGCATAACCCTGGACGGAATTCCCGCCGGACTTTCCGTGGACACAGAAAAGCTGCAGGAATTCTTAAACCGTCGCGCCCCGGGTCAGAACGATTGGTCCACCCCCCGCAAGGAAGAAGACCGTCCTGAGTTTCTTGGTGGAATCGTTGATGACTATACCTGCGGCGCACCCATTGCCGCCATCATCCGCAACACCAACACCAAAAGCGGCGACTATGATAATCTAAAAAACTGTCCCCGTCCCGGTCACGCTGACTACACCGCACAAATGAAGTACGGCGGTTTTCAGGATGCAGCTGGCGGCGGTCATTTCTCCGGTCGGCTGACAGCTCCGCTTTGCATTGCCGGCGGACTTTGCAAGCAATGGCTGGAGAAAATGGGAATCCAAATTTCCTCACATATTTATCGAATCGGCGGCATTTTTGATGACTTTGTCGATTATACACACCCCGACCTTTCTAATATTGATCTTTCGTTCCCGGTTATAAATGCAAATAGCGCACAGCTGATGAAGGAAACCATTGCAGATTCGAAAAAGAACGGCGACAGCGTTGGCGGCAGTGTGGAATGCATTGTCACGGGACTTCCTGCCGGTATTGGTGAGCCCATGTTCGGCGGAGTGGAAAGCCGAATTTCCCAGATTGCATTTGGTATCCCCGCTGTGAAAGCTGTGGAATTCGGTGCAGGTGTAGATGCCGCTTCTCTGCCCGGAAGCGTGAATAACGACGCATATACATTTTGTGACGGTGTGGTCAAAACTGCCACCAACCACGCAGGCGGAATCCTGGGCGGCATCACAAACGGTATGCCCCTTGTTTTCCGCGCAACCTTCAAGGCTACACCGTCTATTGCGCAGCCTCAGCAAAGCGTAAATTTACAAACCAACGAAGACACTACCCTGCAGGTAAAAGGTCGCCACGACCCCTGCATCGTCCCCAGAGCAGTGCCCGTTGTGGAAGCTGCGGCAGCCATTGCAATTTACGACATGATTTTGGGCAACACCCAAGCAACCAGGAGGAAATAATCATGGATCTTCAGGAATTAAGAGGACAAATCGACAGCATTGACGATCAGATCGTCAAGCTTTTTGGTGAGCGGATGGAAGTATCCGCCCAGATCGGCGACTGCAAGAAGGCACAAAATCTGCCGGTATTCGTGCCTGCACGGGAACGGGAAAAGCTGCAGGATGTGGCAGAAAAAGCAGGTCCCGATATGGCAAATTACACCCGGGTGCTGTATTCCATGCTCTTTGAGCTGAGCCGTAGCTATCAGAGTAAGCGCAACAACACCATCTCTCCCCTTTACGACCAGATCACTAAGGCTATTGAAAACACGCCCAAGCTGCTTCCGCAGGCGCCTATGGTGGCTTGCCAGGGTGTGGAGGGTGCGTATTCCCAAATCGCCTGTGAGAAGATCTTCAAAAATCCTTTTATCATGTACTTCAAAAATTTTGAGGGTGTATTTACTGCCATCGAGCAGGGGCTATGCCAGTACGGCATTCTGCCTATTGAAAATTCCACTGCCGGCTCTGTGAAGAAGGTTTATGATCTGATGATCAAGCACAGCTTCTCCATCGTTCGCACCTTCCGTTTGAAAGTGGATCACAATCTGCTTGTGAATCACGGCACGAAGCTCGAGGATATCAAAGAGGTTTACTCTCACGAGCAGGCGCTGAATCAGTGCTCCGATTATTTAAGTCTGCTTAAGGGTGTTAAGGTAATTCCCGTTGAAAACACGGCTGTTGCCGCAGAAATGGTGGCAAAGTCCGGAAGAAACGATGTTGCTGCCCTCAGCAGCCGCAGCTGCGCTGAGCTGTATGGACTGAAGATCCTTGCCAATTCTGTGCAGGATCAAGGCAACAACTACACCCGCTTTATTTGCATCAGCAAGAACATGGAGATCTATCCCGGCTCGGACAAAACCACCATCATGATGGTCTTGAACCACCGCCCCGGTGCCCTTTACCGGGTGCTTGCCAGGCTTTATGTGCTGGGAATCAATGTGACAAAGCTGGAATCCCGTCCCCTGCCCGACCGTGATTTTGAATTCATGTTCTATTTTGATCTGGATACCTCCATCTACTCCGAAGAATTCATTCAGCTGATGTGCGAGCTTGACGATTTGGCAGAAGAATTCAAATATCTGGGCAGCTACAGCGAGGTCGTGTAATGAAATGCGGACTTCTTGGCGGTAAGCTTTCCCACAGCTATTCTCCCCAGATCCATGCGCACCTTGGCTCATACAGCTACGAGCTGTTTGAACGGACTCCCGAGCAGCTGGAAACCTTTTTTAAGCAAGGAAGTTTTGATGCCATCAATGTGACCATTCCTTACAAAAAGGATGTCATCCCCTACTGCGCTGAACTTTCTGATAAAGCAAAACGGCTTGGCGCTGTGAACACCATCGTCCGTCGACAAGATGGCACGCTGATTGGTCACAATACGGACTATTTCGGTTTTGAATCCATGCTGAAAATAAGCGGTCTTTCCGTATGCGGAAAGAAAGTGCTTGTTCTCGGCAGCGGCGGCGCTGCCAATACGGCAATCGCCGTGCTGCAGGACTGGGGCGCAAATGTCGTTGTCATTTCCCGAAAGGGTGAAAACAATTACCAAAACCTGCATCTGCACACAGATGCAGCTGTGATCGTCAACTGCACACCTGTCGGAATGTACCCCAACAACGGTGTATCCCCCGTTGATTTGGATTGGTTCCCTCAACTAGAGGGTGTGCTGGATATGATCTATAATCCCGCAAGAACAAGGCTTTTAATGGATGCTGAAAAAAGAGGCATCGTTTCTCTCAACGGTCTTCTGATGCTGGTTTCCCAGGCAAAGGAAAGTGCGGAATGGTTCACCGGTAATTCTATTGCTGACGAAAAGATCCATGAGATTTACGCGGCGCTTCGCGCGCAGATGGAAAACATCATTCTCATCGGCATGCCCGGCAGCGGAAAGTCAACAGTTGGCGCAATTTTAGCAGAAAAAACCGGAAAAGAACTGGTTGATGCAGATGCATATCTTTCCGAAAAAGCCGGCAGATCCATTCCGGACATTTTTGCCTCACAGGGCGAAAACTTTTTCCGGCAGCTGGAGACACAAGCCTTGCAGGAGCTTGGAAAGCGGTCCGGAATCATCCTCGCCACCGGCGGCGGCTGCGTTACCCGCCCGGAAAACTATCCTCTGCTACACCAAAATGGCACGATTTTCTGTATTCACCGGGATTTGACCGCTCTCAGTACAGACGGAAGACCCCTTTCCCAATCAACGAAGCTTTCTGATATGTACGCAGTCAGAAAACCCTTATACGAAAAATTTGCCGATCACCACATCGACAACAACGCAGCTGCTGAAGCTGCAGCAACGGAAATCTTAAAACTCTGGGAGGTGCAGCAATGAATATTCTTGTCATCAACGGACCGAATATCAATATGCTTGGTATTCGCGAGCCCGGTATCTACGGCAAGCAAACCTTTCAGGATCTGCTTGCACTGATTCAACGGACATCCGAGGAAGAAAACCTAAACATCCAGCAGTACCAATCCAATCACGAAGGTGACATTGTGGATAAAATTCAGTCCTGCTACGGCTGTGTTGACGGAATCGTCATCAATCCCGCAGCCTATACTCACACCTCGGTTGCCATCTTAGATGCGCTGAAATCTGTGCAGATTCCGGCAGTCGAAGTCCATATCTCCAATGTTGATGCCCGGGAAGCTTTCCGGCAAATCTCCTACGCAGGTATGTACTGCGAGAAGACCATCAAGGGGCAAGGCATTGACGGCTACCGTCAGGCGATCCTCTATCTGAAAGAAAAATATGCATAAAAAACACGCGCTCATTGAGCGCGTGTTTTTCTATACAAATAATTGCATGAGGAAGGTCAGCAGGATATTTCCCACCATGATTCCCGTAAGCACCAAAACGCCCGGCGATGTAAAGAAGCTTTTCACGCAAAGCGGGTGTATCTTCTTTTGACGAAGATACTGTGAAACCTCATGTCGTTTCACGATCAAAATGATAACAGCCGCAATGGCGCAGCCCCAAATCACAAGAATCGAGATCAAATCGCCAACACCCGGCGGCAGGATTTCCGCAAGCCTTGTCATAAAGTCGGCAAGCACCATATTGTTGAGCATGTGCAGCACGATTGCCCAAAGGATGGAATATTCAACCGCCACATAGCCCAGTACAAGTCCAACCAAAAATGCGTAGGGTGTTTGAATGATGTTGCCGTGGAAAATGCCGAAAAGGAACGCAGTTGCCAAAATAGCAAATTTCTTTCCGTACTTTTGAAGCATTCGCAGAAGCAAGCCTCTGAACAGGATCTCCTCTCCGATTGGCGCAAAGATCGCCGCATAAAGGAACATGCTCACCGTATCTTCCACCACCGATGCGCTTTCAAGTGCATCCAGAATAGAGAGTCCGAAAAGGTTAAAAAACCACTCCAGCGCGATCGCCAAAACCTGGGCAACTGCCTGCACGCCAATAAAAATTGCGGCAATGGAAAAGAATGCAGAGGCTGTCATGGGCTTTTCTTTTTGCCATATGGTTTGCAGGCAGAACTCCCGCTTCTTCCATACATAAAGCAGCACCGCGCCGACAGTCATTGCGATCAGATACCCCCAGCCGTTGGCTGCTGCGGCATTGACCATTTCCTCGATGAATGCGTCAGAAAGAACTTCATTGGAAATAGTCGCGCTAACGATACGGATGGCAATATCCGCTGCCAGCACAATGCTTACCGCCAGATTCATGATTCCATAGTATAGCAGCAGTACCCAGCCGCTTGTGCTGAATTCATGCCGCAGGTGGCTGCATAGTTTCTTTTCATTCATGGGAGATTCCCTCCAATATCGCTTCCGCTGTCATAATGCCATCGATAGCAGCAGACATAATGCCACCGGCATATCCCGCACCCTCACCGCAGGGATATAAGCCCTTTACAGCAGATTGACGAGTCTCATCACGCAAAATGCGAACGGGGCTGGAGCTGCGAGTCTCAGGGGCTGTCAGCACCGCATCGGCAGATGCAAAACCCTTGAGATTGCCATCTAATAGCGGCAAAGCCTTTTCAAGTGCCACTGTGATCGTATCCGGCAGAACATCGTGCAGGTCACACCAGTGAACACCGGGACGGTATGTGGGAATGACATCGCCGCCGCAGGTGCTTGCATTACCGGAAAGAAAATCCCCTACAGTTTGAGCAGGCGCCGAGTAGCTTTCGGAAACAGAATATGCCTTTTCCTCAATTTGACGCTGCCAGTACATTCCTCCCAGCGCACCCTCAAAAGGAAAATCAGTAGGATTTACCGTTACCAGCAGTGCAGCATTGGCATTTTCGCCATCCCGGTCGGCATAGCTCATGCCGTTTGTGACAACACCGCCCTCTTCCGAAGCAGCCGCCACCACATAACCGCCGGGGCACATGCAGAAGGTATACACCGTTTTGTCGTCCAAATGCTTAACAAGCTTGTAGTCAGCCGGCGGAAGCGGTAGTGAATCACTGCCGTACTGCGCCCGATCAATAAGTGCCTGCTTGTGCTCGATCCGCACACCCATGGCAAATGGCTTTGGCTCCATGGGAATCTTCTTTGCATTCAGCATTTCGAAGGTATCCCGGGCGCTGTGGCCAATGGCAAACACCGCATAATCGCAGTCAATGCAGCCATTTTCCGTTTCAACCGCAGTTAGTTTGCCGTTTTCAGTACGAATACCTGTGACCTGGGTGTTAAACTGCACCTCGCCGCCAAGGTCAATAACTCTTTTGCGAAGATTCTGTACAACCTCTAAAAGCACATCCGTGCCGATATGGGGTTTCGCATCGTAAAGGATATCTTCCCGGGCACCGAATTTCACAAACTGCTCCAAGATCCAACCGATACGGGGATTGTTGACACCGGTATTCAGCTTGCCGTCAGAAAATGTACCTGCACCACCCTCACCAAATTGAACATTGGTTTTTGTATCCAGCTGACCGGTGGCAAAAAAGGTTTCCACCTTTTCATGCCGGGTAGCCGCGTCCGCACCCCTCTCCAAAACCAAGGGCTTTTGTCCTGCCATGGCAAGAATAAGAGCCGCAAACATGCCCGCGGGACCAAAACCGACCACAACCGGTCGTTTTGCAGCCTGCTTGATAGCCTTCGGTGGCTTATAATAGGTCTTATCAGCAATGCTTGCTCTTTTGCAGCCGCTTTGCCGCAGAATTTTCTGCTCGTTTCCGTCAACAGCCACATCAACTGTATAAATAATGCGAATATCCGGCTTTTTACGGGCATCGATAGAACGCTTTACAACACTCAGCTTTCGAATCTTCGAGCCGGAAACGCGCAGCAACTTTGCCGCTTCAAAAATCAGCTGATTGGCATCGTGCTCCGGCGGAAAGGAAATATCTCGGATCCGAATCATACCACACCTCCCGCAGCTGTGCCTGCCAATCTGCCGGAGCTCCAAGCCCACTGCAGATTGTATCCGCCGCAATCGCCGTCCACATCCAGTACCTCACCGCAAGCGTACAGCCCCGGTACGAGTTTGCTTTCCATGGTATTGGGGTCAAACTCACTTGTTATAATGCCGCCTGCCGTGACCTGAGCACTGTCCATGCCCAAAGGTTCTTTCAGAGAAATCGAAAATCCCTTAACCGCAGCACAAGCCTCTTCCATCTGCGTATCTGACAGCTCAGAAATCGGAAGGTTTCCGCGAATGCCAACCGCTGCCGTTAAAACACGACCCAAGCGGTTATGCAGAATTCCCGTAAAGAGGTCGTCAGCAGTAAGCTGAGGATTTTTCTTTGCTTTCAGCAAATTCAGAAGCTCATCTTGCTCCGTATCAGGAAGCAAATCCAGCTTGCAGATCCAGTTACCGGGTGCATGGCATACATCTCTGGAAATTTCAAAAATCACCGGACCGGAAAGACCGTACTCCGTAAACTGAACTTCACCGGTGCTTTGTGCGTAAAGAGAATCATCCTTATAGATCGCCGCATGACAGTTAGCGCGCACACCCTTTAACGCAGCACAGCCGTGCCAATCGCTTTTGATCTGCACAAGGGTTGGACGCAGCTTCGTGCAGTGATGTCCCATCGCGCGAAGCAGCTTATAGCCCGCCATAGAGCCGCCCAGCTTTGTACCCGCCAAGCCGCCGCAGGCAATGATCAGTTTATCACAAATAAAAGACTCGCCATCGGTTTCAACAGAAAATCCGTTACCACTTTTCCGCACACGGGAAACTTCCGTACCCGTTAATACGCGAATATTCTCCTTCTGCAGCGCAAAGCGCAGCACATCCACAACAGAATTCGCCTGATCAGAATAAGGATATACCCGACCGGAAGCCTCAGAGACTGTGTAGAGTCCCATTGTCTTAAACCATTTCAGAGTATCCTGCACGTCAAAGTGTGCCAATGCAGCACGGGAAAAGTCTGCATCGTCGCCATGATAAGTATCCGCACTTACGTGCAGATTCGTCAGGTTGCACCGACCGTTACCGGTGGCGAGAAGCTTTCTTCCCAAACGCGCCTGCCGCTCAAAAAGCAATATTTGCTTGTCCTTGTTTTCAGCCGCTGCCAGCGCTGCCGCCATGCCGGATGCGCCGCCGCCAACGATTCCGATAACCATGTTATCACCTCTTTTTGCTATTATACGATAAACTACTCGTTTCCACAAGAAAAATCTCTTGTTTGCCTGCAGAAAATGTGCTATAATCCCCTTGGTGATAACATGGACAGAAACCATATTGATAAAATCGCCCAAACTGCCGAAGATAAGCTTCTGCTTGCAAAGCTTTGGGATAAAATCAATGCCGGTATACAGCGCAATATCCCTGCGCATACTGCCTTTCTTTCTCCCAGAGAGCAAGAGCTCGCCCGCTACCTCTTCGGCGCACCGGAAGGGCTTCACAGTTTTGGCGGCTATGCCGATGCTGAGCGGAAAATGCTGATATATCTTCCGGATTATATGGACGAAAGCGCCCTATTTGAAGACGATTCTTCCATCGTTTGTTTGCGTGCTGATTTCTACGAAAATGATGCACCTACTCATCGTGATTTTCTCGGTGCACTGATGGGTGCAGGAATCAGCAGGGAAAGTGTTGGCGATATCTGCGTTAGTGCCGGAAGGTGTGATTTCTTCGTAACGGCTGAGATCGCACCCTATGTTTTGCAAAATTTCACATCCGCAGGAAGAACAAAGCTGCGACTTGCTGCAATACCCATTAAGGAAGCACAGATCCCCGAACCGGAAGTAAAAGAAATCCGCGATACCCTGGCATCTATGCGATTGGACAGCGTAGTATCATCGGGATTTCGTATTGGAAGAAGCCTTGCTGCTCAGTACATTTCTGCCGGAAAAGTGGCAATTGATGGACTGCCCTGCGAAAAGCCGGATAAAATTGTTGCAGAAGGATCTAAAATATCTCTGCGGGGAAGCGGCAAAATGAAACTGATCCGTGCAGACGGTCTTACGAAAAAAGGCCGTATTCCGGTGGTCATCCACCGATATGTGTGAGGTAATAATATGGAAATGGATAAAGTAATCGCCCGAATCAATGAGCTGGCAAAAAAAGCAAAGACTGAAGGCTTGACGGAGGAGGAACTTATTGAGCGCGATAAGCTGAGAAGAATCTATATCGATTCCGTAAAAGCAAGCTTAATAGGTCAGTTGGAAAACACCTACATCGTCTCCCCCGACGGCGCTAAGAAAAAAGTAGGTCCGAAGCAGTAAGAAAAGCCACCCATTTGGGTGGCTTTTGTTTGCATTTTTCACTGCAGAGTATAAGACATCCACACCGGAAGGTGTGGATGTCTTATGGCGGAGTGAGAGGGATTTGAATTTGGTTGGATAATTACTTTCTTTAACCAAAGTTAACCGTTTGCTAGTAAATAGCGGCCAATTCCAAACATTTACTTGCCACTTTTAACCGCCGTTAACCATCGTTTACTATCCCCGTAAGGGAAAAAATAAGGGAAAATACTGCCCATAGCAGGTACTCAATCGCATGAAGTATTTAAGTCGATTACACAACATCCATATACCAAAATGAATACTTGCGATCATACTCTCCAATGCGTGCGTTTACAACATCGCCTACCTTAAAGAGTTCCTTTAATAATCCATCTTTAGCTTCGGGTTTATTCAAATGCTTTACGCCTATGAATCCTTTTTGCTTGTTGCCATCCTTTGTAAATGAAACAAGAATATAGCTATAACATACCTCTAATATTGTAGCACTAAACACACTGCTGTCGTTGCTGAGGGTTCTATCTTGTGCTTTTTTTGCGCTTCGTTTAATATGCTTATCATTTCTACCGCTAACCGAAAGCTCAATATGTAATGAGGGATGAATGATGATTTTCCAAGGATCGTCAATGATCAGACGATGTTGCTGTTTGTATTCCCAACGAGGTGATTTATCTGAGCCTAGTGAGTTTCCAATGATGCCTATACGATACATGTCACTAAGGACTGTATACGTTTTTTTCGCAAAAATACTATCCGGATATAGTCTGTTGACACGATCGCAGATTTCTTGATATGTGAATGCAGACTTAAATCCTTGCAAGCAGTTGAATATTTGCTCTACATCTTCAGAAGTCGGAGGCCAAGCGGTCTTAGGAAG
>JAZQHM010000075.1:0-5069 GCA_045540575.1 Faecousia sp. | reverse complement strand
CTGGCCACCGCCTACTTCCTGCGTAGCGGCGTGCGCTACTGGCCCACCGAGCAGCTGCCTGCCCCTGCCATTCCCTCTTTCTGGGGCGCTCTGCGCCAGCGTCACCAGGGAGAGCAGCAGGCCGAGCTGTCCTACCGCATGGCGGCGGACGGATCCGACGACTCCACCCTCACCGCGCTGTACGAGGAGCTGATGGAGTCCTGCCGGGGACATTGCAGACAGCTGCGCACGCTTCTCGAACAGAGCTGTCCTTGATTTCCTCCTGCCCCGGTGCTATACTTATGAAAACTTGACATAGGAGTGATCCCCATGGAACAGTACACCAATTACGCGGTCGAGCAGACCTGCGCCCTGCTGGCTATCGATAGCCCCTCCGGCTTCACCCGCCGGGCCGCAGAATACGCTGTGCAGGAATTCCGGGCGCTGGGCTTCTCCCCGGAACTCACCCGCAAGGGCGGCGTTCTGGTCTGCCTGAACCCGGAGCTGCCGGAGGATGGCGCTCTGCTGCTGGAGGCCCATCTGGATACTCTGGGCGGCATGGTCACCCAGATCTGCGGCAACCGCCTGAAGCTCACCAATCTGGGCGGCATGAACCCCAACAACGGCGAGGCTGAAAATGTCCGCATCTACACCCGGGACGGCAAGGTGTACACCGGCACCTTCCAGATGCACAACGCCTCCGTCCACGTCAACGGCGACTATTCCACTGCCAAACGCAGCTGGGACACCATGGAAGTGGTGCTGGATGAGGATGTTTCCTCCGCAGCGGACACCCGGGAGCTTGGTATCGAGGTGGGCGACATTGTTTGCTTTGATCCCCGCACCCGCCGCACAGCATCGGGCTATCTCAAGAGCCGTTTCCTGGACGATAAGCTCAGCGTTGGCATTTTGCTGGGCTTTGCCAAATATTTAAGCGAAAACGGCATCGTGCCCAAGCGGAAAACCTGGGTGCATGTGACTGTTTATGAAGAAGTCGGTCACGGCGGCAGCGCGTCTGTGCCTGCCGGTGTTACGGAAGCCATTTCCGTGGACATGGGCTGTGTGGGCGATGGTCTGCAGTGCACAGAAAAGCAGGTCTCCATCTGTGCCAAGGATTCCGGCGGTCCTTACAGCTATGAGGTCGTTGGCAAGCTTATCGAAGCTGCCAAAAAGACTGAAGCAGACTACGCAGTAGATGTCTATCCTTTCTACGGCTCTGATGTGGAGGCAACCCTGCGCTCCGGTGCAGACATCCGCCACGGTCTGATCGGTGCCGGTGTTTATGCCAGTCACGGCTACGAGCGCAGCCACATCGACGGTGTGTATAACACATTGAAAGTGCTTGCCGGCTATCTGGATGTATAACTTACCCAAAGAACTCCGCAGACAACTGCGGAGTTCTTTTTTTGCAATTATTCCTGCATTTATTGTTGACTTCCTGCATTTTTCGTGATATCATCCATTTGTTTGCAAGATTTCCTTTATCTTTGCATAGGAGAAATGGATTATGGAGTATCGCATCGAGTCAGACTCTATCGGCAGCCGCAACATTCCCAAGGATGCCTACTACGGTGTGCAGTCCCTTCGCGGCTGCGAAAATTTCCGGATCACCGGTCAAAAGCTGCGCAAGGAATTCATCGAGTCCCTTGCCCAAATCAAAAAGGTTTGCGCCATCTGCAATCAGAACGTGGGCGAGTTGGACGAAAAGATCGCTACCGCCATTTGTACTGCCTGCGACGAGCTGCTTGCCGGCAAACTCCATGACCAGTTTATCTGCGATCCCATTCAGGGCGGCGCAGGCACGACCGCCAACATGAATGCCAACGAGGTCATCGCCAACCGCGCCATCGAATTGCTGGGCGGTGAAAAGGGCGACTATTCCATCGTTCACCCCAACGACCATGTCAACCGCGCCCAATCCACCAATGATGTGATCCCCACCGCCGCAAAGCTCACCACAGCAAAGCTGTTGAAAAAGGCAATCGCACAGGTGGAACGCCTGGCGCAGGCACTAAAGGAAAAAGAAGAAGCCTTCCACCACATCATCAAAATGGGCAGAACTCAGATGCAGGACGCTGTTCCCATCCGCTTAGGCGCAGAATTCGGTGCCTATCGTAAAGCAATCCGGCGAGATATTGGGCGGCTGAATCGTGCGCTGGAGGAAATGTATGCCATCAACTTAGGCGGCACCGCCATCGGCACCTGCTTAAACGCAAACCCTGCCTATGTGAGTGCTCTGGCGCCCACACTGGCTCAGATCACCGGCCTTCCCCTTGTAAAAGCAGAGGATTTGGTGGACGGCACGCAGAATTTGGACGCTTTTGCCTATGTTTCCTCTGCATTGAAAACCTGCGCTATCTCCTGCTCCAAAATGGCAAATGATTTCCGCCTTATGTCCTCCGGACCTCGCTGCGGCTTTGAGGAAATCAATCTGCCTGCCATGCAAAACGGCTCTTCCATTATGCCCGGCAAGGTCAATCCCGTAATTCCCGAGGTAGTCAGCCAAGCCGCCTTCTGCATCATCGGCAACGATATGGCAATTACCATGGCAGCGGAAGCCGGTCAGCTGGAGCTGAATTACGCCGAGCCTGTCCTTTATCACAAGCTGTTTGAGTCCATCGCAGCCCTGAGCGGCGCTGTAGAGACCTTTGTGGACAATTGCATCGTCGGCATCACCGCCAACGAAGCGCGCTGTATGGAATTGGTAGAGGGCTCTGTGGGTGTAATCACCGCCATCTGCCCCAAAGTCGGTTACAAGGAGTCTGCCGATATTGCCAAAACCGCCATCCGCACCGGCGAATCCGTCCGGGAGATTTTAAAGAATAAGCACATTCTTTCAGACGCGGAAGTGGAGCATCTGCTGGACCCGCAGACCATGGTATAATGTGCCAAAAAGCTCACTGCAATCAGTGGGCTTTTTTCTTGTTTTTTGGTTAGTTTTTCTCTTGTTTTTTATTTTTACCGCGGTATAATGTGCCTTGACGAGGAGGTGGGTCTCTATGAAAAATAAGCATTCCATAGACCTCACAAGCGGATCGGTCATCAAAAAACTGATTATCTTTGCATTCCCGATCCTGGTCAGTAACATCATGCAGCAGCTGTATAATACCGCTGACATGATCGTTGTGGGTAAGTTTGTAGGCGACAACGCTTTGGCAGCCGTCGGTGCCACAGGTGAGATCACCATTTTGATCCTCAATCTGTTCTTTGGTCTTGCCACCGGAGCCAACATCGTCTGCTCCAATCTGTTCGGTGCAAAGAATAAGGAAGGTATGTCCCGCTGCATGCACACCGCCATGCTTGTGGCACCTGTTTGCGGCATTGTGATGAGCATTCTTGGCTTGTTCTTCTCCCGCCCTGCCCTGCTTTTGATAAAATGTCCGGAAAGTGTGCTGGGCAGTGCCACGCTGTACATGCAGATCTATTTTGCCGGTGCACCTGCCTCCATGCTTTATAATTTCGGCGCTGCCATTATGCGTGCCCATGGCGACACCAGGCGCCCCATGATCATTCTGATGATCAGCGGTGTTGTAAATGTAGTGCTGAATTTGGTGCTGGTAGTCGTGTTCCACATGGGTGTGGAAGGCGTTGCCATCGCAACCATTACATCCCAGATCATTTCCGCTGCCGTTGTCCTGTACATCCTCTTTAATCCCAGGGAGGAGTACGGCATGCAGCTAAAAATGCTGAAGATCCACAAACCGGAGCTTCTGAAGCTTGTGCAAATCGGCATGCCCTGCGGTCTGAACGGCATTATCTTCAACTTTGCCAATATCATTTTGCAGTCCAGCGTCAACTCTCTGGGCGAGATCGTAATGGCAAGCGCCACAGCTTCCAACAAAATCACAAACATCGTGTTTATGATCCTGTCGTCCACATACGCCGCCTGTGTCAGCTTCGCCGGACAGTGCTTCGGTGCCAGAAACTTTAAGCGCATTGATGAGCTTTTGAAAAAGAGCATCCTGCTTTGCGGCGGCATCGTCGCCATCGTGGCAATACCGCTGACCTTGTTCAGCAATGTGCCGTTGGGGCTTTTCAGCAACAACAGTGTTGTGATTGAAACTGCCACGCCCATGCTACAGCTTATGGTATGGAGCTATGTGCTGTATGCCATTCCGGAATGTACCGTCGGCTGCATCCGCGGTATGGGCGCGTCTACCATGCCGACGCTGATGAATATTCTCTGCATTTGCGCCCCTCGTATTATCTGGAATTATTTCTTCTTTCCCTTGAACCCTACGGTTGGCTGGCTGTATGTTTGCTACCCTATTTCTTATGCGATTTGCTCCATTGCACAGGTTGGTTACTACCTGCACCGGCGCAGACAATTGGACAGATTAGAAAATCTCTCCCACACATAAAATTATGCTTGCATTTTGCCCCAAAGTATACTATAATACTGGGGCACACCTGCCGGTGTGATGAAGTGGCAGACTTGGCGGATTCAATATCCACTGTTGCGAACCCGAGCGCCGCCAGTGGCGGAAAAAGCGAGGGTGCAGCAAGTGCAGCGGTCGATAAAATCAAGGGAATGCGTAAGCCCGTAGATTTTATCGGGTACCGCAAACGTTGGCGACTTGTCGCCATCGGTGATTCATCAAAATATGCAAGCACACCTGCCGGTGTGATGGAATGGTAGACGTAGTGGACTCAAAATCCACCGCTGGCGACAGCGTGCCGGTTCGAGTCCGGCCACCGGCACCAATAAAACAACGACCCCTAATGGGGTCGTTGTTTTATTATATGAGTAAGTAACGGACTCGAACCAATTCAAATGCAACGCGGATGAGCGTTGCCGCCGACGGCTCGACGGAGGCGAACATTTATTTTGCTCCATAGGAGCAAAATGCAAATCGAGTCCGGCCACCGGCACCACCGAAAAAAAGCACCCCAAATTGGGTGCTTTTTTAGCGTCGAAAAAGTTTAAAAGCAACCCCGGGCGGATTTCTCCGCCCGGGGTGTTTTTAGGTTAGTGCGTTATGATCTCGTGGTCTCAAGATACGCGCGTGCGGAGTCACCGAACTTCATTACTTCAATGAACATCTGATCCAAGCCATTCTTCTCAGATATTCTTGCCAGATAGTTCTCGA